>JANWKL010000001.1 GCA_025451375.1 Steroidobacteraceae bacterium
CCGATCAGCACCACTCCCGCAGGATTGTCGCGCCCGCGCACATCCGCCACCACGTTCTGCGAATGCGAGTCCGCATAGGAGGCGCTGGAGAAGAGCTTCACGCGCACGGCCTGGCCAAGCGCGGCGATACGCTCGATCTGGTCGGCATCCGGATTGGACAGCGCAAAGCTCGGCAGCGGCACCCGTCCGTCAACGTAGCGCGTGGTCCCGGTGTGAGCGATGCGGTGATTGTCTGTGCCCACGGAGCGCATCAGGTAGGCGATGGCGCCACAGCGTGCGGCCGCCGCCGGACCATCGACGCGCGCGCCAACCGCGGGCCCGTAACCCGCGCCGTCCTGCATGCGCACCATGCGGTAGGAGACCATGGCGATCTTGCCGGCGAGCGACCCAGGCGGGGCGGCCTTGAGTGCCTCGAAGGTCGGGAAGAGCACGACATCACCCTCGAGTCCCGCCGCGGGCGTGGGCGGGGATTCCCCGAGCGCGGCCACAGCGAGGGGCTGCGCCGAGGGCGCGATCAGTTCCGCGTGCTCGGTGCCGCGCACCCACGCGGTCACCGGGAACGTCTCGATATGCACGTTCTCGAAGCCAAGCGCCTTGAGTCGCGCGGCGGCCCACTCGGCCGCCTGGTGCTCGTTCGCCGAGCCTGCGGGCCGCGGCCCGAAGCGGCTGGTGAGCTCGCTCACCCAACTGAACGCCACGTCGTGGCCCGCCATGGCCGCATCGCGCAGCGACGCTGCGACCTCCTCGGCCGACGGCGCGGCGGGTGCGGCGGCAGCACTCAGCGCCACCCCAGCAGCGAGCAGCAGGGCACAGGCAATCGCGGTCTTGTGGCGCACGGTGAGGCTCTCGTCTGGCACTTCTTGAGGAGCGCGCATTCTACGCAAACGCATAGGCAGCGCACCATGCGAGGACGGGAACGCCGGTTACTTCGGCAGCTGTGCGATCGGCAGCGGCTGGGCGAGGTGAAAGCCCTGGGCAAAGTCCACGCCGATGCGCTTGAGTTCCTCGAGGACTGCCCCGCTC
This sequence comes from Steroidobacteraceae bacterium, assembly GCA_025451375.1. Classification (GTDB taxonomy): domain Bacteria; phylum Pseudomonadota; class Gammaproteobacteria; order Steroidobacterales; family Steroidobacteraceae; genus 13-2-20CM-66-19. The sequence continues at coordinate 1,024 of JANWKL010000001.1, forward strand.
TCGACACACTCGGCGACCGTGGCAATCCCTAGTGCGCGCCCGACCTTGCTGATCGCCTCGACCATGCTGCGGTTGACCGGGTCGTCGGTGACGTGGCTGATGAACTGGCCGTCAATCTTGAGGTAGTCCACCGGCAGCGCCTTCAGATAAACGAAGGAAGACACGCCGGTTCCAAAGTCATCGAGTGCGAACCGGGTGCCGCGCGCCTTCAGCTCACTCATGAGGAAGCGCGCATTGGCAAGGCTCGTGACCGCTGCGGTCTCGGTGATCTCGAAGCACAGGGCGCGCGCGACCGCAGGCTCGGTCACGCTGTGCAGCATGAAGTCGACGAACGACTGCTCGTTGAGCGAGGTCCCGGACAGATTCACCGCCAGGAGCGGCAGCGACTCGCCGCGGCGCGCACGCTCGGTGAGCAGCGCGATCGCCTGGCCGACGACCCAGCGGTCGATCACCGCCATGACGTTGTAGCGCTCGGCCGCCGGGATGAACTCGCTCGGCAGCACCAACTCCCCCGAGTCATCGCGCAGGCGCACCGTGAGTTCATAAAACGCCCGTGCCGCGGGATCCGCGAGGCAGACGATGGGCTGGAAGAACAGCTCGAGCCGCTCATCCTCGACCGCGCGGGTGACGCGCGACACCCAGTGCATCTCGCGGTGATGATGCGAGACACCGTCCGTGCCGTACACGTGGATGCGATTGCGTCCGGCATCCTTGGCGGCGTAGCAGGCAATGTCGGCGGCGCTCATGACGCTCGCGGCATTCTCGGTCTCGGCGGTGATCTGCACGACGCCGATGCTGGCGCCGACCGAGAGGGTGTTGGCGCCCCATACGAAGCGAAAGTCGCGGATGCCCTGGCGCACACCATCGGCAATGCGCACGGCCTGCTCGGGGGTGCAGCCCTCGAGCAGCACCCCGAACTCGTCCCCGCCCAGGCGCGCGATGGTGTCGGAGGTACGTACCCGGGTCTGCAGCAGGCCGGTCACATCGCGCAGCAGCCGGTCGCCGGCCTGATGGCCGCAGGTGTCGTTGATGACCTTGAACTGGTCGAGGTCTATATAAAGAAGTGCGTAGGCGCCCTCCTCGCGCTGCGCGGCGAGCAAGGCGGTGTGCAGGCGGTTGTCGAACTCGCGCCGGTTGATGAGTCCGGTCAGGGCGTCATGGCTCGCCTGCCAGGACAGGGCGCGTTTCAGGCGCCGCTCGCGCGTGACGTCGTGGAACACGACCACCGCGCCGATGACGTGACCCTGGCGGTCGCAGATGGGAGCGGCGGACTCCTGGATCGCGACTTCGCTGCCGGCGCGCGTGATCAGCACCGAGTGATCAGCGGCAGCGCCACTCTCGCCGCGGCCGAGGGCGCCCGCCAGCGAGTTGCCGATCGGTTCGCCGGTCAGCTCATCAACGAGCTTCAGCACCGCGGCGAGCGGCTGGCCACGCGCTTCGCTCAGGGTCCACCCGGTGAGCGTTTCGCCGACCGGATTGATGTATTCGATGCGTCCTTGCGCGTCGGTCGTGATCACCGCGTCGCCGATCGACTGCAGCGTCACCTGCGCACGCTCCTTTTCGGCGAACACCGCCTGCTCGGCGCGCTTACGTTCGGTGATGTCGGCAATGGTGCCTTCGTAGCCGGTGATAGCGCCGCTGCTGTCGCGCATGGCGCGCGCGTTCTCCAGAATCACCACCTGCTGCCCATCATGTCGGCGCATGAGGAACTCCGCATCGCGGATCTCTCCCTCGGTCTCGATGCGGCGGCTGAACTCGGCGCGGTCGGCGGGATTCCAGTAGAGCGCCGCGGCACTCGGCAGCGCGTAGAGTTCCCCGGCGCTCTTGTAACCGAGCATCGAAACGAACGCGGGGTTGACCGACAGCAGCCGGCCATTGCGGCCGCTTTGGTAAACCCCTTCCGCGATGCTCTCGAACAGACCGCGGAACTTCGCCTCGCTGCCGCGCAGCGCCTCTTCCGCGAGACGCCTGTCGATGGCGATGCCGGCGAGTTGCGCAGCGCGCGACATGATCTGCGCCTCCTGCGCAGTCGGCAGGCCCGGTTCCGCGCGGTACACGCCGAGCGCGCCCAAAAGAGCGCCGCCCGCCGCCTTGATGGGCGTCGACCAGGCTGCGCGCAGGCCCGCCGCGAGCGCCAGTTCCCGGCGCTCGTGCCACGAAGGATCGTCACTCACGGCCGCACCGGAGCCGGCCAGCGCCGCGCGCACGTTGTCGGCGAGCCGCGGCGCGACCAGGTGGCTGAAGGAGTCGCCGCTGTCGGCGAGCACGCTCACTGAGCACACCGTCCCCACGCCGACCGATTCCACGAGGCGCGTGATCGCGGCCAGTACCTGCGGCAGCGGCACGTTGCCTGTGATCTGTTCGAATACCTCGCGCTCCGCGGCGGCCATGTTCTCGGCACGCTTGCGCCCGGAAATGTCAGCGATGCTGCCGCGCACCAGCTGGCGGTTGCCGCTCGGAATGCGCACCAGGCGCACTTCGCACATGATTTCCCGGCCCGCGACATCGCGGTGCAGCCATTCGAAAACCTGCGGCTCCCCGGCGAGTGCCTGCCCGATGTAGTTGCTGGCGCGCTGTGAAGAAGGCTCCCCGTCGGGCTGCAGCGGCGGGCTTAAGGCCACCGGGCCCACCGCAAGCAGATGCTCGCGGTCCAGACCAAAGAGCTTCTGCGCATTTTCGTTGGCGTCCACGAAGCGCCCGGTTTCGAGATCGAGCACCACGATCGCTTCGGGGGCGTGATCGACCAGCAGGCGGTAACGCGCCTCGCTCTCGCGCATCGCCTGCTCGGATTCGCGCCGCTCGGTCACATCGCGCAGGCACAGCACGAACATCTCGCGCCGCGACGTCGGCGCCTTGCTGACGGCGATCTCCGCCGCGAACGTCTCACCGTCCTTGCGTCGTGCCCAAAGCTCGGTGGCGGCCAGATCGAGCGCCGTATCCCCGAGCGCCTCCGCCAGCCGCTGCAGCGCCTGGGGAATGCTCTCGCCCTTTGCCGCCAGCTGCGGAATGAGCACGTCAATGCGGCGGCCGACCACCTCGGCCTCGTCATAACCGAAGACCCGCTCGCCGGTGGGATTGAAAGTGCGGATGGCACCGTCCGCATCGAGCGCCAGCACCACATCCTTGATGTGATCGAGGATGACCTGCAGATGCTCGGAGCTCTGGGCGCGCGCTTCGAGCGCGAGTGAACGGGCCTCATCGGCCATGAGCCGCATGGACTCGACGATGCCGCGCCGCTCGGTGTCGATGGTGTGATAGTGCGTGTTGATCAGGTGCACCAGCATCGCGACATCGGGCGTCGCGCTGCCGGTGCGCAGCTGCAGCTCGCGCAGCTGCGCGCGCAGCTGCGGATGCAGATCGGCCATGTCCGCGCCGCGCGGACGTACGTCGGCCCTGACGAGGGTGGTCGTCGCACCGGTGGCGCCTTCGGTTGCGGCGCGCGTCTCTCGGGTCAGGGGGTTTGACATAACGGGGCAGCAAGCCCAGCAACGATCATACGAGCCGCCGCCGCTCTTCCCCGTGAAGCCCCTCCCGATTCTGTTGAACGGGTTTGGTCAATGGGAAAAAGTCGCCTGCGGCGCTTTTTCGGACCGCGGCTGCGTTGCCGCCGGCAAAAGGCGCGGCTCGACACGCGACTGTTCCGATCACCTCGGCAGCCGAGCACTTCAAAGCGAGGCTGGCGCAGGGGCTTTTGCCGGCTGCTCGTTGCCAGACTGCCAGGTCTATTGCGTCGCAGCAGCCGGGTGCGCGGCTCCCGCCTCGGGTGCGGGGGCCGCCTTGGAGGGCGCCTCCGGCAGGCCTGCGCCCGCAATCACGGGCATCGAATAATTCTCGCTCGTGCTGCGGCCGGCGCTGTCGACCGTCAGCACCGCGGTCAGGGTGAAAATCCCCTCCCGTTTCGGCAATACCCTGACGCTGTGGTGGATCGCGGTGCCTTCCACCGGCTTATCGGCGACCGGCAGATCCTGCCCGCCCACGACGTCCAGTCCATCGTCCGCCGTGAACCTGCCGGAAATCCGGTCCACGTTGCCCAACACCGGGATGATCACGACGTCCACGTCGAGGGGTTGCGCCACGTCGGGGCGGCCCTGCAGCTCGAATTTAACCTGCACCGACCCGGGAGCCGCTCCCGGGGGCGTCACCGCGGCCACCATTCCAGGAGAAAGGCCGTTGGTCGCCCACGCCGCATTTTTGTGGACCTGTTTCGCGGCCGCTGCGGCCGCGTCCGGGGCCTTGCCCGAACCACATCCGCTGACGGCCACCATGAAGCCGACCGCCGCTACGATATTGAGGGTGAGGTTTCGCATGGCCTAACAATACCGCGTTTACATACGCAGTAGCGGCGGGTCGGCGATACTGTCGATCTGCTCGGTGAGATCCTGCAGGTACCCCTCCCAATAGCGCGCCTCGCCGAACCACGGAAAGGCGCGCGGGAAGGCCGGGTCGCGCCAGCGGTGCGACACCCAGGCGGCGTGATGCAGCATGCGCAAGCCGCGCAGCGGTTCGACGAGCTGCATTTCGCGAAAGTCCAGGACCGCGAACTGCTGATAGCCTTCCAGCAGATCCGCCCACTGCCGCTGCTGCTCGGCGGGCGAACCGGAAATCATCATCCACAGGTCCTGCATGCGCACACCCATCGCGCAGTCATCCAGGTCCACGAACACCGGGCCATGCTCGTTCCACAGGAGATTGCCGAGATGGCAGTCCCCGTGGATGCGGATCGCGCGCACCCCGGCGGCGGCGGCGAATGCCTCGCTGACACGTTCGAGCAAGGCACCACTGACACTCGTGTAGCGCTCGCGCAGGTTGTCCGGCAGGAGTGCGCTCCTCAGGACCTGTGAGCGGGCCTGCCACCCGAGGCGCTCGATATCAACCCGCGGCCGCACACTGAAAGCGCGCGTAGCGCCGATCTCGTGCAGGCGCGCGAGCGCGCGCCCAAGAATCTGCCGCGCCTCGGGCGCGTCCAGCTCCGGCGCGTGGCCGCGCATCCACGGGAAAGCGGTGAAGCGGAAGTCCTGGTAGCGGCACAGCGTTTCCCCGCCGAGCACCAGCGGCGCCGCCACCGGCAGTTCGGCGGCGGCGAGTTCCTGCGTGAAGGCGTGCTCTTCAACGATCTGCGCGTCACTCCAGCGGCCCGGCCGATAGAACTTCAGCACCAGCATCCCCTGGTCCGTGCCGATCTGGTAGACGCGGTTTTCGTAGCTGTTGAGTGCGAACAGCCGTCCGTCAGGATCCAGGCCCGCCGCCGCCGCGGCGTCCAGCACCACCTCCGGCGCAAGACCTGCGAAAGGTTGCGGCCCGTCGGCGCCCGTTTTGTTTATGATCTGCGCCATGAGTCAGGGAAGCATATTAGTCACCGGCGGCGCCGGCTACATTGGCAGCCACGTAGTGCTGCAGTTGCGCGCGCGCGGCGAGCGGGTCGTGGTGCTCGATGACCTGTCGCGCGGTTTTCGCCAGGCGGTCATTGACACGCCGCTCGTGGTCGGCAGGGTCGGCGATCGCGAAGCGGTCCTCGAGCTGCTGCGTGCCCACGCGGTAGACACCGTGATGCATTTCGCCGCCTTCACCATCGTGCCGGAATCCGTCAGCGAGCCGTTGAAGTACTACGGCAACAACACCTGCTCGACGCGCACTCTGCTGGAATGCTGTGTCGCCGCGGGCGTGCGCAACTTCGTGTTCTCCTCCACCGCCGCGGTCTACGGCATGCCGGCGGACGGGGTCGCCGGTGAAGACACGCCAACCGCCCCGATCAACCCCTACGGCACCTCCAAGCTCATGTCCGAATGGATGCTGCGGGATGTGGCCAGCGCGACGCCCTTGAAGTATGCGGCCCTGCGCTACTTCAACGTCGCGGGCTCCGACCCCCAGTGCCGGGTCGGACAGGCGAGTCCCAACGCAACCCTGCTCGTGAAGGTCGCCTGCGAGACCGCGATCGGCAAGCGCCCGCAGGTCTGCGTCTTCGGCAGCGACTACGCGACCCCCGACGGCACCGGTGTGCGCGACTACATCCACGTGGAGGATCTCGCCACGGCCCACCTGGATGCGCTCCAGTACCTGCGCGGCGGCGGCGTTTCGACCACGCTGAACGTGGGCTACGGCCATGGCTACAGCGTGCGCGAGGTGCTCGCGAGCGTGGAGCGGGTATCCGGCGCGCGCCTGAACGTGCGCGAGCAGCCGCGCCGCGCCGGGGACCCCCCGGCGCTCGTCGCCCGGGCCGAGCGCATCCGCGCTGAGCTGGGCTGGCGGCCGAAATACGATGACCTGGACGCCATCGTGCGGACTTCGCTCGCCTGGGAGCGGCGGCTGCTGTCGGACCCGTGGCGCTCCTGAAGAATGCGTAGAATGCGCCCTCATGCAATGGGGGCGCCCCAAGTCCTTGAGTGGCCTGATGCTTGTTGGCCTGGCGCTGATCGCCGTGCCGCTGCTCGTCGCCATTTTGACCGCGGTTCTGCAGATCCGCGAGCTCGCCGACACGGGTCAGAAAATCGTCATTCAGGGTGTCACCGGCGCCCGCGCCAGCCAGGCGCTGTTCGGACAGATCGCCTCCCTCGAGCGCACCGCGCGCCTCTATGAGGTGCTGAAGGATCCGAAGCTTCTTGATCTGTACCGCACGCAGGACGAGAGCCTGACCACCACCGGGGACCAGCTGCGCCGCCAGGCAGCCAGCAACACGCAGCAGACGCTCGGACAGCTCGCGGACCTCCAGCGCAGCATCCGCGTCGCCTTGATGAACTCAGCGGCCGTGAGCGCCGCGGGGACAGCGTCGGATCTTTCGGCGCGCTTCGCGCAGCTCTCGGGCCTGGTCGAACGGGTAGCCGCGCAGAGTAACGCCCAGGTTGACGCGCAGGTCGCGGCGCTCGAGGACCGCACGCTGCGCGCGCGCAAGGAACTGCTGTGGTGGGCGGCCGCCCTCCTGCCGCTGGCGGTGATCGCCGCCTTCGTGCTCACCATCGGGGTGGGCCGGCCGCTGCGCCAGCTCGATCGCGCCATCAGCGAGCTTGGTGAGGGCACGTTCACCAATCCGATCGCGGTCCGGGGCCCGCATGACCTCGAGCGCCTCGGCGGGCAGCTGGAATGGCTGCGGCAGCGCCTCCTGGAACTTGCGCACGAGCGCAACCGCTTCCTGCGCCACATGTCACACGAGCTGAAGACACCGCTGGCGAACATCCGTGAGGGCACCGAGCTCCTGATGGATGGCGCGGTCGGCGAGCTCGACTCCAACCAGCGCGAAGTCGCCGCCATCCTGCGCGAGAACGGCATCAAGCTGCAGCGCATGATCGAGAATCTCCTGTCATTCAGCGCCTGGCAGACCTCCAGTGTCGGCCTCGACGCCACGGAGTTTCGCCTGCGGCCGCTGGTGAAACAGGTGCTGGAGAACCAGCAGCTGACGCTCTTGTCGCAGCGCGTGCGCCTGGACGTACGCGTCGACGATGTAACGCTGCTTGCCGATCGTGGCAAGATCCGCCTCATCCTCGAGAACCTGGTGTCGAATGCGGTGAAGTACTCCCCGAAGGGCGGCACCATCCACCTGCAGGCCCGCACGCAATCGCTGCAGCTGGTGCTCGACGTCGCCGACGGCGGCCCCGGCATCCCGGTCGAGGATCGGGGACACGTGTTCGAAGCCTTTTATACCGGCCGCGCGGCGCGCACGCCGGCGGTGAAAGGCACGGGAATCGGTTTATCGGTGGTGCTGGAATTCGTCGCCGCGCACGGCGGCACGGTCGAGATCATCGACGGCGAGTACCCCGGCGCGCATTTTCGCATCACCATGCCGATCAGGGTCGGCAGCAGCGAAGGACCGGTTCGGCCCGAGCTGAAGGCGCAGGCCCATGCCGCGTAATCTTGCCCTCGGCGCTGTCGGTGCCGCGCTGCTCCTCGCCGGCTGCACGAGCATGGCCGGAAAAGTCCCGCCACCTCCACCGCCGGTGGTGGACCAGGCCGCGGTCGCGAACTCGGTGCTGAGCGGCTACCTGCAGCTGCTGCAGAACCTCTTGCAGGGACAGCCGGCCCAACAGGCGGAGATCGTCGCTGGCGCGCAACGCGACTACGACGCGAGCCCCACGCCCAGCCGGGAACTGAAGCTGGCGCTGATCCTCGGCACCACGGGTCATCCGGCGACCGATCTGCCGCGCGCCCAGAAGCAGCTGCGCGAGGTCCTGGCCAACCCGGAAATGCTGCTGCCCGGGGAGCGGGCGCTCGCTTTCCTGAAACTTTCGCAAATTGACGACCATTTGACGCTCGAGACAGAAAACCGCAGGCTGCAAAGCGAAGTCATACGGCTCGATCACGAACGCGTGACCAATGCCAATCACCGCCTGCAGGCCGAGCTCGATGAGAATGCGCGTCTGCGCAAGGAGCTCGATGAGGCACGCGCCAAGCTGCAGGCCATTTTCAACATTGAGCGCTCGTTGAACGAGCGCAAGCCCGGCGACGCCGGGCGCTGACATCAGCGTTTCTTAAGGAAAGTCAACTTGAACCAGACCGGTAAACGCAAGGCACGCATTCTCGTCGTTGACGATGACCCGGGATTGCTGCGGCTGCTCACCATCCGCCTGCGCGCGGAAAGCTATGACGTCGAGGCGGTCGAGAGCGCCGCGCAGGCCATCGCGGCCGCGAGCCGCTTCCGCCCCGACCTCGTGATCACCGACCTGCGCATGGACCAGATGGACGGTATCGGACTCCTGAAGGAGCTGCAGAACCGCTGGCCCGGGCTGAAGGTGATCATCCTCACCGCCCACGGCACCATTCCGGATGCCGTGCAGGCGACGCAGATGGGTGCGTTCGGCTTTCTCACCAAGCCGGTGGACAAGCAGGAACTCCTCGACCAGGTGCAGAAGGCCCTGCGCATCTCCGGCTTCAGTGCCTCGGATGAGGACTGGCGCGCCGAGATCGTCACCCGCAGCGCCAACATGGAAGAAAAGCTCGCCCAGGGCCATATGGTGGCGGGAACCGATGCGCGCGTGCTGATCACCGGCGAAAGCGGCACCGGCAAGGAAGTCTTCGCGCGCGCCATCCACCGCGGCAGCCCGCGGCGCAACAAGCCCTTCGTCGCGATCAATTGCAGCGCGATGTCAGAGGACCTGCTCGAGTCGGAGCTGTTCGGTCACGAGAAGGGCTCCTTCACCGGCGCCACGCGCACGCATCGCGGTCTTTTCATGGCGGCGGACGGTGGCACCCTGATGCTCGATGAGATCGGCGACATGCCGATGCGCCTGCAGGTGAAGCTCCTGCGCGTGCTGCAGGAAAACGTCATCCGTCCGGTGGGTACCACCGAGGCGGTGCCGGTGAACGTGCGCGTGATCTCGGCGACCCACCGCGACCTGCAGCAGCTCATGGCGTCAGGTGCTTTCCGCGAAGACCTCTACTACCGCCTGAACGTGGTGCATATCGAGATGCCCTCGCTGAACAAGAGGCGTGAGGACATACCGCTGCTGGTGGCGCATTTCCTGGCGGCGATCGCTAAAGAAAGTGGCGTGCGCAAGATCTACGCCCCGGAAGCGGTCGAGCTCCTCGCCACGGCTGACTGGCCGGGAAACATCCGCCAGTTGCAGAACGTGGTGCGCCAGAATGTGGCGCTGTCGCAGACGCCGATCATTCCGGTGGAACTGGTGCAGCAATCCCTGGGCGGAGCCCCGGGAAGGCTGCCCTCGTTCGATGAGGCGCGCGATGAATTCACGCGCAGCTACCTGTCCTCGATCCTGCAGATTACCGGCGGCAACGTCAGCCAGGCGGCGCGCCTCGCCAAGCGCAACCGCACCGACTTCTACAAGCTGCTCGCCCGCCACCAGCTGACACCGGAAGAATTCAAGCAGCGTCAGTAGCGGCCTCCTACAGTCGGCCGTCGACGGCGGCGGCCGGAAACAGGTGCTTGATGTCGTACACCACGTGGTGCTTCTTGCAGAGCCGGCGCACCGCCGCCGCGCCGAGCGCGCGGAACTCACGGTGCGCCACGGCGATCACCGCCACGTCATAACGTTTCGGCTGCAGGGTTCGCACGGGCCGCAGGCCGTATTCGTGCTGGCACTCCCTGGCGTTCGCCCACGGGTCGTAGATATCCACCCGGGCGCCATGCTTCTGCAGCTCCCGCACCACATCGACCACCTTGGAATTGCGGATGTCCGGGGTGTTCTCCTTGAAGGTGATCCCGAGAACGAGTGCCCGCGCGCCTTTTACGTGGATGCGCTTGGCAGCCATGAGCTGCATGATCTGGCCGGCGACGTACAAGGCCATGTTGTCGTTGATACGCCGTCCGGCGAGGATCATTTCCGGGTGATAACCGATCTCCTGCGCCTTGTGGGTGAGGTAATACGGGTCCACTCCGATGCAGTGACCGCCGACCAGCCCCGGCCTGAATGGCAGGAAGTTCCATTTGCTGCCCGCCGCCGCCAACACTTCCTCAGTGTCGATCCCCAGGCGGTTGAAAATCAGCGCCAGCTCGTTGATGAGCGCGATGTTCACATCACGCTGGGTGTTCTCGATCACCTTGGCCGCTTCCGCCACGCGGATACTCGAGGCCCGGTGGGTTCCGGCGGTGATGATTGAGCCGTAAAGCTTGTCGACGAACTCCGCCACTTCCGGCGTCGAACCGGCGGTCACCTTGCGGATGGTGGTGAGCCGGTGCTCTTTGTCGCCCGGGTTGATGCGCTCGGGACTGTAGCCGGCGAAAAAATCACGATTGAATTTCAATCCCGACTCGCGCTCCAGGATCGGGATGCAGACCTCCTCCGTGCAGCCCGGATACACCGTGGATTCGTAGATCACCACGGCGCCCTTGCGCAGCACCTTGCCGACGCTCTCGCTCGCACGCACCAGCGGGGTCAGATCCGGCCGCTTGTAGTCATCAATCGGCGTCGGCACCGTGACGATGAACACCTCACAGCGCTTCAGGTCCTGCAAGTCACTGGTGAAGGTGAGCTGGCGCGCCGCCTTGAGCTCGGGACGTGAAACCTCGAGCGTCAGATCACGACCGGCACGCAGCTGCGCGATGCGTGTGGGTTTGACGTCGAAGCCGACGGTCGTGAAGCGCCGGCCAAATTCCACCGCCAACGGTAACCCAACATAGCCCAGGCCCACCACGGCGATGCGGCATTTGCGCAGATTCTGCATCATGTCCTTTCTCAAGTCGGTACCACCGGTTCGCCGGCGGGTGCGCCGGCGCGCGCGAACTGTGCGGCGTCGATGTGATGACGCTCCAGCAGATCGTAAACGGTCGGGCGCGTGACGCCCAGAAGCTCGGCCGCACGCGAGAGGTTGCCGCCGGCGATGGCCAGCGCGTGCCGCACGGCCTGCACCTCGGCGCGTTGGCGCGCGACCCGCAGATTCAGATATTCCAGATCCTCGGTCGGGTCCTGCAACCCCAGGTCGCTGGCAGTGACCACGGCGCCCTCGGCCATGATGACCGCGCCCTTGATGCGATTTTCCAGTTCGCGCACGTTGCCGGGCCAGGGATGCTTCTGGATGGCGCGAATGGCATCCGGCGCCAGACCGCGGGTGGGTTTGCCGAAGCGCTCGGCCATTTCCTGCAGCAGGAACTGCGCGAGCAGCAGGCTGTCGCCCTGGCGCTCGCGCAAGGGTGGTACGCGCACGGTCACTTCGCTGATGCGGTAAAAAAGATCATCGCGGAAAGCGCCGCTGCCGATCTGCGCCTCCAGATTGCGGTTGGTGGCGCAGATGATCCGCAGGTCAAGCGGGATTGGCGTGCGCCCACCGATGCGTTCCACCGAGCGCTCCTGCAGAAAGCGCAGGAGTTTCGCCTGCAGCGATGCCGGGATCTCGCCAATCTCATCGAGAAATATTGTGCCGTGATCGGCCGACTCGAGGCGTCCGAGCGTGCGTTTGTTCGCGCCCGTGAAGGCACCCTTCTCGTATCCGAACAGCTCGCTCTCGAGCAGAGTGTCGGGAATCGCCGCGCAGTTGATGGCGACGAAGGGCTGGTGCGAGCGTCCCGACAGGCGATGCAGCGCGCGGGCCAGCAGTTCCTTGCCGGTGCCGCTGTCCCCGAGCAGGAGCACCGTAGCGTTGGTCGGCGCTACTTTTTCGATCGCGCGACACAGACTGCGCATGGTGTCGCTGACGCCGATGATGCCTTCCAGCGCCATGGAGCCGGTCTGCTCGCGCAACCGCCAGTTCTCTTCCTCGAGCTCGCGAATGCGAAATGCGCGCCGTACGACAATTGACAGGACCCCGGCATCGAGAGGCTTGTGGTAGAAGTCCGCAGCTCCCAGGCCCACCGCCGCGACTGCCAACTCGCGCGCGTTGTACTCGGTCATGGCGATGATGCGGGTGTCGGGAGAGAGCTTGACGATGTCGCGCAGCAACGCGAGGCTCTGCGCCGCGCCGGCGGGCGCCCGGGCGGTGCCGAAGTCCAGCAGCACGACGTCCGGCTCGGCCCGCCGCACCAGCACCGGCACCTGATCGCAGATCTCGCTCGCGGTAACATCCAGATCCGAGAAGATCTTTTCCAGCTCCCGGCGCATCCCGGTGTCGTCGCACAGAATCAGCAGGCGGCGGCGCTGCTTGTCTGCCGCGGTCGGCAGTTCCTGTCCGGCCAGACGCGGCCAGTTGCCCGTGGCCATCAGCGCGCCCCCTTGCCCATGAGGACCACTTCCACGGTCTGCACCAGGATCGCCAGATCGAACAAGAGTGAATTGTTCTTGATGTAGTAGAGGTCGTACTGCAGCTTCTCCAGCGAGTCGCGCTCGGATGAGCCGTACGGGTAGCACAGCTGTGCCCAGCCGGTGATCCCCGGCTTCACGCAGTGGCGCTCGACGTAGTACGGGATACGCTCGGCGAGCTTCGCCACGAACTCCGGCCGCTCGGGCCTGGGACCCACGAAGCTCATGTCCCCGCGCACCACGTTGAAAATCTGCGGCAGCTCATCCACCCGCAGCTTGCGGATCACGTTGCCGACACGGGTCGCGCGCGGATCCTTCGCCTGCGCCCACTGCGCCTGTCCGGCGGACTCCGCGTCGGTACGCATGCTGCGGAATTTCAGCACGTTGAATGCGGCTCCGCCGAGTCCGATGCGGGCCTGCCGGTACAGGACTGGCGCGTTCCAGCCGTCCTCGAACTTGATGGCCAGTGCGGTCAGCAGCATCGCCGGCAACGACACCATGAGGATCATGAGACTCGCCAGCAGATCGAGGCCCCTGGCGGTGAGCAGACGCAGCGGGTTGCGGCGAAAGCCCTCACCGAAGATGAGCCAGCTTGGATTCAACACGTCGATGGCCACGCGGCCGGTTTCGCGCTCGAGGAAGGTCAGAAGTTCCGTGATATCGATGCCGGCGAAACGGCACTCGAGAAGCTCGGCGATGGGAAAGCCGCGCCGCCGGTCCTCCATTGCTACCACGATCTCATCTATCCGGTGCTCGCTGCACAGCTCCCGCATGCCGGGGTTGGCACCGAGGACCTGCCGCTTGGGTGCGGCGATCACCTCATCCTGTGCCTGCACGTATCCGACGACAGTGAAACCGCGCCGGTCGGCGCGCCGCCGCAGCGAGGCGATGGCGAGCGAGCGCTGGCCCGCACCAAACACCAGCACCCGCCGGCGGAACGCGCCTTCGTCCACCACCTGGCTGAGGAACGCGCGCGTCACCAATACGCTGCAGAACGCGAAGAACGCGGACAACGCCAGGATTCCGCGCCCCACTTTCAGGCTCGGCACTTCGTAGAACAAGGCGGCGGCGAGCACGAACGAAGCCGCGACCGCGACCGCGAGCCGCACGATGAGGCCCGGAAGATCCGAGCGCTGGCGCGGACTGTAAAGACCCAGGGCCGCGAGTGCGGTCAGCGTACCGAGGCTGAAAACTGCCGCGCATACCCACAGGCCCGACTGGCTGCCCTGGAAGGTCGTGGGCGTGAGAGTGCCGAGTCGCAACATGGCTGCGAGGAACATTGCGGCGACGAACACCAGCCCCTCAAAGGCGGCGAGCGCCGCGAGCGGCATGTGCAGAAACTGGCCAAGGAAACGCAGACGCATAGGCGGTGAACGGCACTCCCTGTCGGGTCATCGCGGGTCTTGTAACACGCGAATTTTACAGTCAAAGTGTAAAGAATGCTGGCACCTGGTGTGTGTCCGCGTTCACGTTTGTGCGTCTGGATGCCCGGCGCGCGAGTTCCGGTGTCTTAAGATTGCGAACCATGGACGTCACCGCGAAAATCCGCCGCATTCTCAAGGAACACGGACGCCTGAGCCTGGATGCGGACACGCTGGCCCTGAATGCCGATCTTTACGAGGCCGGAATGACCTCGCACGCCAGCGTGAACGTGATGCTGGCACTCGAAGGTGAATTCGACCTCGAGTTCCCGGATCACATGCTCAAGCGCAGCGTATTCGACAGCATCGCTTCCATCAGCGCAGCGATCGGCGAGCTGCAAGCCGCCGCGGCCTGACGCCACACCTAAGCGATGCCGCCCCGCCTCAAGCGCATCGCCGGTCATGACCGGCACCTGTTCGAGACGGGCTGGCAGTTGTGCTCAACGCCCCCGGGGACCTGCGACGGCCCTGAGGCGCTGCAAGCCGCCGACCCGAAATGGCTCCCCGCGACCGCGCCCGGCACCGTGGCGCAGTGCCTGATCCGCGCCGGCGCCTGGAGCCTCGAGCCCGGGCAGCCGCGAATCGACGCTGCGGACTGGTGGTTCCGCGTCCGCTTTCCACGTCCGCCTGCGAAGGACGGTGCGTGGGTGCTCGGATTCGACGGCCTCGCGAGCAGCGCGCAGGCGTGGCTGAACGGGGCACCGATCCTCACGAGTGACAACATGTTTCTCACCCACGAGTGCCCGCTCGATGGGAGGCTTGCCGATGACAATGAACTCCTGATCCATTTTCGCTCGCTCGATGAGCTCCTCAAGGCGAAGCGGGCGCGTCCCCGATGGCGCGTGCCGATGCTCGCCGCGCAGCAGCTGCGCTGGCACCGCACGACGCTTCTCGGCCGCACGCCGGGCTGGTCGCCGCCCGCGCCCCCGGTCGGTCCGTGGCGCGCGGTGTGGCTCGAGGCGCGCTCGCACCTCGACATCCCGGAGCTCGTGCTGCGCACCGGTGTAGAAGAAAACTACGGCTGGGTTGAGGTCCGCTGCGCAGCGCGTGGCATCAGCGCATCCGCACCTGCGAGCGCCGAGCTGCGCGTGGGCCGCGGCGGCCAGAGCTGGGCGCTCAAGCTTACCGCCCGCACGGGTGGGACCGAGTCGGGGGTGACCCGTTTTTCAGGGCGCCTGACCGTGCCGCGGGTGGAGCGCTGGTGGCCGCACACCCACGGGGAGCCGGCACTATATGACGCGCAACTGAGCTTTCGCCTGCCAGGCTCGAGTGACGAGATCGTAGCCCCGCTTGGGCGCGTTGGCTTTCGTACCCTCACCCTCGATACGCGCGAGGGAAATTTCGCCCTCGCCGTGAACGGCGTGCCGGTGTTCTGCCGGGGCGCCTGCTGGACGCCCACCGACCCCATCGGGTTCACGGTTGACCGGCAGGCACTGCGCGAGTCTTTCGCCCAGCTGCGCGACGCGGGCATGAACATGCTGCGGGTCGGCGGCATGATGGTGTACGAGAGCGACGAGTTCCTGGACCTGTGTGACGAGCAGGGAGTACTCCTCTGGCAGGATTTCATGTTCGCCAACATGGACTACCCGCACGAGGACCCGGTGTTCAGTGCGTCGGTGGACCTGGAGGCGCGTCAGCAACTCGCGCGCCTCGGCGCCCGTCCGGCATTGGCCGTCCTGTGCGGCAACAGCGAGGGCGAGCAGCAGCCGGCGATGTCAGCGGCGCCGCGGGAGCGCTGGATGGCGCCGCTGTTCCACGAATTTCTTCCGCGCCTCGCGCGCGAACTGTGTCCGGACACCCCCTACTGGCCCTCGAGCGCACACGGCGGCGCGTTTCCCCATCAGGCAAGCAGCGGCACGTCGTCCTACTACGGAGTCGGCGCGTACTTGAGGCCGCTGGAAGACGCGCGGCGTGCGCAGGTACGCTTCGCCTCGGAGTGCCTCGCTTTCGCCAACATCCCGGACGGCAACTGGTCCGCGCGCACGCCGCGTGACCTGGGAGCGGAGTGGGATTTTGACGACGTGCGCGATCACTATCTGCGCGCGCTGTTTCAGCTCGATCCTGCCGCGCTGCGCGGCACCGACCCGCAGCGTTACCTGTCCATGAGCCGCGCAGTGTCCGGGGAAGTCATGACGAGCGCGTTCGCCGAATGGCGCCGCCAGGGCTCGCCTTGCGGGGGCGCACTGGTGTGGTTCTGGCGCGACTTGTGGAGCTGCGCCGGCTGGGGCGTGATCGATGCGCAGGGCAATCCCAAAGCCGCCTATCGCTATCTGGCGCGCGCGCTGCAGCCGGTAGCAATTTTTACCAGTGACGAAGGCGGTAACGGCCTTAGTCTGCACGTCGCGAACGAGCGTGCCGAGCCGCTGCACGCGCGTGTCGAACTCACGCTCTACCGCCGCGGCGAGATCCGGGTCGAGCACGCCAGCCGTGACATCGAGGTCGCTGCTCGCGCGGTGTTGCAGATCGCGGCGACCGACCTGTTCGATGGCTGGTACGACCTGAACTACGCCTACCGCTTCGGACCGCCTTCGCACGATCTGGTCGTCGCGCGTCTCCTGGGCGCGCAAGGCGCCACCCTGGGCGAGTCGTACTTTTTCCCGCTCGGCCTTCCCAACACAGCCGAAGCTGACCTGGGACTCACTGCGGTCGCCAGCGGGCGCGTCGGCGGCAACTTCGACCTCACGGTGACGACCCGCCGCTTCGCGCAGTGCGTGTGCATCGGGACACCGGGCTTCCTGGCCGCGGACGACTATTTTCATCTCGCACCGGGCGCCACGCGGGTGATCGCACTGCGGCCCGCACACCCGGCCGCGCTGGCGGCGCCGCGCGGCACGGTGCGCGCACTGAATTCAACCACGGCGATCCCCATCGACGTCACCTGATGAACGAGGCCGTGCGCGAAATCGCAGGGCTGCGCACGCTCGTCGCTGGCGCTGCCGATGCACCCCTGGAGCTCATGCTCATGCACGGTTACGGCATGCGGCCGGAGAGGCCCATAGCCGCTGCCGCGGGCGGCTTTGGCTTAACGGGGGCCATGAAACGCCGCTCATTGTGTGGCGTGGGTTGCGCAAGTTCCTGCGCGGCTTGCTAGCATGATCTCATGAGTGGCAATTCCAACGAATTCAACGCGCTTCTCGCAGCCGTTAAGGCGATTGCGACGAATGTCGCGGCACCGGCGGCGCCAGACGTTGACGCCCGCGCGCGCTTCCCGCAGGAGACGATCGACGCACTTCGTCAGGCACGCGTACTCTCGGCAGCGGTTCCGAAGGAACTCGGCGGGGCTGGCTGCGGCATGCGCGAGCTCGCACTCCTGTGCGTCGCGCTCGCCCAGGCCTGCGGGTCATCCGCGATGGTGCTCGCCATGCACTTCATCCAGGTTGCCTGCCTCGCGCGCCACGGCCGCGATTCGACATTCTTCCGGGGCTACCTGCAGGACCTCGTCCGGAACCAGTATCTGCTCGCCTCCATGACATCCGAGAACGGCACCTTCGGGGAGACGCGCACCAGTATCTGCGCGGTCGAACGCGCCAACGGGCGCTTCACGCTCGCCAAGGATGCGACCACGGGATCCTACTGCTCATACGCGGAAGGTATCCTCGTGACCGCCCGCCGCGCATCCGATGCCCCCGGGAGCGATCAGGTGCTGGTGTTGGTGCGCAAGGACGACTGCCGGCTTACCCAGACCACCACCTGGGACACCCTCGGGATGCGCGGCACCGTAAGCCCAGGGTTCAAACTCGAATCCTCAGGCGCCGAGGAGCAGATCCTCCCAGGAAGTTTTGCCGACTCTTCCGCGCAAACCATGGTCCCCTACTCGCATATCCTCTGGTCTGCGCTGTGGTGGGGGATCTGCGCGGACGCCGTCGCCCGCGCCGCGGAATGTGTGCGCGCCGGGGCGCGCAAGAACCCGGGCTCGGTGCCGCCGACGGCGCTGCGCCTCGCGGAGGTGTCGACGCAGCTGCAGTCGATGCGGCACAACTGGCACAGTCTGGCCGCCGAATTCGACGCCATCACCACGCGGCCCGCGGGTCTGGAGGAGCTGCTCGCGATTGGCTGGGCGCTGAAAATGAACAACCTCAAGGTCAGCGCCTCGGAAGCGGCGCCGCAGATCGTGCACAAGGCCTTGCAGATCGCCGGCATCGTTGCCTACAAGAACGACACGAAGTTCAGCCTCGGGCGCCACTACCGCGATGTGCTGTCCGCTTCGCTCATGATTTCCAACGAGCGCATCGCGGCGAAGAGCGCCTCGATGCTGCTGGTACTCAAGGACACTTGAGGTGGCCGGCGAGTACGACCCGCAGACCTTCTACGACGGCCTGGTGCGGCACGGCCTCATCGTGCCAGTCGGTGTGCCGGGCGCATTTGGACGCGGTGCGGTGTTCGAGGACGTGCTCGAGCGCTTCAACGCGCTGGTGTCGCAACTCGCACGCGACGATCACGCCGAGGTCTACACATTCCCGCCGGTGATCAGCCGCGCCGTCCTCGAGAAGGTAAAGTACCTCGACTCATTCCCGCATCTGTGTGGCGCGGTCTACAGCTTTTTCGGCAAGGAACCAGAGGCAAAAGCGCTCGCGGCGCGCGTGAACGAGGGCCAGCCCTGGGGTGATCTCCTCGGTATCACCGACGTGGTCATGAACCCGGCGGCCTGCTACCCGGTGTACCCGAGCTTCAGCGGCACGCTCCCGCAAGCAGGCCGCCAGGTCACCATGCTCAACTGGGTCTACCGCCACGAGCCTTCTAACGAACCTACCCGCATGCAGTCCTTCCGGGTGCGCGAGTTCGTGCGCGCCGGCACTCCCGCGCAGGTGCTTGCCTGGCGCGACCTGTGGCTGCAGCGCGGACTGTCGCTCCTCGTCGCTCTTGGCCTCCCGGCGCGCGCAGAAGTTGCAGCCGACCCCTTCTTCGGCCGCGGCGGCAAGCTCCTCGCCATCAACCAGAAAGATCAGCAGCTGAAGTTCGAGGTACTGGTGCCGGTGATCTCAGCGGCAGAACCGACCGCGGTGTGCTCGTTCAACTTCCACCAGGAACACTTCGGCACTACTTTCGGCATCCGCACGCCTGACGGCCACACCGCCAGCACCGCGTGCCTGGGGTTCGGGCTCGAGCGCATTGTCATGGCGCTGTTCAGGACTCACGGCTTTGATCCTGAAGGCTGGCCGGCGCAAGTGCGCCGGCAGCTGTGGCCGTAGAGGATCTAAGGGTGTGAACATCGCGAGCGTCCTGCCGCACCTTGATCCTGCAACCTACCGGCGTCACACGCTGCACGCGGACGCGCGCGACTGGGTCGAGAAGAACTGCTACGTCGACATCTGGATCGAGGCGCTGCACGCCCTCGGGTGCGAGCCGCTCGCGATCATGCCGCACGCCGCCGCCATCGATTTCGACGGCGACCAGTGGACCTTCTTCAAGCCCCCGCACGGGGAGTTGCGCGAGCTCTACGGCATCGACGTGCAGGAACTGAATGTCTGGCGGCCGCTCATCGAACACGCCGCGGAACACCTCGGCGCCGGGCGCTTCATCTGCACGGAGGCGGACGCATTCTGGCTGCCCGACACCTCCGGCACCGATTACCGGCGCCAGCACACGAAGTCCTCGGTCATCCTCAACGCGCTCGACGTCGCCGGCCGACGCCTCGGCTATTTCCACAACGCGGCGTACTACGCGCTCGCGGGCGAAGACTTCGCCCGGACGTTCCGGCTCGACGCCGCACCGGAGCCGACGTTCATGCCGCTCTATGCCGAGCTGGTGAAGATAGATGCGCTCGTGAAGCTGCCACCGGCACAACTCGCGCGCCACTCGCGTGAACTGTGGCGGCGCCACATGCAGCGGCGACCGCAGGACAATCCGGTGCGGCGCTTCCAGCAGCGCTTCGAACGCGACCTGCCCGCTCTCCAGGAAGCCGGTCTCAATCACTACCACGCCTGGGCATTTGCCACCACGCGCCAGCTGGGAGCGGCGTTCGAGGCCGCGGCACAGAATCTCAAGTGGCTCAAGAATCACGGCCACCCCGGTGTCGAGCCAGCCGCGCTCGCCTTTGCGCAGATTTCCGACGCCGCCAAGACCTTCATCCTCAAGGGCGCGCGGGCCGCGACCAGCAAGCGCATGTTTGATGGCGCGGCGATGTTCGATTTGCTGGCGGACGCGTGGCACAGCGGCATGAAGGTCATCGACGCATGGCTGTGAGCGCCGAGCCGATCTTCTTCGGTGCCCCGGAGCGACCGCTCTTTGGATGGCTGCATCGAGCGGCGCCTGAGCGTGCGCCGGGCGCGGGCCTCATCATCTGCAACCCATTCGGGAACGAAGCGCTGTGCGCGCATCGCACCATCCGCCACTTGAGCGTGCGTGCCGCCAGCGCCGGCTTCGCGGTACTGCGGTTTGACTATGACGGCACGGGAGATTCCGCCGGCAACAGCTTCGAAGCGCAGCGCCTGGCGGCGTGGCTCGCGAGCATCCACAGTGCCGCCGACACGCTTAAGGACGCGGCCGGTGTCGGACGTTTGTATGTTGCCGGCTTTCGGCTGGGAGCCGCGCTCGCGGCCCTCGCCTGCCTTACGCTCCGTGACGTGCACGGCCTCATCGCGATCGCCCCGGTCGTGAACGGCGGCGCCTACGTGCGCGAGCTGCGACTTTTGCAGCGGGCCATCGACGCGCGGCGCGATGTGCTCAAGCGCGACAATCCGAATTTCCTCGAGAGCGCGGGTTTTCTCCTGACCGCGCAGACCCAGGCCAGTCTCAGGGAGATCAACCTCACGCGCCTGAGGCGCTCGCCGTCTGAACACATGCTGATTATCGACCGGGCGGAAATGCCGGTGGACCTCGCGCTGGTGCCGGCGCTGCGCGAGCATGGTGCTGCGGTGGACCACGTTGCCGTGCGCGGCTATACCGAGATGATGCTCGACCCACACGAGAACATCGTTCCGGAGCAGATCCTCGCAGCGGCGCTCAGCTGGCTGGAAAACCAGGAGCGCAGCGTCGCGCCGTCCGCACCCGCGGCCGCGCCCGCCAGCACCACGCGCCGCACCGTGACCCTCGCGCCCGCGGCGGTCACGGACCCCGCCAGCGCGTCGGACCCACCAACTCCAGTGGAGGAAACCCTGGTGCAGTTTGGCGGCCAGGCGCCGCTATTCGGGGTGCTGAGTGCACCGGCAGGCAATCACTCCCTGCCGGGCGCGAGCGCCGTGCTGCTGCTCAACGCGGGGGCCGTTCATCACGTGGGTCCGAACGGTCTGTACGTCACCCTCGCCCGCCACCTCGCGCGGCTCGGCCATACGGTGCTGCGGATGGACATCGCCGGCATCGGCGACAGCGATCCGCGCGCCGGCGAACCCGAGAACGTCGTCTACTCGCTTAGCGCGCTGCAGGACGTACGCACCGGCATTGATTTCCTGCGCCAGGATCGCGGTGCGCACGAGGTGCGCGTGGTAGGGCTGTGCTCCGGCGCTTACTACGCCTTCAAGGGCGCCGTTGCACGTCTGCCGCTCGAGGCCGCCGTGATCATCAACCCGCTGACTTTCTTCTGGAAGGACGGGATGTCGCTCGCCTACCCGCAGCATCGCGTCGCGACCGACATCAGGCGATATCGCACCAACGTCTTCAGTCTCGCATCCTGGGGCAAGCTGCTGTCCGGAGCGGTGGACCTCAGGCAGCTGGGCGGCGTGCTCTGGCAGCACCTGAGCACCGCGGCGTTAAAACCAGTCCGCGCCATCGCCCGCGCCTGCGGACGTCCCTTTCCCGATGACCTGCCGACCGAGCTGCAGCACGCGGCCGACGCCGGCATCGGCCTGCACTTCGTGTTTTCCGACGGTGATCCGGGAGTCGAGCTTTTACGTCAGCAAGGCGGTGGCTGTGCGCGGCGGATGCAGGTGCGTGATGAACTCACCGTGAGTGTCATTCCGGCGGCCGACCACACCTTCACGGATCTCGAGGCGCGCGCCGCGCTCATTGATGTCCTGACACGCAAGGTTCAGACGCCGGCCGGCCGTTCGTGATGCACTCTTTGTTGAAGGCGATGGTCTGGGCGAGCGGTGCCACCATCCTTTACACCTACGTTCTTTATCCGATCGCGGTGTGGATGCTGGCCGGCCTGCGGGCGCCGCGTACTGC
>JANWKL010000002.1 GCA_025451375.1 Steroidobacteraceae bacterium
CCTCCTTGCCGATCACCTTGCAGATGTCCTTCCACACCGGCGCTTGCGCAATGAAATACAGGTAGGCGTTCGGATCGGTTTCCCAGCCCTTGCACTTGATGATCCAGCCCGGCTGTCCGCCGCCGGAAGCGTTGCCGGCGCGCGGCACCGCGCTCCCAAACTTGCCGTCCGGGTACTGCGGGTATTCCTTCATGATCTGCGTGCGCGCCAGGCGCTGCTGATCGCGCAGCTTCACGCGGCACAGGTTCAGCACTCCGTCCTGCATGGCGGCGAGGACCTTCTGGCCGCGGCCGCTGCTCTTGCGCTGGTAGAGCGCACAGACAATCCCGAGCGCCAGGTGCAGCCCGGTGCCGCTGTCGCCGATCTGCGCGCCGGTCACGAGCGGCGGTCCGTCGTCGAAGCCGGTGGTCGAGGCGGAGCCGCCGGCACATTGCGCGACGTTCTCGTAGACCTTGCAGTCTTCGTAGGGTCCGGGACCGAAACCCTTGATCGAGGCGACGATCATCCTGGGATTGAGCTCCTGGATGCGCTCCCAGGTGAAGCCCATGCGATCCAGCGCGCCCGGGGCGAAGTTCTCGACCAGCACATCGCAATGCCTGACAAGGCGTTCGAGCACCGCTTTTCCACGGGCGGTCTTGGTGTCGAGGGTGATCGAGCGCTTGTTGTGGTTCAGCATGGTGAAGTACAGGCTGTCGACGTCCGGGATATCGCGCAGCTGTTCGCGCGTGATGTCACCGGCTCCCGCGCGCTCCACCTTGATCACGTCGGCGCCGAACCACGCCAGCAGTTGCGTACAGGTCGGACCTGACTGCACATGGGTGAAGTCGAGGATGCGGACGCCGTCCAGTGCTTGTCCCATAAGAGCTCCGGCGCGCTACTTGTACATGGTCTGGTTCTTGGTCCCGGGCGCGTACTCGCGCGGGTCGACCCAGATGTTGATTACCGCCGAACGCTTCAGGCGCTGTACCGATTCACGCGCCCGTTGCAGGGCCGGCGCAATCTGCGCAGGGTCACGCACCTCTTCGCCGTAACCGCCGAGCATTTCCGCGAACTTGCCGAACGGCACATCTCCGAGCAGATTGCCGACGTTGCCGCGCTCGGCGCCGTACTTGGCGATCTGACCGTAGCGGATCTGGTTCATTGCCGAGTTGTTGCCGATGACGGCGATGTAGGGCACGCCGAAGCGGTTCGCGGTCTCCATGTCGAACGCAGTCATGCCGAAGGAGCCGTCACCGTAGTAACAGAGCACTTCCTTGCTGGGGTGAGCGAGGCCCGCGGCGATGGCGAAACCGGTGCCGACGCCGAGTGAACCAAGCGCGCCGGGATCCATCCACTGGCCGGGCCGGCGCGGCCGGACCGCCTGCGCCGAGATGGTCACCACGTCACCGCCGTCGCCGATATAGATGGTGTTGTCGGCGAGGAACTCGTTGAGCTCGTAGGCTACCCGGTAGGGATGAATCGGCTGGTTGTTCGACTTGAACAACGGCATGAGCTTTTCGGTCGCGACGGCTTCCGCTTCCGATAGTTTTTTCATCCACTGCCGGCGGGCCTGGCGCTTGTCCTGCTTCAGCCGCCCGCTGGCCGCCTGCAGCGCGGCTCCCAGGATGGCGCCGGGGTGGCCGACGAGGCCCAAGTCGATGTCACGATTCTTGCCAACCGTGCGGTAGTCCATGTCGACCTGCACGAGTTTCAGCTTGTTGCTGATGCGCCGTCCGTAGCCCATGCGGAAGTCGAACGGGGTGCCGACGATGAGGATGACATCGGCATCGGTAAACGCCTGGCCGCGGGTGCGGTCGAAGTGATGCGGGTCACCGGGAGGCAGCAGGCCGCGGCTGCCGCCGTTGAAGTAACCGGGGATGTCCAGGCCGCGCAGCAGCGCGATTGCCTCTTCGTGGCCGCGCGCCGACCAGACCTGCTGGCCGTAGAGGATGGCCGGGCGCTCGGAGTTGACGAGGAGGTCGGCGAGTTTGTCGATGTCGGCCGGATCGCCGAGCGAGCGCGTCGAGGCCCGGTAGTGGCCGGGCTTGGGCACGACGGCCTTGGTGACATCGACCTCGCGATCCAGAACGTCGCGCGGAATCTCCAGGTACGAAGGACCGGCGGCGCCGTTGAAAGCTTCGCGCGCCGCCATCGCGATCATGTCGGCGACCCGCTCGGTGCTCGGCACCGTGGCGGCAAACTTGGTAATGGGCGACATTATGTCGACGTGCGGCAGGTCCTGCAGCGATCCCATCTTGTGTTGGGTCAGCGCGCCCTGGCCGCCGATGTGCAGCACCGGGCTCTCGGAGCGAAAGGCGGTCGCGATTCCGGTGACGGCGTTGGTGCAGCCCGGTCCGGCGGTCGTCACCACGCAACCGAGCTTGCCAGTCTGGCGGGCGTAACCGTCGGCGGCGTGCGCCGCGACCTGTTCGTGGCGCACATCGATAATGCGGATGCCCTCGTCTATGCAGCCGTCGTAGATATCGATGATGTGCCCGCCGCACAGCGTGAAGATGGTGTCGACCCCTTCGTTCTTCAGGGCCCTGGCGACCAGGTGTCCGCCGGACACCACGCCGGCATCGCGGCTCTTGCGCTGCAGGGTGTCTTCCGCGGTGGTCGTCGCCTTGCTGGCCGCGATCTTGGGCGCCGTCTCGAGCATGCATGCCTCCATTCAGAACAAGTAGCGGCGAGGGTAGCCGGTCGTCGTAGTGCGCACCTCCCACGCTCTTCCGGCGTCAGGCCGGAGGAGCGCAGGGGGCGAGCTCAGCGTCAGCGCGTCGCCAGCGTCGCGCCTGGAGCCACACTCACGGGCCGGCTGGTGTACGCGGCGCGCATCGGCTTCAGGACCACGATGGCCATCAGGGCCGCCAGGATGTTGAGAGTGGCGGCGGTGATGAATACCGCGTGCCAGTTTCCTTTCGCGGCGACCCACACACTGGCGACCGGCACCAGCAGCGCCGCCGTGCCCTTGGCGGTGTACATGAGTCCGGTGTTGGTGGTGGCGTACAGGGCCCCGAAAGTGTCCGTCACCGTCGCGGGGAAGAGGCTGTAGATCTCACCCCAGGCGAAGAACACCAGTCCGCTCAACAGGACGAACGACACGGGGTCTGTCCCAAAATTGGCCAGCGCGATAATGCCTACGCCCTCGAGCAGGAACGCGATCAGCATGGTCTGCTCGCGCCCGATCTTGTCGGACACCCAGCCGAAGAATGGCCGGCACAGACCGTTCAGGATGCGATCGAGGCTCAAGGCGAAGGTCAGCGCCGGCAGCGTTATACCGATGAGACTCACCGGGATGTCGGCCACCTTGAAGTCTTTGGCGATCGGCGCGAGCTGCGCGGTCGCCATCAGACCGCCCGCCGCCATCATGATGAACATGAGGTACATCACCCAAAAGACGGGGGTCTTGAGCATCTCCAGTGGCTTGGCCTGGTAGCGGCTCGCACCGGGGGCGATCTTGGGAGCCGCCGCCATGAAAGCCACTCCGGGAGCCATGATCAGAAAGCCGACCACCACGACCACGATGCCCTGGAAGAGGCCAAAGGTGAGGAAGGTGTGCTCGTACCCTGAGCTCTTGATCATCTTGGCGATGGGGATGATGGTGGCCGCGGAACCTGCGCCAAAGCCCGCCGCAGTCAGACCCGCCGCAAGTCCGCGCCGCCCCGGGAACCACTTCACCGCATTGCCGATGCACGTGCCGTACACGGCGCCGGCGCCGATGCCGCCGATCACGGCCGCGAAATAGAACATCGAGAGGGAATCGGCGAAGGAATTGATCGTCCACGCGAGGCCGCAGAGCGCGCCACCGATGACGATCATCCACTTTGGACCGAAGCGATCGACCAGGTAGCCCTCAGCGGGCACCAGCCAGGTCTCAAACAGAACGAATATTGTGAAGGTGACCTGGATGGCGGCCTTGCTCCAGTGGTACT
The DNA here is from genome assembly GCA_025451375.1 of Steroidobacteraceae bacterium. Classification (GTDB taxonomy): domain Bacteria; phylum Pseudomonadota; class Gammaproteobacteria; order Steroidobacterales; family Steroidobacteraceae; genus 13-2-20CM-66-19. Next base: position 3,912 of record JANWKL010000002.1, read on the forward strand.
TGGCGCCGATGGGCCCGACGAACAGGGTCCAGCCGTATTGCAGGTTGGCGACCATGATCATGCAGATCAGGCCGACGATGAGTTGCGCCCATGGGTTGGCGAGGATTGAGGTGTTTTGAGAATTCGAATCCGTGACCATCGATGCTCCCCCTTCGACTAGGTTGAAGACGCCGTCGGCCGGCTGGCATGAAGTACTCGAGTCATGGCACACGCAGGCCGGGCATCGCAGCGAGCGGCGTCGGACGCCACCACCACGAATGCGACCCCTGGCTCGTGCATGAGGTTATGCATTTTTAGTGAAGGCCGACCATATTTGATATATCTCCAGCTTGTCAACGTGAGCTAAAATTGGGCAGCCACCGCCGATCTCGGATAATTTGTGAAACAAAATGTAAAAACGGAGGCTGAAGCCGGGCAGAACAACCCTGATGTGCACTGCAACAGGGCAATTTGCTGCGACTAGGTATCTGATATATCAGGGCTGCTGACTATTGAGACCGAGGCAGTGCCTTAGGGCACCAGCCACCGCATCACAGGGAGATAATCGGAGTTCGAATGAGCGTTTCGGTAAAACACAGCGCAGGCCACTTAGGCCTTGCTCCACTGACCTCGGTCAGCCTGTGCGATCAGGCGTACGCGAAGCTCAAGGACGCCATCGCCAACACCGACATCTACAACCAGCGCCAGGAGCTGCGCCTTGACGAGCGCGCCTTGATGCAGGCACTGGGGGTGAGCCGCACGCCAATCCGCGAAGCGTTGTCGATCCTCGAGCAGGAAGGTTTCGTCCGTACCGTTCCACGCCGCGGTATTTTCATCATCCGCAAGTCCAAGCGTGAAATCATCGAAATGATCCAGATGTGGGCGGCGCTCGAGAGCATGTCAGCGCGACTGGCGACGCTGCAGGCGCCGGACGCGGAGATCGGCAAGCTGCGTCACTTGTTCGATGAATTCCAGAACTCCCCGCCGGCGGAGCATATCCACGAATATTCGGACGCCAATATCGCGTTTCACCAGATGATCATCCGTCTGGGCGGCTCGCAGCTGATTGAGGACGCGACCGAGAACCTTTTCATCCACGTGCGCGCGATCCGTAAGGCGACCATCTCGCAGAACGATCGTTCCTCGCGCTCGATCATCGAGCACCTGAAAATCATCGAGGCGCTCGAGCGCCGTGATACCGAGCTCGCCGAGCGCCTCACCCGCCAGCACACCCTCGACCTCGCCGCGCACGTCGAGCGTTACTGCGACTTCCTCGACTAGGCTATTGGCTGAAATCGCTTCGACGCGATTTCAGCGGACAAGTAGTTTCACTTCTGCCTGATCAGCCGCGCCGCCCGCGGGCGCGCTTGCTGCGCGCGGCGGCGCGCAGCTGCGGCAGGGGCCCGGACGGGCCGAATTGCACCAGCCGTTCGATCAGCGGTGCGCCCTCGCGCAGCAGGAATTCCTTGAAGGCGGCGGCTACCGGCGGCAGCCGCTTGCTGCGGTTATGCACCAGGTACCAGTGCAGGCGTGCGGGGAAATCCTGCACGTCGAGCACCACGAGATTCCCCGCTCGCAGATCCAGCCCGATGGTGTGGGCGGAGAGAAATGCGATGCCCATCCCCGCAACCACCGCCTGTTTGATGGTCTCGGTGCTGTGAATCTGCATCGCGATGTGCAGCTTCGGAAACTGGCGTCCGAAGACCTCGCGCATTGAATTCCAGGTATCCGAGCCCTGTTCACGCTGCACGAACGGCTCGCGGTTCAGCAGCGCGCGCGGTATCTGGCGCGTCCCGGCAAGCGGGTGATCTGGCGCGGCGACGATAACGTAGGGATGCGGTGCGAATGGTATGGCGACGACGTCCATGTCAGCGGGCGGGCGCACCATGACCGCAAGATCCGTGAGGTTGTCCGCCAGGTGGCGCAGCAGCTGCTCGCGGTTGTGCACCGTGAGATTGAAGGTGACCCCGGGATGGCTCGCTCCGAAATGCGCCAGCAGGCGCGGGAAGAAGTAGTCACCGGCGCTGATCACGGCGACGTTGAGCCGGCCGCCGGTTACGCCTTTGAGGTGCTCGAGCCCACTCTGCGCTTCCTGCAGCCGCTGCGTGATGGCCTTGGCGCACTGGAGCATTTCCTCCCCGGCGGGCGTCAGGTAAGTCCGGCGGCCGATCCGCTCGAACAGCGGCAAGCCCACGCAGGCCGCCAGTTCCTTGATCTGGGTTGAAACCGCGGGCTGCGACAAGTGCAGCTCCTCGGCGGCGCGTGAGAAGTTCATATGGCGCGCCGCGGCGGCGAACACCCGCAATTGCCGCAGGGTCACGTTCCTCATGGCTGCCAGCATAGCGCTCAGGAGGTATTAGAGAAAGCATATGGTCGCAATAGAAACCTTTAATTTTTCCTTTGGAACAGGCGAGCCTAAGCTGGTCACCGTCCCAACAGGAGGCCTTGATGCCACACGTTGTCAACGATCCGCTTGCCGTGGAACTCGAGGCCTACAACCGCGCGTTCAGCGAGCTGGAACTGCCCTGGCGTTGGGATGCCGACACCTTCCGTGAGCTGCTGAACGCGGCGCACGACCGGGACTTCATCGGCGTGTACGTCGAGCGCACGCGGCCGCACCTGTTGCGGGTCTACGAGAAGGCTTTCCTGCGCAATCTGGTGCTGGAAGCCAAAGAACGCTGCATGCGGGATCGCGCCGCGTGAGCGCGCCCCGCGTCCGCGTCCTGAAGCGACGCTGACGCGGGAGCGAGGCCGTGAAAATCGCGGTTGTCGGCTGCGGCGCGATCGGTGGATACGTGGCGGCGCGACTCGCGCTCGCCGGCGAAAGCGTCACCTGCATGGTGCGCGGCGCGAATCTCGCGGCGCTGCGACGTGTGGGGATCACCCTGATCATGAGCGACGGCGCGCGGCATATCGCGCGCGGGGTCGCGGCCACCGATGACTATGCGGCCGCCGGCGTGCAGGAGCTGGTGATCCTGGCGGTGAAGGCGCATCAGCTGCCCGCCGTCGCGCCCCACGTGCCACGCCTGTGCGATGCCCGCACGGTGGTGGTCACCATGCAGAACGGCATTCCCTATTGGTACTTCCACCGCCACGGCGGGGATCTCGCCGGCAGCATCGTGCGCAGCGTTGATCCGGAAGGGCGCATTGGCGAGCTGATTCCGCCGGCGAGTGTGATTGGCTGCGTCGTCTACCCGGCCGCGCAGTTGCTGGCCCCTGGTGTCGTCAGGCACATCGAGGGCGAGCGCTTTCCCGTAGGCGAGCTCGATGGCACGGGCAGTGAGCGAGTGCAGCGGGTGTCGCAGTGCCTCACGCGCGCCGGATTCAAGGCACCCGTCCTCGAGGACATTCGTGCCGAGATCTGGCTGAAGCTGTGGGGCAACCTTACCTTCAATCCCATCAGTGCACTCACGCGCGCAACGCTCGCGGATATCTGCCAGTACCCGGCCACTCGCGGGCTTGCGGCCGCCATGATGAGCGAGGCGCAGACGATTGCCGAGAAGCTCGGCATCGTGTTCCGTATCGGCCTCGACAAACGCATCGCCGGCGCCGAGAAAGTCGGCAGGCACAAGACCTCCATGCTGCAGGATGTGGAGGCCGGCCGCGCGCCGGAACTGGAGGCAGTGCTCGGTTCGGTCGCGGAACTTGGCCGGCTGACCCGCACGCACACCCCGCACATCGATACGGTATACGGGCTCACGCATCTGCTTGCGCGCACGCTCGCGCTGTCGGCGCAGGTGGTGTCACCCGTGCGATGATCCGGTGATGACGCTCGGTCCGACACCGGAAACCCGCATTCCATTGGGCAGCAGCGGCCTTGAAGTCGCGCCCCTGGGCTGGGGAATGTGGCGCCTGCCGGCTGCATCTGACGCGAGCCCCCGGGCGCGCGTGGAGGCGGTCCTGGAAATCGGCTGCACGCTGTTCGATACCGCGGATGTCTACGGCTACCACAAGGGCAGCGGTTTCGGCGCAGCGGAGCGCCTCCTCGGCGCGGTCTTTCGCGAAGCGCCCGCGCTGCGTGAGCGCATGGTGCTCGCCACCAAGGCGGGCATCGCACCACCCACACCCTATGACTCATCAGCGCAGTACCTGATCGAGGCCTGCGAGGCATCACTCAGCCGGCTGGGTATCGAGCGCATCGATCTGCTGCAGATCCACCGCCCGGATCTGCTCGCACACCCGCAGGAAGTCGCGCAGGCCTTCGAGCGGCTGCGCCAGGCAGGCAAGATCCGCGCGGCCGGGGTGTCCAACTACGGCGCGGCGCAATTCGAGGCGCTGCGTCACTACCTGCCGTTTCCGCTCGCGACAGTGCAGAACGAGTTCTCGCCGCTGGCGATCGAGCCCCTGACGGATGCGACACTCGACACCGCCATGCGCGCCGGCACCGCAATGTTGGCGTGGTCACCGCTTGGTCAGGGACGGCTGGCGGTGCCTGCCGGCGAATCCACCGGGAATGCGCGCACCGATGCGGTCATTGCAGCGCTTGATGCCGTAGCCGTGCGCGCCGGCACAGCGCGCGCGGCGGTGGCATATGCCTGGATCATGGCGCACCCGGCGCGGCCCGTGCCGCTGATCGGCAGCCAGAACCTCGCGCGGATCCGGGAAGCGCGCGGCGCCTACGCGGTGCATATGACGCGCCAGGAGTGGTACCGGATTCTCGTCGCCGCGCGCGGCGAGCGTATGCCCTAGCACCGGCCGGCCGGTGCCTGAGGTGCCCCCGTCGCGTATGCTTTGCCCGGAGGGGGAACCATGAGTATCTACGACCAGGATCTGGACAAGAACCCTGCTAACTTCGTAGCACTTTCGCCGACGAGTTTCGTGGAAAGAAGCGCCGAGGTGTTTGGCGATCTGCCGGCGGTGGTGCACGGCGCACGACGCTACACCTGGGCTGAAACTCGCGGGCGCGCGGCACGCCTGGCGGCGGCCCTGCGCGAACTCGGCGCCGGGCGCGGCACGACGGTCAGCGTGATGCTCGCCAATACCCCGGAGATGATCGAGGCGCACTACGCCGTGCCGGCGCTCAATGCGGTGCTGAACACCCTGAACACGCGTCTCGACGCGGCGCTGCTTGCCTGGCAGATGCAGCACTGCGAGACGGCGCTGCTCATCACCGATCGCGAGTTCTCTGGCGTCATGAAGCAAGCGTTGCGCGTTCTGCGCGATGAGCACGGCCGCACGCCGCGGGTCATCGACGTCAGCGACAGCGAATACAACGGTCCCGGCGAGCGGGTCGGGGAATTTGAATATGAAGCGCTGTTGGCGCAGCACGCACCCCTCGCGTTGCTGGCGGGGCCGCAGGATGAGTGGGACGCGATTGCCGTGTCCTACACCTCGGGCACTACCGGCAACCCCAAGGGGGTGGTGACCCACCACCGCGGCGCCTATCTGAATGCGGTGAGCAACGCGGCGACCTGGAACATGCCGCACTTCCCGAAATACCTGTGGACGCTGCCGCTGTTCCACTGCAACGGCTGGTGCTTTCCCTGGACCGTGGCCATGCTCGCAGGCACCCATGTGTGCCTGCGCAAGGTGGAGCCCAAGGCCATGTTTGACGCCATGCGCGCGCACGGTGTGGATCACTACTGCGCCGCGCCCATCGTGCATAACATGCTGATCAACGCGGAAGCTGCGCTGCGCGCGGGCATCAGCCAGCGCGTGCGCGGCATGGTCGCGGGAGCCGCGCCGCCCGCAGCGATGATCGAGGGCATGAGTAACATCGGCTTCGAGCTCACGCATGCCTACGGGCTCACCGAGACCTACGGTCCGGCGGCGGTCGCCGCCCGGCGCGACAGCTGGGCGGGTGAGGATCTTGCCGAGCAGACGCGCTTGAATGGCCGGCAGGGCGTGCGTTATGTGCTGCAGGAGGGCATGACCGTAATCGATCCGGAAACCATGGCGACGGTCCCGGCCACCGGTGAGGTGACCGGCGAGATCATGTTCCGCGGCAACATCGTGATGAAGGGCTATCTGAAAAACCCACAGGCGACGCAACAGGCCTTCGCGGGCGGCTGGTTCCACAGCGGGGATCTGGCGGTGCTCGAGCCGGATCACTACGTGAAGATCAAGGACCGCAGCAAGGACGTGATCATCTCCGGTGGTGAGAACATCAGTTCGCTTGAGGTCGAGGACGCGCTCTACCGGCATGCGGCGGTGATGGCCTGCGCGGTGGTGGCGCAACCGGATCCGAAGTGGGGCGAAACGCCGCTGGCGTACGTCGAGCTCAAGCCGGGCGCCACGATTACCGCGGCCGAGTTGATCCAGCATTGCCGGGGACGCCTCGCCGCCTACAAGGTGCCGCGTGAGGTGCGATTCGAGGAGATTCCAAAGACCGCGACCGGCAAGATCCAGAAGTTCGTATTGCGCCAGCGGGCTCGCTCGGCCAGCGCCATCGAATAGAGGAGCCGACGATGACCGATACTGCGGAACCCCTGGTTACACGCGCGCGCGACCCGCGCGGAGTGGTGACTCTGACACTGAATCGCCCGCAGGCATTCAATGCGCTCTCGAGCGGCATGCTCGCCGCGTTGCAGGGCGAGTTGGACGTTCTGCAACAGGATGAGACGGTGCGTGTTGTGGTGCTGGCGGCCGCCGGCAAAGCCTTTTGTGCCGGGCATGACCTGAAGGAGATGCGCGCCCAGCCCGCACTGCAGTACTACCAGGAACTGTTCGCGCAATGTTCCCGCATGATGCTGAGCCTCACGCGTCTGCCGGTGCCGGTGATCGCGCGGGTGCACGGCATGGCCACCGCGGCGGGCTGCCAGCTGGTCGCGCAGTGCGATCTCGCCGTCGCCTCGAGCGCGGCGCGCTTTGCCGTCAGCGGCGTGAACCTCGGCCTGTTCTGCTCGACACCCGCGGTGCCCCTGGCACGTAACGTGGCGCGCAAGAACGCGTTCGAAATGCTGGTCACCGGCGAGTTCATCGATGCGGCAGAGGCGCGTGCCCGCGGGCTGGTCAACCGCGTTGCGGAACCGGCAGCCCTCGATGCGGAGATTGAAAAGCTGCTGGGCAGCATTCTTGCCAAGCCGCGGGTCGCGATCGCCATGGGCAAGGAGTTGTTCTACCGCCAGGTGGAGCTCGGCCTCGAGGCCGCATACCAGGCGGCAGGACAAACCATGGCCTGCAATATGATGGACGGCGCGGCGCTCGAGGGCGTGCAGGCCTTTATCGACAAGCGCGCCCCGCGCTGGGGCTTTTCTTAACACCGGTTGGTCTGCCCGCGGCGGTGGCTCTTTCCTAGCATGCGCGTCTACGCATGACCTTAACGGGAGCCGCTGATGAAACCGGGCCGTTACCTGCCGCGCCTGTTGCGGTGCGCCGTATTGACGTCCGTGATGCTGCCGACCGCATGGGCGTCAGACTCCGCGCCCGGAACCATTGTGGGCCTCGTCACCAACGCCACGAAGCTCGCCGTGCCGCACGCGACCGTGACGGCCGTAAGGTCGGACGGCGGTGCCATCCGCGCCACGGTGTCCGGCAGCGATGGCCTGTATGCGTTTGCGGATCTGCCCCCTGGCGCCTGGGCAGTAACGGTCGAGACTGACGGTTCCGCGCCGGTGACGACACCGGTCCTGACGGTCGTCGCCGGGAAGGCGACGCGCTATGACATCGTGATGAATCTGACAGGCCCGCCGCCAGCGCCGCCGCCAGGCGTGGCGGGCTCGCCGGTCCTCGCCGCCGCAGCGCCCGCAGCGATTCCGGCATCGGTGCCCGAAGCACTGCAGGCGCCCGATGCCGCTCCCGCCGTCGATACCCAGACGCCGTTCGCCGTGGGCGATATCGGCTGGATGAACGGCAACACGCGGGAGAAGGTGCCAATATTCGACACTAGGTTCTTCACCCCCGAAATCCGTTTCGACAGCAACTACCTGCAGGACTTCAATCATCCCGTCGATCACACCATCGTCGGTTCCACGGAGGAGTTTCGTTCCGGGGAGTTCCAGATCGAACAGGTGAGCTTCGGTGGCAACTTCCACTGGAACAACGTCCAGGCCCGTTTCCTGTCGATGATGGGACTATTTGCCGTCACGACTCCGCGCAACGATGCCAGCTCTGCCGTCGGGCAATGGGACCTGCAGGGGGCCTACAGGTATTTCTCGGAAGCCAACGCCGGTTACCACTTTGACGTCAATCACGGCCTCAACATCGATGCGGGAATCTTCGTGTCCTACATCGGGCTCTTCAGCTACTACAACTTCGATAACTGGACCTACCAGCCCTCGTTCGTGTCATCCAACACGCCGTGGTTCTTCAACGGGCTGCGCGTGCAGTGGTTTCCGACCCAGACACTGAAGATCGAGCCGTGGCTCATCAACGGCTGGCAGTCCTACGGCAAGTTCAACTCTCATCCGGGCTTCGGTGGCCAGATCCTGTGGATCCCGAATGACTCCTTCAAGCTGGTCTTCAATACCTACAGCGTTGGCCAGGACAATCTCGCGAGCGGCAGCGGCGTGCCCAACAACGGTGGCAATCCGAACGCCGCGGTCGGCCTGCCTAACCCCGGCGCGCCGTACGTGAACTACGCCCGCGTCACGCGCGTGCACGAGGACGACAGCCTGCTGTGGAAGTACTACGACGCTGGAGCTGACGGCGGCACCGGGATATCGAAAATGGCGATATCGGTCACGGCGGACATCGGCTGCGAGTACGGCGGCGGCGTCAGCTGTTCGCGCGGCCCAAACAAGGAAAGCTTCGTCGGTCTCATGGCCTATAACCGCACCTGGTTCGACCACGACACCTATGCGGTGACCATCGGCGGCGGATTCATGAACAACCCGGGGCGGTACCTGGCGCTGTTGCCGCCGATCAACGGCGCGACCGCTGCCACCGGCTCACCGTACTTCACCGAGAATCCGGGACAGAAGCTCTATCAATGGGACATGCAGCTGAACTTCCAGTACATGCCCAAGGACTGGATCACGTGGTGGACGGAAGGGACTTTCCGTCATTCGGACGTGCCGTACTGGACCGGCACCGGTGGTGTAACACCACCCGCCGGCAACAATGGCGCGCCCGGATCGCAGGTGTGCAACAACAACACCAGTATTGGAGCGGATGCCTGCGCCAGCGAGGGTGGTGTGTGGTATCCGGATCTGCGCAAGCGCGAGGTCATCTGGGGCGCCGGCGTGATGGTGAAGTTCTAAAACGCCAGCTGGCGACCTGCCGGCCAAGATCCACGAGCTGCTCGCGCCGCGCGGCAGGCCCGGCCGCTCCATGAGCCCGGAGCGGGCGTGCGCTGCCCAGAAGCCGGGAACGATTTGCGCAAGTCCCAGCCGATGATCACCGGCAACCCAGGGCACCGACGGCCAGGGCCATACGGGCGGGATTGTCTTGCTTGTTGGGCGGCAGCGGTTACGCGCAACATAGCAAAGTGCGGCCGCAGTGGGCGAGCCGCGGGAGTACACCAAGCCATGGCTATCAAAGTTCTGTTCACGGCTCATGCGACCTCAACCGGCGGCCGCAACGGCCACACCCAGGCAGATGACGGCCTCATCAGCGTGGACCTGTCCATCCCGAAAGAGATGGGCGGCCCGGGCAAGCCGAACACCTCGACGCCGGAGCACCTCTTCGCCGCCGGCTACGCCGCCTGTTTCGGCAGCGCCTGCGAGTTCGTGTCGCGCCAGATGAAAATCATCCCCAAGGCGATCACGGTGAAGTCCGCGGTCGGCATCGGCGAAGCGCCGGGTGGCGGGTTCGGTCTTACTGTTGAGCACGATGTCGAAGTGCGCGGCGTGTCGCAGGCCGACGCGGAAAAAATTGTCGCCGCGGGCCACCAGGTGTGCCCGTATTCGCGGGCGATCAAAGGCAACGTGGACGTCGCGATCAAGGTGACCGCGGTTCCTTAAGGCAGCGTCGACGCCATGACCCGGACCGAGGTGCTGATCGTTGGCGCCGGCCCCACGGGCCTGGTGCTGGCGCTGTGGCTCACGCGCCTCGGGGTCAAAGTCCGGATTGTCGACAAGACCGCCGAGCCCGGTACGACCTCCCGAGCCCTGGCGGTCCAGGTGCGCACCCTGGAGCTCTACCAACAGCTCGACCTTGCGGAGGCGGTGGTGGAGCGCGGCCAGAAGGTGCCGGCCGTCAACATGTGGGCGAGGGGTGAACGCGCCGCGCGGGTGAGTTTTGCAGTCGTGGGCGAGCAGCTCACTCCCTACTCGTTCTTCGAAATCTTTCCCCAGGACCAGCACGAGCAACTGCTGGTCGAACGGCTCGCAGCCCTCGGCGTGAGGGTGGAACGTCAGACCGAACTCAGCAGCTACCGCGAAGCGGGTGGGCGCATCGCCGCCCAACTGCGCACGTCGGCGGGCGTGCAAGAGGCCTGCGAGGCGAGCTACATAGCCGGCTGTGACGGCGCCCGGTCGATCGTCAGGGAGACCCTGGGCGTCGGCTTCCCGGGCGGGACCTACCGGCAGCTGTTTTATGTCGCGGACATCGACGGCGCGGGTCCCGCGGTCAATGGCGAGTTGCACGTCGATCTGGATGAAGCGGATTTTCTCGCCGTATTTCCACTGGCCGGGGCGGGGCGCGCGCGGCTGGTGGGAACGGTGCGCGACGAGCGCGCCGACCGCGCTGACACGCTGCGGTTCGAGGACGTCAGCGGCCGCGCGATCCAGAACCTCAAGCTCGAGGTCCACAAGGTCAACTGGTTTTCGACCTATCACGTGCATCATCGGGTGGCGGCGCAATTCGGCCAAGGCCGCGCGTTCCTCGTCGGGGATGCGGCGCATATCCACAGCCCGGTCGGCGGCCAGGGGATGAACACCGGGATCGGGGATGCGATTAATTTAGCCTGGAAGCTTGCGGCGGTGCTGGCGGGCCGTGCGCCAGAGTCCCTGCTGGCAACGTACGAGGTGGAGCGGATCGCCTTCGCGCGGCGGCTCGTGGCGACGACCGACCGGGCGTTTTCCTTTGTCACCTCCGCCGGGCCGTTCGCCACCTGGGTGCGCACCCGGGTCGCGCCGCTCGTGATTTCCAGAGCGGTCGCGTTCAAGCCATTCCGGGAATTCCTGTTCCGCACCGTCTCGCAGGTGAACGTCAACTATCGCGGTATGCCGCTCAGTGCCGGTTCGGCGGGTCACGTTCATGGCGGCGACCGGCTGCCCTGGGTGCACGGTGGCAACCCCGACAATTTCGCGCCCCTGGCCGCGATGACCTGGCAGGTGCATGTGTACGGCAAGGCGAGCGACGCACTGACCAGCTGCTGTGCGGATCGCAACCTGCCCCTCCACGTCTTCCCGTGGAGCAATGCCTGCGGCGCCGCGGGACTCAAGCGCGACGCCCTGTATCTCTTGCGACCTGATACCTATGTGGCGCTCGTTGAGCCATCAGGAAAGGCGCAGGTGCTCGAACAGTACTTCACCGACCGTGGGATCAAGAGGACACCATGACCAGATCACGCCGTGTATTTCTATTGGGCTCCGCTGCAGTGCTGGGGTCGGCGGCCGTGGCGCGCGCGCAGGAAGCAGCCACGGGCACTCCTGCACCCAAGCCCGGCGATCTGCCCGCCGGCTCGCCACCCGCGTTCGGCACCGCGCCCGCGGTGGGGCCGCTTGTCAGCCCTGCAACTTTCACAGAAGCGCAAAAGCTCGTGCAGGTGGAGCTCACGGAATCCGAGCGCGCACAGGCGGCGGGGAACTGGCGCAACAGCATGGCGGCGCTCTATGAGCGGCGCACGGGGCCGCGCAAAGTTGCCCTGGAGCCGCCGCTCGCGCCGTATTCGCTCTGCAACCCGGTGCTTCCGGGGCATGGTGCGGTCCCGCAGCGTGATCGCTTCGTACGCACAGACCGTGACCCCGGTCCGCTGCCGGGCACCGACTCTGCCATCGCGTTCGCGCCGTTATGGAAACTGTCCCGCTGGATCGAGACGCGCAAACTGACCTCCGGGCGGCTCACTCATATCTATATAGCGCGGATCGAGCGGTTCGATCCAAAACTGCGCTGCGTGATCACCCTGACGCGGGATCTGGCGCTGGCGCAGGCGCAACGGGCCGACCAGGAAATTGCGGCCGGCCACTATCGCGGGCCGTTGCACGGCATTCCCTGGGGAGGCAAGGATCTGCTCGATACCGCCGGCATCCCCACGACCTATGGTGCCGAACCGTTCAGGGAGCGCGTGCCTTTGAAAGACGCTGCGGTCGTGCGCCGCCTCCATGAGGCCGGTGCGGTGCTCCTCGCCAAGCTCAGTCTCGGCGCCCTGGCACTGAATGATGTCTGGTTCGGCGGACAGACCATGAATCCCTGGCTGCCGGAGGAAGGCGCCTCGGGCTCAAGCGCCGGTCCCGGCGCGGCGCTCGCGGCAGGGCTCGTGGGGTTCGCGATCGGCAGCGAGACCGAGGGCAGCATCGTGAGCCCGAGCATGCGCTGCGGCGTCACCGGACTGCGGCCGACATTCGGGCGCGTGCCGCGCAACGGGGCGATGACCTTGTGCTGGTCGCTGGACAAGCTCGGTCCCATGGCGCGCAGCGTCGAGGACACCATGCTCATTCTGCGGGTCATCAGCGGCCAAGACGAGGCGGATCTGTCGAGTGTGCCCAGCCACCTCGATTTCGATGCGGCCGCAGCCGTCACCGGTCTGCGCGTTGGCTACTTTCCGTCGTGGATGAACGAGGACCCTGCAACCGAAGTCGACCGCAAGGTTCTTGCGGAGTTGCCCAGGCTTGGACTAACACCGGTGGCGGTTTCGATTCCGGACTGGCCGTATGACTGTCTGAACGCCATTCTGTTCGCGGAGGCTGCAGCCGCGTTCGAGGATCTGACACTCAGCCGCAAAGTCGACGGCCTGAAGATGCAGACGCCGGACTCCTGGCCCAACACCTTCCGGCAGTCGCGGTTCATATCGGCGGTCGACTTCGTGCAGGCTGACCGCATGCGCCGCGCCGTTGCCCTCAAGATGCAGGGGTTGCTGGCCCAGGTGGACCTGCTGTTGGTTCCCTCGCTGCGCGACGAAACACTCGTCATCGGCAATTTCACCGGCCTGCCGTCGCTGACCCTGCGCGCCGGCTTTGTGCATGTCAGCGAGGCGCGCAGTGACTGGGCGCCGGATCCGCAAGCGCCGCTGCCGACCTTCAAGCCGCCGCGGCGCGTGCCGCATGGCGTTACGCTGCTCGGGCGCCTCTTCGATGAGGGGACCCTCGCGCGCGTGGGACTTGCCCTTGAGCACAGCCTCAATGTGGGCGCCGAGCAACCCCCGGGATTTTAGGCACCCGCTGCGGGTATCATCCTCCGCATGCAGGACCATGCGAACCGCAACCAGGGAAGTCGGGTGTCTTCATGTGGCTTCATGCACGGCGGACGGTTGTGATCGCCGCCCTGGTTTTGGGTTCGCTGCTGCTGGCGCCCAATCCTGGCGGCGGACCTGACTCGTCCAGAAAGGCGAAGGCGCATAACGCCCAGGTTCATGAGGCGCCCCTGCAGCCCGGGCCGTTCGGATTCGCCGACGTGCGCCGCCTGGCGCAGGAGCGTGCCGGACATGACTTCCGCCCGCCCCCGGATACCCTGCCCGCGGAACTGGCGAAGCTGAGCTACGACCAGTACCGGGATATCCGCTTCCGCCCCGAAAGCGCGCTGTGGCGCGGCCAGGCTCTGTTTGAGGTGCAATTCTTTCATCGCGGTGCCAGCAGCAAGCAGCGCGTCAATATCTTCGAGGTGACGGACGAGGGCGTGCGGCCGCTCACCTACAACCGCGCGTCCTTTGCCTTCGGCCATCTGTTGAAGCCCCCGCGGGTGCCGGCAGACCTGGGGTTCGCGGGCTTCCGGGTGCACTACCCGCTGCAAAGCGCGGCCTACAAGGACGAGCTGATCACCTTCCTCGGCGCTTCCTACTTCCGCGTGCTGGGGCGTAACCAGTATTACGGCCTGTCGGCTCGCGGTCTCGCCATCGATACCGGCGCGCCGAGTGGCGAGGAATTTCCAACCTTCACGGATTTCTGGCTGCTGCGTCCGGGGCCGCACGATCGCACCCTTACGGTCTTCGCGCTGCTCGATAGCAAAAGCGTCGCCGGCGCCTACCAGTTCCAGATCCGCCCGGGCGCCACCACCCAGGTTGAGGTGCACAGCGCGCTGTACCCGCGCCGCGCCATTGCCAAGCTCGGCGTGGCGCCCCTCACGTCCATGTTCTTCTACGGCGAGGACGGCGGCCGGCACTTCGACGACTATCGTCCGCAGGTACACGACAGCGACGGCCTGATGACCCAGACGGGTCACGGCCAGTGGATCTGGCGCCCGCTCACCAATCCGCGCGAGCTGCGTGTCAATCGCTTCATCGATGACAACCCGCGCGGCTTCGGTCTCATCCAGCGCGAGCGCGCCTTCGTGCACTACGAAGACGTTGAAGCGCACTACGAAGCGCGGCCGAGCTACTGGGTCGAGCCGCTCGAGAACTGGGGCAGGGGCGGGGTGGAGCTGGTCGAAATCCCGAGCGATGAGGAGATCCACGACAACATCGTTGCCTACTGGGTGCCGCAGCAGGCGGTGACCGCGGGCAAGCCGCTGTACTTCGCGTACCTGTTGTCGGCATTCGCCCAGGCGTCGCACTGGCCTCCCGGTGGCCGTGTGGTCGCGACGCGCAGCGGCAACCCGTCGGTGGGCGATAACAAAGGTCATTTCGGACCCGGCGCCCGCCGCATCCTGGTTGATTTTGCGGGCGGCGAGCTCGACGGTCTGGATCGCAGCCAACCCGTTCTCGCGCAGACCACGGCCGCCAACGGCCAGGTCGAGGCGCTGACCGTGCAGCGGGTGCCGGAGAGCGGCGCCTGGCGAGTCGCGTTCGTCGCCACGCCGAAGACCAGGAAACCCGTGGACCTGCAATGCTACCTGACGCTGCACGGCGAGGTGCTGACGGAGACCTGGGTATACCAGTGGACACCGTGAGCCGCGGCTGGTCGCCGCCGCGCGCACGCTGGCGTGTGCGGCTGCGACGAGCGCTGTTTTTCGGCCTGACTCTGGCGCTCGGGCTGTGCGCCACTGCGCTGCTGCTGGATGTCCTGCACGTCAACGGCCTGAGTGTTGTTGAGTTCGTCGGCCTTTTGTTGTTCTTCGGGCTGTTTGCCTGGATCGCCGGCGCGCTGTGGACCGCGATCGCCGGATTCATCATCCGGCTTGTCGGTGGCGATCCGGCAGGACTTGATGCCTCGGAAGTGGATGGGCGCGCGCTGCGCACGCGCGTCGCCATCACCATGCCGGTCTACAACGAGGACACGGCACGGGTTGAGTCGGGCCTTACAGCGATCTGGGTGTCGCTGCAGCAGTACCCCGAGCAGCAGGCGTTCGATCTTTACATCCTGTCCGACACCACCGATGCGGACATTGCCGCCGCCGAGGAGGCGATGTGGCAGCGGTTCGTCACCCGCCATAGTGCGGCCGGGCGGGCTTTTTACCGACGCCGCACTGATCGCAGCGAGCACAAGGCGGGGAATATCGGCGAGTTTGTCCGGACCTTCGGTCCGCAGTACGAATGCATGATCGTGCTCGATGCGGACAGCGTGATGAGCGGCGCGGCGCTGGTAACGCTCGCGCGGTTGATGGAGGCGCATCCGGAGATCGGCATCCTGCAATCGCTGCCGCTGCCGGCGGGGCGCGAGACGCTGTTCGGCCGCTTCATCCAGTTCGGCTCGCGGCTGCAAAGCCCGATGCTCACCAGCGGGCTCGCATTCTGGCAGCTCGGAGAGAGCAACTACTGGGGGCACAATGCCATCATCCGCGTGCGACCGTTTGCGCGTTACTGCGGCTTGCCGCACCTGAAGGGCGGCCCGCCCTTTGGCGGCACGATCCTCAGTCACGACTTCGTCGAAGCGGCCTTCATGCGCCGCGCCGGCTATGAGGTTCGCCAACTCCCGGAACTCATGGGCAGCTGGGAGGAAGTGCCTGCCAACATTCTCGACTACGCCGCGCGCGACCGGCGCTGGACGGCGGGCAACCTGCAGCACACGCGCGTCATGGGCTTTCCGGGACTGCACCCACTCAGCCGGGTGCACCTCTTGACCGGGATCGTCTCCTACGTCAGCTCACCGATGTGGCTGGCACTGCTGCTTTTGAGCTCGATCCTCAGTGTCATCGCCAGCGGCAAGAAGCCGCAGTATTTCCTTTCCGGGCTGCACAGCCTGCCGCACTGGCCGCAGTTTCGCACCGGCGAGACCGCGGCGCTCCTGTGGCTGACGCTGGCGGTGCTGCTGCTGCCAAAAGTCCTCGGCGCCATCCTCGCGATCCGCGACCGCGATTTGCGCCGTCAGTTCGGCGGCGCGGGGCGGCTGTGGGCGAGCCTCTTCGCCGAGCAGCTCTTCAGCATGCTGCTCGCCCCGACCATGATGATGTTTCACTCGACGTTCGTGATCCAGGCGCTGCTGGGCAAGCGGGTGTCCTGGAATGCGCAGGCACGCAGTGACCGCGGCGTTACGCTGAGTGAGGCGTTCAGCCGGCAGAAATGGCAGCTGGCGTTCGGGGTCGTGTGGGGCGCGGTTATGCTGCGCTACGCGCCGCAATTTTTCTGGTGGTTGTCGCCGGTGCTCGCGGGCCTCTTGTGCGGGGTATGGCTTACCGCCTGGACCAGCCGGGCCGACGTCGGCCAGCGCGCACGGCGCTGGGGATTGTTCCTGATCCCCGAAGAGACCGAGCCGCCACCGGAGCTCGTGATGGCCACCGCTCCGGAGAGAATTGAAGCGGCCAGATAGGCGAGTTACCGCGGAAACGGAGCTACTGTCCGCCGAAATTGCTTCCTGCAATTTCGGCCAATAGTTCAATGCGCCTGCCGCGCCGCGTACTCGAGGCGCGCCTGCTCAGGTGCTCCGCCCAGGTTCGCCACAAAACGCGAGCGCCAGGCGCGAATATCGTTTTCGCGCAGCGCCGCCAGCAGCTTCGCATGCCGGGCGCGGCGCTCATCGAGCGGCATGTCGAGCGCCTGCTTGAGCGCGCGCGCGATGCCACGCCGGTCGTAGGGATTGACGATCAGCGCATCCGCCATTTCGTTGGCGGCTCCGGCGCGATCGGACAACACCAGCACGCCGGGATTGGCCGGATCCTGGGCAGCGATGAATTCCTTGGCGACGAGATTCATGCCATCGCGCAGCGGTGTCACCAGGCACACCTGCGCGACGCGCAGGAATCCGAGCAGTGTCGCGTGCGAGAAACTGCGATTGAGGTAACGGATGGGTGTCCAGTCAACCTCCGCGAAGCGTCCGTTGGTGCTGCCGGCGCTTTGTTCCAGCGCGCGGCGCATGCGGGCGTAGGCCTTGACGTTCTGGCGTCCGAGCGGGGCGATCTGCAGGTAGGTCACCTTGCCCCGATGCTGCGGACATTCCTCGAGGAATTGCTCATAGGCGCCGAAGCGTTCCAGGAGCCCCTTGCTGTAATCCAGGCGGTCCACGCCGATGATCAGCCGCCGGCCGACAAGACCCTTGGTCATGTCGCGCACGTGGCCGGAGGCGACGGTCTTCGCGGCAGAACGGGCGGTGGCCTCAAGATCCACGCCGACCGGGTACACACCGGTGCGCACCAGGCGCTCCGCGGTCCTCACAACGGCGCCGGCACTGACGCGATCCGCGCCGTATACGGCGCGCACGGCTCCCAGGAATGCCTGCCGGTCGGTCTCGGTCTGGAAGCCGAGGAGGTCGTAGGCGAGCAGCGCCTCGAGAATTTCACGGTGCACCGGCAGGGCGCGCAGCACCTCGAAAGTCGGGAAGGGAATGTGCAGGAAAAACCCGATGGGCGTGCGCACGTCCTGCGCACGCAGGCGCGCGCCGAGCGCAATCAGGTGATAGTCGTGGACCCAGATGAGATCGTCGGGCGCCAGGAGCGGCGACAGCTCGCGCGCAAACAGGGCATTCACCGCCAGCCAGGCGTCGTAGTGCTCGTCCTGATAGCGGAAATTATCCACAAAATAATGGAACAACGGCCACAGCGTGCCGTTGGCGAAGCCGTCGTAGTAGGGCTCATGGAGCGCCGCCGGAATGCTGATGGTCACGAAGCTGTTACCGTCGCGCACCGCGCTCTCCGGCGGTGGTTGCCGCGTGTCGGCCGGGTGCGTCTCGCCGCCCCAGCCAAACCACAGTCCGCCCGCCTCGCGCATCGCCCCGAGCAGAGCCACCGCGAGTCCGCCCGCGGCGGCAGCGCCTTTCGGTGCCGCCACCCGGTTCGAGACGATGACGACGCGGCTCAAACTTCATCCTCCCAGCGACGGCTGAGCCGGCCCGCGGTGGTGATGATTCCCACCATGCTGTAGCTCTGGGGAAAATTTCCCCACAGCGCGCCGCTCGTGGGATCGACATGTTCGGAAAGCAACCCCACGCAGTTACGCACCGCCAGGAGCTTGCCGAACAGTGCGCGCGCCTCCTCCAGCCGCCCGGTGCCCGCCAGCGCGTTGGCCCACCAGAACGAACAGACGGTAAACGCGTTGGTGGTGTCGCCGAAGTCATCCGGGTGCCGATAGCGCAGTAGGAAATCGCCGACGCGCAATTCGCTTTCGATAGCCGCCAGCGTGGCGGTAAAGCGCGGATCGCGCCACTCGAGTATGCCGAGTTCGGGCAGCAGCAGCAGACTCGCATCAACCACCTCGTCATCGAAGCTTGCTGACAGGGTGCCCCGCTGGTCATTCCACGCGCGCTTGAGAATCTCGGTCCGCATACTGTCGGCGCGCTCGCGCCAGTATCCCGATCGCTCGGGCTGCTGCAGCCGCAGCCCGATGCGCGCCAGGCGATCGCAGGCGGCCCAGCACATGGCGGCCGAGAAGGTGTGGCGGTGCTCGGTGCCGCGGAATTCCCAGATACCGGCGTCCGGCTTGTCAAACAGCGGCACCGCGCGCTCGCCGAGTGCTTCGAGCCTGCGGTACTGGTCAATGTCACCGGGGTGATCGAGGCGCTCATCGAAGAAAGTCTGCGTGGACGCGAGGATCACCGAACCGTAGACATCGTGCTGACGTTGCCGGTAGGCGAGGTTACCAACGCGCACCGGCCCCATGCCCTCGACCCCGGTGAGCGTCGCCACCGAGCGTTCGCTCAAGTCGGCCTCGCCGGTGATGCCATAGACCGGCTGCAGCGGAGTTTCGCCCTGGCGCGTGACGACATCATCCAGGTAGCGCAGGAATGCCTCCATTGCACCGGTGGCGCCCAGGCGGTTGAGCGCCTGCACGGTGAAGTAGGCGTCGCGTAACCAACAATACCGATAGTCCCAGTTGCGCCCGCTGCCGGCGCTCTCCGGAATCGACGTGGTCGGAGCTGCCAGGACGGAGCCGTTGTCGTCGTAGGTGCACAGCTGCAGCGTGATGGCGGCGCGGATGGTTTCCGCCTGCCATTCGAAAGGGATCGCAAGTCCCCGTACCCACTCCCCCCAGTAGCGGGTGGTGGCGCGCAGACTTTCATCCGCGACCTCGTGGGCGGGAACCGTCAGCGTCTCATCGTCGTGCAGCACCAGATCGATAGGGCGCTCGAGTACGAATTCGCGCTCTTCGGCGATATAGGAAACCGGTGAATCGGTGGTGATTCGCAGCGGGTGGTCGGTATCGATGAAGCGCACATGGTGGCTGCCGAGCTGCGCGCTGAGCGCCTTGGCGCCGTAGTCAGCCGTCGGCCGCACCTTGATTTGCACGGTCGGGCGCCCACTGACCGGCTCGATCCGCCGCACCAGCATTGCCGGCCGGTAGAGTCGTCCGTGCCGTACATAGCGCGGACACCAGGTGATGATGCGGATGGCGTTACCGCGGGCATCGCGCGCAATGGATTCCAGGATCGCGGTGTTGCGCCGGTAATGAAGCTCGCACGCCGTCTGCCCCACGACCGAGATCTCGAACACCCCGGAGCTGCGCGGCTGTGACGGCGGTGACAGGAGGCCGCAGAAAATCGGATTGCCATCCGGGCGCGGCCAGCAGCACCACGGCACGCTGCCGTCGGCGCGCACCAGCGCGGTGATCTGGCCGTTGCCGACCACTCCCACATCTGCAAGCGTGGCCGAGCGGGACGTTCCCGCAGATTTATCCGGATTGTCCATTGCAATTACTCCGCGGCGTCGAGAAGCGCGCGCAGCCAGGCCCGTACTTCCCTGACGGATCCAAGGTGCGTTCGCGCGCTGGTAGGAGGCGCGACGTCCACCGCCACCGAAATCCCGCCCGCGGCGTTCACCCATTTGAACGCCGGCTCATCCGTAAGATCGTCTCCAACATACAAGGGTTCGCGACCCTTGAATGGTTCTTCGAGCATAAATTCCGCGATAGCGGTGGCCTTGCTCGCCGTGCCCGGGGTCAGCTCGACCACCATGCGCCCGCGCTGCGCCCGCAGCCCGCTACCCGGGCGGGCGGCGATGGCGGTCACGCTGGCGACTACCTCGCCTTCCAGGTCAGGTGCCTGCCGGTAGTGCAGCGCCAGCGCGAGACCCTTGTCCTCGATTACCAGGCGCGGTTCCCGCGTGACCCACTGTGCCATGAGATGCCGGGACTCCTGCAGTAACGCAAGGTTCGGCGGTTCGCGCTGCACCAGGCGTCCCCTGATGTCCCGGCGCTCAAAGCCATGCAGGCCGGACAACGGTAATCGCAACGGCTTCAACAGCGTGTCGAGGGTGGCGATGCTGCGGCCGCTCACCACGACAAGTGCACCGCCTGTGCGTCGCATGAGCGCGCCCAGCAGCTCGAGGAGTCCGGGTTCGACGCGAACGGCGTCGGGGCGGGGAGCCAGTTCAAGCAGCGTGCCGTCAAGATCCAGGAAGACCGCGCAGCCGTGCAGGCGCAGCACCTGCGGCGGCCGGGCAGCCGCAAGGACCGGGCCCCCAGCATGCATCGCTGCTTCCATCGCCACGCCGCATTGTACCAAACGCGGCTTGCGCCAGCGTGGCGCGGGCGCGGTGCGGATTTTGCGGTTACGCGTAGACTGCTATCCTTCCGGCTGCACGGTGAGTAATCGGGGGCGCGGTGAGAAAACTTTATCCCAACGCAGCTGCGGCCCTGGCCGGTCTCATTGAAGACGGGCAGACGCTGGCGGTCGGTGGTTTCGGGCTGTGCGGCATTCCCGAAGCGCTGATCGCGGCAGTGCGCGACAGCGGCAAGAAGGGACTGACTGTCATTTCCAACAACGCCGGTGTAGATGGTTTCGGACTCGGCCAGCTGCTCGCGACGCGCCAGGTCCGCAAGATGATCTCCAGCTACGTGGGCGAGAACAAGGAATTCGAGCGGCAGTACCTCGCCGGCGAGCTGGAGTTGGAATTCACGCCGCAGGGGACACTTGCCGAGAAACTGCGGGCGGGCGGCGCCGGTATTCCCGCGTTCTTCACCCGCACCGGCTACGGCACGCTGGTCGCGGAGGGCAAGGAGACGCGGCAATTTCCGGCCGCCGACGGCAGCAACCACTGGTATGTACTCGAACGCTCGCTGCGCGCGGACGTGGCGCTGGTGAAGGCCTGGAAGGCCGACGCGGCGGGCAATCTCGTGTATCGCAAGACCGCTCGCAACTTCAACCCCAACGTCGCGACCGCCGCCCGGGTGTGCGTTGCGGAGGTCGAGCAGCTGGTCGAAAACGGCGCGCTTGATCCGGAGAGCATTCATACGCCCGGCATTTACGTGAAGCGCCTGGTCGTGAATGCGCACCCCGAGAAGCGCATCGAACAACGCACCGTGAGGCAATGACCGTGGCCTGGACACGAGACGACATGGCGCGGCGCGCCGCGCAGGAACTCAAGGACGGCTACTACGTCAACCTCGGCATCGGGCTGCCGACACTGGTGGCGAACTTCATTCCGCCCGGAATCGACGTGTGGCTGCAGTCGGAAAACGGGCTGCTCGGCATCGGGCCCTTCCCGAGCGCGGATGAGGTGGACCCGGATCTCATCAATGCCGGCAAGCAGACCGTCACGCTCCTGCCGGGGAGCGCCTTCTTCAGCAGCGCTGACAGTTTCGCGATGATCCGTGGCGGTCATATCAACCTGTCGATCCTGGGCGCCATGCAGGTCACCGATTCGGGCGACATTGCCAACTGGATGATCCCCGGCAAGATGGTGAAGGGCATGGGCGGGGCCATGGACCTGGTCGCAGGGGTTGCGCGCGTGGTGGTGCTCATGGAGCACACCGCCAAGGGCGGTGAGCACAAGATCCTGAAAAAATGCACGCTGCCGCTCACCGGGGTGGGCTGCGTCAACCGGATCATCACCGAGCTCGGCGTGTTCGATGTCACTGCCGAGGGGCTGCGGGCAACCGAGCTCGCGCCCGGTGTGCTCCTCGAGGAAGTGCGACACAAGACCGGCTGTCCGGTGGCAGCGGGCGTTGCGGGGATGACATGACCGAGGCGTATCTGTGCGACGGCCTGCGCACGCCTTTTGGCCGCTATGGCGGCTCGCTGTCTGGCGTGCGGACCGATGATCTGGCGGCGCTGCCGATCAAGGCCCTCGTGGCGCGTCATGGCGATGTCGATTGGACCGCACTCGACGATGTGATCTATGGCTGCGCGAACCAGGCGGGCGAGGACAATCGCAATGTCGCCCGCATGGCGGTGTTGCTCTCAGGCTTGCCGGTGTCCGTGGGTGGGGTGACCGTGAATCGCCTGTGCGCCTCGAGTCTCGAGGCCGTGGGACAGGCGGCGCGGGCCATTCGCTGCGGCGAAGCTGAACTCATCGTCGCCGGTGGCGTGGAGAGCATGAGCCGCGCGCCCTTTGTCATGGGCAAAGCCGAGAGTGCGTTCGCGCGCACCGCCAAAATGGAGGATACGACCATTGGCTGGCGCTTCATCAATCCTGAGATCCAGCGCCGCTACGGCATCGACAGCATGCCGGAGACCGCCGAGAACGTGGCGGCGGAGTTCAACGTGAGCCGTGCTGACCAGGACGCGTTTGCCCTGCGCAGTCAGCAGCGCTGGACTCACGCGCACGCGGAGGGGTTCTTCAAGGGCGAGATTTGCCCGGTATCACTGCCGCAGAAGAAAGGCGACCCGGTCAACTTCGACACCGACGAGCACCCGCGTGCGACCACGCTCGAAGCGCTGTCAAAGCTCAAGCCGGTGGTCCGCTCGGGCGGCAGCATTACCGCCGGCAATGCCTCGGGCATCAACGACGGCTCGTGCGCGCTGCTCCTTGCGAGTGAGGCGTGTGCAAAACGCCAGGGATTGCGGCCGCGCGCCCGCATACTCGGCTACGCCGTGGCCGGGATTGCGCCGCGCATCATGGGCGTAGGACCTGCGCCTGCCAGCCAGAAGTTGCTTGAGCGTCTTGACTTGACGATTCAGCAGATGGACGTGGTGGAGCTGAACGAGGCTTTCGCGGCGCAGGCGCTCGCCGTGCTGCGCGAGCTCGAGCTGGCGGACGATGTACCGCAGGTGAACCCGAATGGGGGCGCGATTGCCATTGGTCACCCGCTCGGCGCTTCGGGCGCGCGCCTGGTACTCACCGCGCTCGCGCAACTTGAACGGATCAAGGGACGCTATGCCCTGTGTACCTTGTGTATCGGCGTGGGGCAGGGCGCGGCGCTGGTGATGGAGCGCGTGTAGGGCGGTCCGGAAAAGCAGGTGCCTGTGTGCGGCACCTCACGATTACGCACTCAGGCCGGTTCTGTGCGGCATACGGCGTTGACGCCGGGCGCCGGCGGCCCGATATTCGCCAAATGGCGACAGTCGTTCACAGGACGTGGCGCAGCATATTGGCCGCAGTCGTGGCCTCGGGGGCCTTGTCATTCGCGGGCGCAGCTTTGTGTGATGCGGCGACGCCCGAGCCACGGCTAGGCGCGGCAATTCACGGTCCTCACGAGATGCCCTTTGATCCGTTCCTGGACGACCTGGAGCAGCGCACCTTCCGGTACTTCTGGGACACCGCGAACCCGAAGAACGGTCTCGTCCCGGATCGTTATCCGAACCCCCCATTCGCCAGTATTGCCGCAGTGGGCTTCGGGCTCACCGCCTATCCCATCGGCGTTGAGCGCGGCTACATTTCGCGCGCGGCGGCGCGCGAGCGCGTGCTCACGACCTTGCGCTTTTTCGTCAGCGCAGCCAACGAACACGGGTTCTTCTACCACTTCATGGATATGCGCAGCGGTGCGCGCGCCAGCGACAGCGAGGTCTCAACCGTCGACACCGCGCTGTTGCTGGCGGGGATGATTTTCTGCCAGAGCTACTTTGACACCCAGGATCCGCACGATGTCGAGATCCGCAGACTCACCGATGAGATTTATCGGCGGGTGGACTGGACCTGGGCCCAGCCGCGGGCGCCGGCGGTGGCGCTGGCGTGGACGCCGGAGGCCGGCTTCTCCCGCGGCGACTGGCGCGGCTACAACGAGGCCATGCTGGTGTACCTGCTGGCGCTGGGTTCACCCACGCACGCGGTGGATCAGCAGGCCTGGACCTCGTGGACCAGCACCTACGACCAGCATTGGGGCACGGTCTATGACCAGACGTACCTGAGCTTCGCGCCGCTTTTCGGCAATCAGTACACGCATGTGTGGGTGGATTTTCGCGGCATCCGCGACGCCTACATGCGTGCACACGATCTCGACTACTTCGAGAACAGCCGCCGTGCAACCTACACGCAGCGCCGCTACGCCATCGCCAATCCGCGGCACTGGCGTGCCTACGGCAAGAATGTCTGGGGTATGAGCGCCTCCGATGGTCCGGGCCCCGTGCGTGAACGTGAGGCGGATGCGCGCGACTTTATGACCTATGCTGCGCGCGGCGTTGGCCTGGGCAGCATCGTCGATGACGGCACCATCGCACCGACCGCCGCCATCAGTTCACTGCCTTTCGCACCTGAAATTGTTCTGCCCGCGACGCTTGAGATGTACCATCGCTTTGGTGCCTCCATCTATTCGGTATATGGATTTCTGGATGCCTTCAACGCGAGCTACCGCAGCCCGTCGGGCAAGCAGCCGGGCGTGGCCGACGCCGGCTGGGTTGATCCGGACTATGTCGGCATCGATGAGGGCCCGATCCTCGCCATGATCGAAAACTATCGCAGCGACCTGGTATGGCGCGTCATGCGTCGCAGTCCCTACCTGCAACAGGGGCTCGAGCGCGCGGGGTTCACCGGCGGCTGGCTCGCGCAGCTGGACGATCCCGAGCGACCAGCTGCGACCGGCCCGGTCCCGCGGCAAAGCGCGCACCGGTAGAGAGCTGCAGCAGCGTGCGTTCGATACTCATCCACGCAATCGCGTCGCTGACTCTCGCATTCACCGCAACACCGCTCCCCGCGCAGGTCGCGCAGGTCATCACGGTCGATGCCGCGGCGCCCGCACGGCCATTTGCGCATTTCTGGGAACACATGCTCGGATCGGGGCGCGCGGTGTTGAGCCTGCGTGAGAGTTATCGCGACGACCTGCGAGCGGTTCGCGGCGTCACGGCGCTCGGTTACGTCCGCTTTCACGGCATCCTCGACGACGACATGGGGGTTTACAGCGAAGGGCGGCGGGGCAAGCCGATCTACAACTTCTCCTACGTGGACCAGGTGTACGACGGCCTCCTGGCCAACGGTGTACGGCCGTTTGTCGAACTGAGCTTTATGCCGAGCCGGCTCGCGCAGCGCAATGTCCGGCACAGCTTCTGGTATCACCCGGTGGTTTCACCGCCCAAGGACTACCGCCGCTGGGACGCGCTGATCACCGCCCTCGCCAGGCACCTGGTGCAGCGCTACGGGATCGAAGAGGTGAGCCGCTGGTACTTCGAGGTGTGGAACGAGCCGAACCTGGATTTCTGGGCGGGCAAGCCGAAGCAAGAGACCTACTGGACGCTATACGACCACACCGCCAGGAGTCTGAAGGCCGTGGACGCGCGGCTACGGGTTGGCGGTCCGGCAACGGCGCAGGCCGCATGGGTCGCGGCTTTTATCCGTCACTGCCAGGAACACGGGGTCCCCGTCGATTTTGTGTCGAGCCACGTGTATGGGGATGATTCCAAGAAAGATATCTTTGGTACCACCGGTCAAATATCGCGCCAGTACATGGTGTGCAGCGCGGTCGCCAAGGTACACGCGGAAATCCAGGCGTCGCCGCAGCCATCGTTGCCCCTGATCTGGACTGAATTCAACGCGAGCTTCAGTAACCACTCGGAAGTGACCGACGCGGCGTTCATGGGGCCGTGGCTGGCGGAAACGGTGCGTCAGTGCGATGGGCTCGTACAGGACATGTCGTACTGGACTTTCTCGGACGTGTTCGAGGAGCAGGGCGTCGTAAAGACGCCGTTTTACGGCGGCTTTGGCCTCATGGCTGTTGGTGGGATTCCCAAGCCCGCGTTCAATGCCTTCGCGCTGCTGCACCAGCTTGGCGAGCAGCGCCTCGAGAGCGATGCTGACCAGGCACTGCTGACGCGCCGCGCTGATGGCGCACTGGTCATTGCGCTGTGGAACTACCAGGACGTTGAGGCCACCACCGCGCCGAGAAAGGTGACGCTGCAGCTACGGGGGATCACTGCAGCTACCGCGAGCATTCAGCAGGTGGACCCCGACCACGGCGATGCCCTGGTGGAATACGAGAAGATCGGCTCCCCCGGCTATCCCACCGCGGCTCAACTTACGCAGTTGCGTGCGGCCGCGGCGCTGCCGCCGCCGCTGGTACGGCACCTCGATGCCGGCGGCCTGCAGCTGGAGATCCCACCGGATGGCCTGATGCTCGTGACCATTGGTGGTGCGGGGTCAGCGGGCGCCAGGTAGTGGTGCCGTGCTCACTCGCGGCTCGCGTTTGCGCGCTGGCACTCATCGCGGTGGTCCACAGCAGGGCAACGCTGGTTGAGTAGAAGTTCATGGGTCCTCCTGGGCTGACGGGCAATTTCGCTCATACGCACCCAGGCCGACAAACGATTTGTTGATGCCTCTGGGATAACTTAAACTTATGCGATGCCGGCACGCCGCCCCCCGTCGCTCCTTGCGCTGCGCGCCTTTGAGGCAGCCGCTCGCCGCCTGAGCTTCACGGCCGCGGCGCACGAGCTCAACGTGTCGCAGGCGGCAGTCAGCCGGCACGTTCGATCCCTGGAAGCGGACATCGGCCGAGAGTTGTTTCGCCGGCTGCATCGGCACGTCGAGCTCACCGCGGCCGGGCAGCGCCTCGCGTCCGAGCTGAATGTGGCCTTTCTGGGCATTCGCCGGGCGGTTGAAATCGCGCGCCGGAGCAGCGTCCGGCGATTGAAGCTCACGGTTGAGCCGGCCTTCGCGTCGCGCTGGCTGGTGCCACGGCTCGGCAGCTTCGCCGCCGCCCATCCGCAGATCGAGCTGGATCTGGAGACTTCCGATGAATTGCGGGTGCTGGGGCGCGATGCGGACATCGCGATCCGGTACGTCGCGGCGGGCGCGCGCAGCAAGCGGCCAGGTGGCCGACGACTCCTGTCAATCGAGGCCGCGCCGGTGATTTGCGCCGCGGGCTCGCGTCCGGCCGAATTGCGGGCCGACTCGGCGGTCCTGGGTCACCGGCTGCTGCACGACGACGACGGCCGGGCGTGGCGCAGCTGGTTTGTCGCGGCAAACCTCGCCGGCTTTGAGGGCGCCCGGCATCAGTATTTCAGCGACTACTCACTCGCCATTGCGGCAGCGCTGCAGGGGCAGGGTGCGCTGCTCGGCGCGGCCGCTTTCATCCAGCCCGAACTTCGCAGCGGCCGGCTGGTAGAGCTCGGTCGCACGCGCGTGTCCTTCGGCTCGTACTGGCTGCTCGAGTCACGCGAGCGTTCGACCGCGACGCTGCGCGCGGCGTTTTCCCGCTGGATCGACGGCGAGATCAGGAAGTCTTGAGTGGGCCTGCTGCCGCCACGCCACCGTCGATGCTGAGTTTGCCGATCGAGCCTTCGAGTTCCAAAGGCGAGATGCCCTTGCCGTGAGTCGTGACGCCGCCCCTGATGTCGATCGCGCGTGCGGAACTGCCGGGTTTCAAGCTCAGGCCAATAGCCGACAGCGACACGACGACACCCTTCACCAGTGAATCGCCGGTGCCGCCAAACGTCTCGATACCCCGGCGCACCTCGAGCGTGCCGATCGGCTGGCTGATCTGGATACCGACGGCGCCATCGGCGTGCGTCGTGATGCGGTCGAAGATGCCGCGATTGACCGTCCCGGTGTAGACGTTGAATGCGCGGGCGCCCTGTCCGAAAGTTTCAATCGGCGCCTGCATCTCAAGCTCATTCACGGTGCCGAAATTGACGAAGCCGATGCCGCTCGGTCCGTAGGAAGTGATTTTGTCCTCGGCGATCCACCGGTCCACGGATCCCCAGTTGTCCAGCACCATGTCATTGACGCCATAGGTCGTGACCGGCCCGCGGTTGCGCACGACATCTACAAAAGCGTTGAAGACGGTAAACACCCCGCCGGTGATCGCATCCGGCGTGCCGGGCGCAATCCCGCCGTCGCTGTAGATTGCGCCGGTTTCCAGCAGCGATACAGACAGTCGGCCACCTTCGAAGCCCGCGCCGCTGACGAAGATGCCGCTGCCGCGCACCGGGGAGACGGCGCGGCCGGCGTTAAGTCCCACGAGTCGGGCCGAGATCGTGACGCCCGCGTCAGCCTGCATGTTCCAGAGCGTGAAAGCACCCTGCAGCACATGTACGCCGTAACCCTGCGGCCGGTCCGTCTGCGCGCGCGCATCCGCGGCCGTCACATCCAGTCCGTCCACCTCGACGTGACCGCTGCGCACCTTGTCGCGGGCCAGGATCTGCACCTGGCCTGTGGTGGTAACGCCAGCGAGCTGCATGCGCCCGAGGCTGCTCACGCTCGTGTCATTGAAGATCGCGCGTTTTTCAGGCTTGGTGTGCAGCGAGATGCTGCGCACCAGGTTGTCGGAACTAAGCTGCAATCCGTCGCCGCCGGCGAAGACAATCGCTGCCTGCGCATCCGCGCCGCTGAGCGTCTGCCCGGGAGCAAGGCGCACGGTGGGTGCGCCGGTGAGATTTCCGCGTACCGTAATTTTCTGTACATCGGCGTCCTTGCTGGCGGCGACCAGCTCAGCTGCGGTGGCGACGACTCGTTCCTGAATTTCCACGCGCTCATCCTCATGTGGGTGTGTCAGACGTCCAAGCATGCATACAACGCGTCAGGATTCCCACACCCGCAAGGCGCTATGGGTCGCGATGCGCTGGAAGTCATGATCGTCGGAGAGCATCACCAGATTGTGTCGGATGCACATTTGCGCCAGGACTGCGTCGATCGTGCCGACCTGAACGCCATGGCGGCGACAAATGTTGCGCAGGGTAGCGGCTTCGACGTGATCGACCCGATCGGGCATGAGGAGGGGAAGCGACGAGAATCGTTGCAGAATCTGCGCGCGCGCTTTGGGTCCGGTAAAACCCTGCAGGAGTTCCTGG
Organism: Steroidobacteraceae bacterium; assembly: GCA_025451375.1. Taxonomy (GTDB): domain Bacteria; phylum Pseudomonadota; class Gammaproteobacteria; order Steroidobacterales; family Steroidobacteraceae; genus 13-2-20CM-66-19. The sequence continues at coordinate 33,104 of JANWKL010000002.1, forward strand.
AGCACCAAGCCGGTCGTCACGAGTAACTCGCCGCTCTCAATCGCCTTGAGCAGCGCGGCAACCTGCGGACTGGAGGGGGGGCGGTCGCGCCGCAGAGCCAGTGACCAGACGCTAGTATCAACAAAGAGACTCAACTGCGTGAGCGCTCCGCCTTGTAGTCATAGCCTGGATCCCATTCAAGCTTTCCCATGAGGTCAAGCAAGCCCCTTTGCTTACGGCGGGCAATGAACTCCTGAAGAGCCTTGGTTACGGCCGCTCTCTTGGTCCGCTCACCACTAACCTCTAGCGCGCGCTCGATAAGCCCCGGATCGATAGACAGATTGGTAGCCATGTGTGATCCTCCACACACTAATCTACACATACGTGGCACAGTTCGCCAGTTGCTCAGGCGCTCATCTCAACCGTGAACCCCGCGGCACGCCACGCTTCGATTCCGCCCAGCAGCGGCCTGACCCTGGTGAAGCCGGCCTGCCTGAGTTTCAACGCCACCTTCGCGGCGGACACCTCGTTCGGGCAGGCGCAATAGACCACGACCTCAAGCGCCGGTTGTGAGCGCAGGGTGTCAAGATGCTCATCCGCCGTACGCGCCCCCGGAATCCGGCCACCGATCAACTGCGCGCCCGGCAGGCGCGCGTCGATGATGGCGAGCGGCTCGCCGCTGGCGATCATCGCGTGCAGTTCGTGCACGGAGACGCGCGCCATCCGCAGCTCGCGCAGCAACAGCCAGCGACGCAGGATCTTGATCGCGATGAACACGGCGAGCGCAGCCAACACCAGCTCCGCGCCCTTGCGCCCCAGATCCCCGAGCGTTGCCGTGACGTCGCCGATGGCGTTGTGGAAGAGCACCCCGAGCAGTAGCGGCACCCCGGCCCAGAACACGGCGCCGCCGGCGTCGAAGGCGAGGAACGCGGGAATGGGGGCGCGCTGCACGCCGGCGAGTGCGGTCGCCACCGCGCCGAGGCCTGGAATGAACTTCGCCACCAGCAATGAACGCAGGCCGGCGCGCGCAAAGATATTCTCGGTCTGGCGCACGCAGCTGTCCGGGGAAATCGACACCTTGCACAAGAGGCGCAACGCGCGGTTGCCGAGCTTGGCGCCGGCTACGTACCAGGCCACATCGGCCACGACGGCGGCGACGACAGCCGTGATCAGGAGCCCGCCCAGGCTTGCGCCCCCCTGGTAGGCGAGTGCGCCCGCCAGCAGCATGAGCGGGTAGCACGGCACCGGTACGCCGAGCTGATCGAGCAGCACCGCTATCCCCACGGAGGCGTAGGGATAGCGGTGGATCCACTCAAGGAGATGGTTCATCGGTCTGTCAGGTCAGTTGGGGCTGGTTGCCGCTGTTGCAACCGCGCTCGGTCTGCGGCCACTCTTAGAATGAAACCAACCAGGCGTATGAGCAAATTCATGAGGCTAGCTCGCCGGAGGGGCCGGCGGTAGCAGCTCCTTCAGCGGCCGCGATTCGTCGGCGAGCCGGGCCGGATCTACCCGCAGGCGCTCGGCGACCAGTTTCTTCGCCACCATGAATTCCTGCGGGCGGCTGACCGAGTCCACCGCCAGCAGCACTCCGTCCTTGAGGTAGAACGCGAGGAAGTTGCGATTCGCGGGCGCGCCGCGCAGCACCGCGGTGTCGTAGCCGCGATTCAGTCCCACCATCTGCAGCTTCAGGTCGTACTGGTCTGACCAGAACCAGGGGACCGCGTGGTAAGGCTTGCGCACCCCGACCAGCAGCGCCGCCGCGCTGCGCGCCTGCTCGAGCGCGCTGGGCACCGACTCCAGACGCAGGCGCCGGCCGGCATAAACACTCTCGTGGCTGGTGCAGTCGCCGATCGCGAGGATGTCAGGATCGGAGGTCTGGCCGTATTCATCAACCGCGATGCCGTCATCGATGAGGAGTCCCGCCTCGGCAGCAAGCTCGGTGTTCGGAATCAGCCCGATGCCGACAATCACCACATCGGCCGGAATTACGACGCCGTCGCCGGCCAGCACGGCGGTGACGCTTCCGGCCGCGTCGAACTCAAATCCCGTCAAGGCCGTGTTCACCCGGATCCTGACCCCGGCGGCCTCGTGCACCTGAGTGTAGAAGGCGGAGACTTCCGGCGCCGTGACTCGCTGCAATACCCGCGGCAGCGCTTCGATCAGCGTGACATCGATAGCTTTTTTCCGCGCTACCGCTGCGACCTCGAGCCCGATGTAGCCGCCCCCGATGATCACCAGCTTATTACCGGCCCTGAATTGGTCGCGCATGCCTTCGGCGTGATCGATGGTGCGAAGGTAGTGCAGGTTGGGGGCGCGGTTGATGCGGGGGTCCGGCAGGCTCAACTGCCGCGGGCGGCCACCGGTGGCGAGTACCAGTTTCCCGTAGCCGAGCGTGCGGCTGTCCGCCAGCGTCACGGTCCTGGCGATGCGGTCGATCGAGGTGACGCGGACACCGGGGATGAATTCAATGTTGGCGTTCTGGTAGGTCGCCAGGGACTTCACGTGCAGGCGTTCACGCGGCATTTCGCCGGCGAGAAAGGCCTTCGACAGGGGCGGGCGCTGATACGGTGCGTGAGCTTCCTCGCCGACCAGCGTGATCGCGCCGGCGTAGCCGTTCATGCGCAGCGCAATGGCCATCTCGCCTGCGGCGTGGCCGGCGCCGACGATGAGCACGGAATCCACGGCCGCCACGTTCAGTATTGCGACGCGGGGATGTGCAACGTCAGGCCGTCCAGCTCCTCGGTTACGTTGATCTGACACGACAGACGGCTGCCCGGCCGCACGTCCGGCACGCCATCCAGCATCTGCCGCTCCGCATCGTTGGCGGGTCCTGTGCGTGCCATCCATTCCGGGTCGACGTAGGTATGGCAGGTGGCGCAGTTGCAGCAGCCCCCGCAGTCTCCGGCGATGCCGGGGACCATGTTGTCGACCGCGCCTTGCATCGCGGTCGTACCGCCAGGCATCTCAACCTCGTAACGTCGGCCGCTCTGCTCGATGTAGGTGACTTTGGGCATGCTTGCTGCAGTCAACGCGCACGCTCTAGTGTACAGGGTCGACATCCGGCGCAATCGTCGATCCCCCGCCCTGTTCAGGAGAATTCGATGGGCCCGTTGCAAGGTTTTACCGTTATTGAACTGGCGGGCCTCGGCCCTTGCCCCATGGCCGGCACGTTGCTGGCCGACATGGGTGCCGAGGTTATCCGCGTCGAGCGCCGCGCCCAGTTGTCCCCGAACCAGGGTGGGCGTGGGAGGTTCGGTCCACCGCCGGTCGCCGGGTATGCATCATCCGCCACCTGCATAACCAGGTTACCGCTATGGAATCAGATGTTTATGCTGGCGATGCGGTGTCCTGAGCCGATGTAACGTAGCCTACTGTGCAGCAATGGAGACTGGCGTCTATGACCTATACGCGCATTACCTACGAGATTCAGAATGACGTGGCGGTGTTGCGGCTGAACGATCCGCCATCGCTGAACGCTGCATCGCTTGAGATGGCCGATGAGTTGCTGCACGCCGTGGATCGGGCGCAACACGAATCGCGAGCGCTGCTCATCGGTAGTGTCGGGCGCGCGTTTTGTTCGGGCGCCAATCTCACGGCTGGGCGCCTTGACCCTGACGATCCGCAACGCGACCTGGGCGCGCCGCTCGAAACCCACTTCAACCCCCTCATTCTGCGGCTGCGCGACAGCAAAGTGCCGGTCGTGACAGCGGTGCGCGGCGCGGCGGCTGGCGTAGGCGCATCAATCGCCTTGTGTGCCGATATCATCGTGGCGGGAGAGAGCGCTTATTTCTATCAGGCGTTCCGTCACGTTGGGCTGGTGCCCGATGCCGGAGCAGCTTATCTGCTCTCGCGTGCAGTCGGGCGCGTACGCGCCATGGAGTTGATGCTGCTTGGTGAAAAACTGCCGGCCGCCAAGGCGCTTGCGTGGGGCCTGATCACGCGTGTGGTTGCGGATGCCGAGTTGGACGCCAGTGCGCTCGGGATAGCGGAGCAGCTGGCGCACGGTCCACTCGCCCTGGGGATGATTCGTCGCGGCGCCTGGTCAGCGCTCGACCTGGATCTGGAGCGCGAACTCGCACACGAGCGCGAGCAGCAATGCGCCGCCGGGCGTACGGCCGATTTTGTGGAAGGAGTAACTGCGTTCCGGGAAAAGCGCACTGCCAGATTCAAGGGCGCCTGAGGCGCTCAGGTAACTCAACAGTGGCGTCCGCTAACACAGTTCGATTTCACAGGGGGCAAGCATGTCAGCAGATGGCAACTGGAAAGTGACGATCAAGGCGCCGATGGGTGCGATGGCAACGCGGCTAACCATCAAGAGTAAGGGCGGCGTGTTCACGGGCACCCAGTCCGGCCAGGGGCAGAGCGCCGAAGTGACTGACGGGAAGATCGACGGTGATGCAATAACCTGGTCAAACAATGTAACGACGCCGCTGAAAATAACGCTGGAGTACTCCGGCGTTCTGAGTGGCGACGAGATGTCGGGCAAGGTCAAGGCAGGGCTCATGGGCACATTTCCGTTTACCGGAATTCGCGAGGACTGAAGCGTCGACCGGTGCGCCAAGGGCTGCTGACGGCAGGACGGCTCAGCGGCAGCCGCGCGGCCGGCCCTTCATCGACGCCGGAGGTCACACGCGCCCTGTCACTGGCAACAGTGCGCCGGTTACGGCAGAGGACTCATCCGAGGCCAGGAACAGGATGACGCTGGCAAGCGCCTCGGGAGTGACCCATTTGCTGAAGTCGGCCTGGGGCATTTCCGCACGGTTAGCCGGCGTATCGAGGATCGATGGCAGCACGGCATTCACTGTGATTCCAAGCGCCTTCACTTCCTCAGCGAGACTCTCGGTCAGGCGATGAACCCCCGCCTTTGAGGTGGCGTACGGTCCCATTCCGGCGCCGGCTTTTATTGCGGCGTTGGCACCTATATTGATGATTCGTCCGCCGCCGCTCTTGCGCATGTGGGTCAGCGCCGCGCGCGAGGCGTTGACCGCCGTCTTGACGTTGATTGCGTAGAGCAGATCCCAGGTCTGTGAATCCCCGTCCGCAACGGTCTGCCAGCGAAAGGCGCCCGCGATGTTGACCAGCACGTCCAGGCCGTGCAGGCCATCGTGCGCGGCATTGATCGCTTTCGTGGCGTCCGCCGCGAGGCTTAAGTCCACTCCGCCCAGCGGCACGGCGTCCGGCCCACAGGCTTCCAGCAGGCCCGGCGGTGGCTGGGTAGCGTGGTCGATCAATGCGACGCGGGCGCCCGCGGCAACCGCGGCGCGCGCGGTCGCCGATCCCAAGGCGCCGTAGGCGCCGGTGATGACGATCGCCTTACGAGCAAGACTGGCCATATATTCCCTTTGCGGAGCCGGGGAAGGCTCATCGCCACATCATAAGGCTTGAGCAGCGGAGCGCAGCTCATCCATTCTGTACGGAGCGTGCCGGCGTGCGCAGGCGTCGGATTTGCAGAACCACAGCAGCGATGGCTGCCTGCTACTTCACGAACGCCGTCACACCGGCGACGACGGCCAGGAGGCTGATCACGGTGTGAAACACGCCAAACGCGGTCAGGCCCATGATCAGCAGCTCTCTGTAAGGTTCATCAGCCCCACCAGGGCGCCGCGCGCCATCTATGTATATATAAGGAGTAGGAGTCCAGGGCAGCCGGGCGCAGTGCGCGCCAGGGATGTATATAGAGTACGTGAGCAAGCTGCATTCGAGGGGGACGACAATGCCAGGCGCGCTATCCGACGATCGTAGGACTCACTTCGCCGTGAAGAACGATTGAACGCAGCACCGAATTCTGGCGTCAGCGTGCCGCCCGTCGTTCACTGGGCCGAAGACGGCGAGGCGTGTTCGGCGCCCTGGCGCTCGGAGAGCGGCGCGCCGCCGCCCAAGCGCGTGGTGCTCGCCGATGACCGCACGACGGCCGACGATGCCTACGGCCTCGTGTGCCAGGGCACGGCGCTACTGTGGCGTGGCGATTTTCAGAACGCGCGCCAGATGCTGGTTGCGCTGGCGAGCCGCGCCGACCGTCAGGCACGCAAGTCGAGGAAGCGGGCGGCAGGCGCGGCACCTGCATCGCCTGCGGAGACTTTCCACCTGTACCGTCAGTCCCGTTCACAGCGCGCGCGTATCTTGGGAGCGCTGCTGGTGCCGCTGGATGCGGACTATGGAATTCCGCTACGGCGCGCGCCCGACATCAGGCAAGCCTGCACGGAAGCCTTTGGTCCGACAGAGGGGCCCTCAATCACGCCGTTGCGGGCGTTGCTGGGGGTGATCGGTGCCCACCAATGGCGCATCAAAGGAATTGAGATCCCCGCGATCAGTGGCCGCATTCATCCGTACTATGGTGTGTTCACGCCGATTCGCAGTGAATACGTCGATCTCGTCGCATCGGCGCCGTTGCCGGCCCTCACGGCATCGTCCAGCGTCGCGTTCGACATCGGCACCGGGACGGGGGTCCTGGCGGCCGTGCTCGCGCGCCGCGGGATCATGCGGGTAGTCGCCACCGAACAGGACCCGCGGGCGCTCGCCTGCGCGCGGGAGAATCTGGAGCGTCTCGGGCTGGCGGCGCACGTAGATGTGGTCGAGGCGGATCTGTTTCCCACCGGCCGTGCCGCGCTGGTGGTTTGCAACCCGCCCTGGATTCCTGCGCGACCGAGCTCACCTATCGAGCGCGGCATCTACGATCCGGAGAGTCAGATGCTATTTGGGTTCCTGCGCGCCCTGCCTGCGCATCTGCAGCCAGGGGGCGAGGGCTGGCTCATTCTGTCGGATCTCGCCGAGCACCTGGGATTGCGTCCAAGGTCAGAGCTGCTGGCTGCAATCGAGTCCGCGGGGTTGCAGGTGATGGAACGCATGGAGGTGCGGCCAAAGCATCCCCGCGTGTCCGACGAGAGCGATCCGCTGCACGCGGCGCGGGCGGCCGAGGTGACATCGCTGTGGCGTCTGGTAACGCGCTGAATCTCACCACCGGCAGCGGTCCGGGCCGGTCGTCGCTAGGCTTCACGACGTGCCTGGAACCGTCGCGCCTTCATGCGGTTTCCGCAGACCTGCATATTGCACCAGCGACGCGTGTGATTCTTGCTGGTGTCCAGAAAGAGCCAGCGGCACGATTCCGCCCCGCAGGCGCGGATAAAAAGCATCGCTTCTGACAACATGAGCTGCGAGGCGGCGCGTGACAGCATCCATACCGGGAGCGCTGCGTTCGTTTCAGCGCGGCCCCAGTCCCACGCGGGTCCGGATCGCTCCCACTTCAGTTCCTGGTGCGCGCTCATACCGCGGAAGTACCGCTCGAGAGTCCTGACGGCCGCCGGCGGAGGCGGGCGCCCTTCCACGCCGCCGTATAGTGCGGCAGCCAGGGCCTCGCGTAACTCGTGCGCAGAGCGCAGCGTCCGGGCCGCGGCGCGCGGGTTCACCGCGTCCGCCAGCCGGCGCGCCTGCCCGGTGTCGAGGAGCCGCGTCTGCCTGGTGAACCTCAACAGATCGGCATAGTCCGCCAGTAACTCGCGCGGTCCGCCTTCGCGGAAGCGGTTATCGAGCGAGTTGACGAAATCCAGAGCTGGGTGACCGCCGCATAGATCGTAAGGCGGCCGTGCCTCGAGGGCTTGGGGCATCACGCCTGTAACCTCTAAAGAGAGATTTACAGGTTATAGTAAACCCTTCCATTCTAACCGTCTATGTCGGCGTCAGGGGTTATGGGTCGATTGCTTGCGGCGCCGCGCCGGCGCGTGGACGTGCGGGTACTGCTGGCCTTCGCGGCGATCTACTTGCTGTGGGGAGCGACATTTCTTGCGATACGCATCGCCGTATTGCAGATCCCGCCGTTTTTTACCGCGGGGCTGCGGTTTTTCATCGCTGGTGTAGTGCTCTATACGTTCATGCGCCTGCGCGGACAGCCTGGTCCTACCGCGGCGCAGTGGCGCGGCATCGCGGTGACAGCCGTGTGCATGTTTGTCGCGACCTATGGGGCGCTGTTCTGGGCGGAGCAATACGTGCCATCCGGGGTGACCTCCGTGATTGAAGCAACGCTGCCCCTGATGACCATTGTCTTCGAGGTTTTTATCTTCCGTCAGCAACCGTTTCGCTGGCGGATGCTGGCTTCCGTGGCGCTGGGTTTTTGCGGCGTCGCGTGGCTGCTGATCCGGAATGACCAGCAGCCCCTCCCGGTGCTGCCGTGTCTTGCGATCCTCGCGGGCGGCGTGGCCTGGTCGTTGGGGGCGGTACTGACGCGTTCCATGGCCCGCCCGCAGTCGCTGCCGCTCACCGCCGGGGCGCAGATGATGCTCGGTGGCGCCGTGCTGCTGGTGCTGTCGCAACTCACTGGCGAACTGCAGCCGTTTCCCCAGGTCTCGCTGCACGCGGCGCTGGCATTGCTGTATCTGATCGTCGGCGGCTCGCTGCTTGGTTTCACGGCCTACGCCTGGCTGCTGGTTCGCATGCCGGCGACCCGCGTCGCGAGCCACGCCTATGTGAATCCGCTGGTCGCTGTCGCCCTGGGTTATTTTGTGGCGGGTGAGGTGTTTACCACCCGCATGGCGCTCGCTGCGGTGCTCGTCGTGGCGAGCGTGTTCCTGATTCTCAAGAGCCCGCAGGCCGCCGCAGAAGCGCCGGCGATATCATGACTCGCTCCGTCGCAGCAGCAGCCCACCGATGATGACCATGGGGAGCACTACGCACCAGAATCCGGCCACCCGGTACAGCAGCGCCCCGGCGACCGCGCCCGCGGCAAAGCCGATCACTGGCGGTCCGAACTTCGCGAGTCGGGCGCGCGCGCCCGAGCGCAGTTGCGCGTCCCCCGAGAGACGGTAGTCCACGCAGTCCAGCACGACCTGGGTGACGTTGCCGGTCATGACCGTGGTGGGTGACAGGCTTGCGAATACCGTGCGGGCGGCGGCGTTCTGCACACCCATGGCGCTAACCGCCAGCATCCCGGTAAGTACGGCCATCGGTGCATCGGCGGTAACGATGGGAGCCGACGCCAGCCCTGCCACGAGGAACAGGCCGAGAAACACGAGCTCTATGGCGAGCACGTGCCGCTCAACCCGCTCGTCACCGGCAAAGTGCAGGACGTACAGGCGGGTTCCTGCGACCGCGAGTATGAAAACGGGCAATGCCAGAAGTTTCGCCACGACGCCCGCATGAGGCAGCACCAGCGAGGCTCCGAGTACGACAAAGTTGCCGGTGACGTGGGCCGAGAACAGGAAGAACAGAGCAACGAACCCGCAGGTGTCAACGAAGCCCGCCACGAACGCGAGCGCGATGGGAAGCGTGTGTCCGGGTGGCGGCGTGGTGGCGGGCAAGCTGTGGAGTCTGCACAACCGGATCGGGCTCGCGCAAGGGCAGGGCAGCTGCTACCCCGCAGCGCGCTGGATAAACCACACGAGCGCAAGTCCGGCGATCCCAGTGGATCCCCAGGGCATCAGGGCGCCCTGGTAAAAGCGTGTTGAGCGCAGCAGGTAGGCTACCGGCATGACGGCCAGCACCACCGCCAGCTGACCGGCTTCCACGCCGAGGTTGAAGGCGACGAGTGACACCAGCCGTGCTCCCTGCGGCAAGCCCATTTCCGAGAGCACCGCCGCAAAGCCGAAGCCGTGCAGGAGGCCGAAGGCAAAGGCGATGCGCCAGCGCGCCTCGGTCACCAGTGGGAAGACGTTGTTCAGGGCCGCGACAACGATTGAGGCAGCAATGACCGACTCGGTCAGCCGACTGGGCAAACGGATGATGTCGAAGGCCGCCAGCGACAGGGTAATCGAGTGCGCCAGCGTGAAAGCTGTTACCACCTTGAGGATGTTGAGCAACGCGGGCGCGGCCTGCGATACCGCCTGCCAGCGATGGTTGCGACGGACCAGAACCGCCGGCAGCAGCAGCGACAGCAGGAACAGCAGGTGATCGATCCCGCTCCAGATGTGCCAGATCCCGGCCTGCAGATACTCGACGAAGGCGTACCAGACCGACGGGTGGCGCAGATCAAAGCTCTGCAGGGCGCGTGACCCACCGAGCACGGCTGTCTGGGCGACACCCTGGGCACTCAGAGTCAGGAGCCCGCGGTGCGAGGGGTCTTCCGGGTCGAGGAGGCGGTAGTCGATGGTCAGGGCCCGGACCGTTGCGGGACAAACAGCGGTGAACGGCTGCCACAGGTAATTGCCGTCGATGCGTTCGTTGATCTGCACTGTACCGAAACTCAGCTCACAGCGGCCTTCGGTTTGCGACAGTTGCAGGTGCTGGCGCAGGTACAGCACGAGGGCGCCCTGCGCGGCGCGTACTTCGCCCCAGGTGACTTTGCCGTCGTGATCGGCGTCGAGGCCCACCGCGATTTCGGCGTCCCGCACGGCGAGTTCCAGCGCACCGTCCACCTGCGCGCCCTTGACCTGCATGCTGAGGAAGCTGTTACTTGCCACGTGCGCCTGCGCAGTCATCGCCGCGCAAGCCAGCACCAAGGCGAGAGCGCCACTACGCGTCTTCATGAGCGTGTGCCTGCGGCCGCGGTCAGACGCACATCGCTCAAGCTCTGCGCGCGCGCAAACTGCAGCGCCGGCTGCGCCTGCTGCGGAGAACCCGCGGCGCGGGCGGCATTCACGAGCACCAGCGCGTCATCCGGTTCGCGTTGCACGGCCCAGTTGGCGAGTGCGACGGCAAGTGCCTCCCGCGGACGCTTCTGCACTTCCAGTAAGAACCGCGCCTGCTCGCGGCGGTGCACCGGTTCGCCGCGCTCGGCTTCAGCGGCGAACGCGGCCTGCAACTGCTCGCTGCTGCGTGCGAGGCCTGGATCGTTGCGCTGCTCTTGCGCGATTGCCAGGCGCAGCAACAGAGGTTCGATGCTCTCTTTGTCCTTGAGCAGCACGAGTACCTCGGCGCTTCTATGCTGGCGTAACAGCAGGTCGGCATAAGCCGCCCTGACGTAGAAATCATTGGGACTGAGGTGCAGGTCTTCGCGAAACCAGCGCTCGGCATCCGCATCCCGTCCAAGGCGCACGGCCATTTCACCCAGTTCGGCGTCACGCCAGACTTTTTCGCCGTCGAGCATGCCCTGGGTGGATAGGTCGGAGAGGCGCGCGTACGCCGTCTCAAGCTGACCCGTCAGACCCTTGATGCCCTGTTCGCAAATCAGACTCAACGACGGGTCGGCCCAACGCGAGAACTGCTCGCAGGCGCTGGCCGCCTCCGGGTAGCGCCCCAGCACCCGCAATACGGTGGCACGCGTGAGCCATGCCTGAGCGTCGTTGGGGCGTGCTGCCAGTGAGCGATCAAGCGTGGTGAGTGCAGCGTCAAATTCGTGGCGGCTCTGTTGCAGTGTCGCCTGCAGCACGAGCGCAGCCGGTACCGGTGCGGACTGGGCAACCCAGGGAGCCAACACACCTTGCGCATAACCCAGAAAGCGCAGATCCCCCGTCGCGCGTGCCTGGCCGATGTAGAACTGCGCCAGCGGCACGGCCACATCCAGCCGGCCGCGTGCCAGCTGCTGAGCGGATACCTGCGCGTGGCGCGCACCTGCCGGCAGCTCGGCCAGCACCTGGGCATCGCTGGCCGGCACAAAAGGCCGGGCGGCGAGCGGCGTGCTGAACACGCCGCCCGCCGCCACGATCATCAACGCGCGCCTGATCCACGCGCGCATACCTAGATGACTACCATCGGATCGGAAGTGTCATCGTCCGCTCCGGCCACCTGCAATGCGCCGCCATCCACTGGCAACGGGTCGCTGCTTTCCGAGGAGGTTTTGGCCATCGCCAGTACCTGCGCGGTGTTCAGCGGCTGCGCCGTGGTTGGCAGGCCCGCGTACGGATTGCCGTTGCTGCCGCCACAACTGGCCAGCAGCACACTTCCTGCGAGCACGGTCAGCGTTCCGCTGAGGAGTTTGAGGTTCATCATGCGCTCCTTCAGTTCGTGGCGCTGTTAGGGGAGCCGGCGATCGGCGTCATGAGATACGGAAACACCTGCAGGTAGTTGGCCGGATTTGGCTCCGCTCCGTCGGTGTAGTGCAGCTGCCGTGACCCATCCGAGGCCGGGTCCGGGTCCTTGGAGCTGCCGTCGAAGGGCGAGAGCAACACGCCCATCGCAGCCCGCAGCGCGATGTCGACGACATCGTCGATCGGACGCCGGCCGTTGGGGAAGCCAGCCACGTCGCCACCGATCACACCCAGATCGTTCTGGGCGCCTATGGCGGTCACCGGTGTGCTGGTGTTCAGTCGCAGCATTTCCGACGCCTTGACGTTGGCGGGCTGATTCAGGCCCGGCACGCCCGTGAGGAACACTTCGACCAGGTCAGCGCGCGGATACACATTCGGAGCCTTGACCCCCGCACCGCCAAACAGTGCCTGCAGCAGCACCGGCAGTGAAGGATTGGTGACGTAGTCGGCAAACTGCCCGTCATCCTTCGGCCGCGAGCCGTTGAAGCGGTCCTTGTCGGGTAGCCCGATCACCACTTCGTTCACCAGCGGTGCGCCAAGTCGCGACACCTGTACCCAGGCGCCGCCGGCCACCAGAGGACCAGTTGGGTTGGATTTGGCACCCACGCTGGCGACGCTCTTGTCGCTCTCCGGATCCGGATTGAACACGCGCGCCTGCCGCAGGCTGGCCGTGGTCCATGCGCCTATTACCTTCTCGGAGCCGGCGGTGAGACACGCGATTGGGATTTCCAGCGCCAGAGAAGTGACGTTCTTGTCGGCGAGACTGTTGGGCTCGGCGTTGCGCGCGTTCACACCAGCGGGCGCGAGTTCCTCGACCGGGTACTTGATGTTCACCAGATCGAACGTCTCGCCCAGGTTGACGACGAAACCATCCATGCGCTGGCCCACGAACACCCTGCCCGGTGCGTTGCAACCGGGGATCGTGATCGTGTGAATGAAGCTGTTGGCATAGCTGGCGTAGTTGGGAATCGACTTGGCGCCGATATTGTCGAGCGGCTTGGCAAAGCTCGCGCTCCCCGTGCTGGCATCGACGATGGGCTGCGCCTGGCCGTGGCGCCGGTCACCGCTCACCAGGGTGAGGCTGTAGGTTTCGATGACGTTCTGCGCGCTGATGTCGGTCGTGGTCACCGGCCCGATATTCGTCAGCGGTACCGGTATCGCCTTGCCGCCGGCATTGACCGTCAGCCCCGCGCGCGTGTCCTTGAACCGGAACTGATACGTCAGGTGTTCGCTGCCGTCACCGACGTTGTCAACGTGGATCTCGTAAAGCGCCTGCGTATCCATGAAAAAGTAGTTCGGTCCGCCGTAGGCATCCTGCAACGGCTGGTAGTTGGCGATCAGGGTCACGTAGCCGGAACGGCCGGCTTCGTAGCTGCGGAACATGTAGAAATCACTGCCATCGACCTTGGGGTGGGTCGTGATAAAGGGCGCTTCGCGGTGGCTCGAAGCCTGTGATGGCAGCGTGGCCACCAGCGGCAGGGCGACAGCCGCAGCCAAAGCGAACGATTTCAAAGCCCTGGCGCGATGCGCC
>JANWKL010000003.1 GCA_025451375.1 Steroidobacteraceae bacterium
CCGCGAGGCGCGAGTCGTTCACCTTGGTCTCGACGTGGCCACAGAAAGGGCAGTGCACGCGGTTCGCCCCGCGCTACTTCCCGTACACCGGGAAACGCCCGCAAAGCTCGAGCACCTGGGCGCGTACAGCCTCGATGACCGCCGGTGCTCCTTCAGCGTCGAGCACCCTGGCAATGAGGTCGGCGACCAGCTCCACCTCCGGCTCCTTGAAACCGCGGGTGGTCGAGGCCGGCGTACCGATGCGCAGTCCGCTGGTCACCATCGGCGGCCGCGGATCGTTCGGTACGGCGTTCTTGTTGACCGTGATGTAGGCCTGGCCGAGGGCCGCGTCCGCGTCCTTGCCGGTGATATTGCGGTCGGCAAGGCTCATGAGGAACAGATGGTTGTCGGTGCCGCCGGAAACGATCTGGTAGCCGCGGCTCGCCAGGCGCGCGGCCATGGCGCGGGAGTTGGCGAGCACCTGACGCTGGTAGTCGCGGAATTCGGGCTGCAGCGCCTCCAGGAGCGCCACCGCCTTGGCCGCGATGACATGCATGAGGGGGCCGCCCTGCGTCCCCGGAAAGACCAGCGAATTGAGTTTCTTGGTGATCTCGTCGTTGGCGCGCGCCAGGATGAGGCCGCCGCGCGGACCACGCAGCGTCTTGTGCGTCGTGGTGGTCACCACATCCGCGTGCGGCAAGGGATTGGGGTAGATGCCAGCCGCGACCAGCCCCGCGACGTGCGCCATGTCGACGACGAACCAGGCGCCGACGCTTTTCGCGATGGCCGCGAAGCGCGCCCAGTCGACGATGCGCGAGTAGGCGGAAAACCCGGCGATGATCATCTTCGGCCGATGTTCGTCGGCCAGGCGCTGCACCTGGTCGTAGTCGATCTCACCGGTGTCGGGGCGGATGCCGTACTGGGCGGCGCGAAAGAACTTGCCGGAGAAATTCACCCGTGCGCCATGAGTCAGGTGGCCGCCGTGGTCAAGACTCATGCCAAGGATCGGATCCCCGGGCTGCACCAGCGCGAAATACGCCGCGGCATTGGCCTGCGACCCCGAGTGCGGCTGCACGTTGGCATAGTCGGCCCCGAACAGCTGCCTGGCGCGCGCGATCGCCAGGCTTTCCGCGATGTCGACGAACTCGCAGCCACCGTAGTAGCGCTTGCCGGGGTAACCTTCCGCGTACTTGTTGGTCAGCACCGAGCCTTGCGCTTCGAGTACCCGCGCACTGGCGTAGTTCTCGGAGGCGATGAGCTCCACGTGCTCTTCCTGCCGGCGTCGTTCGCCCGCAATGGCACGCGCCAGTTCGGGATCAAAATCTGCGATCGAATCGGTCATCCGGAACATGCGCGCTGAGCCTTCGGGTGTGCGAAAACGGGGCGCGAATTGTACCGGAACAACCCGCACACCGTGTGGCGCCGCCGCCGCCGGCCACAGCCGGCAAAAACGACGCTTTTTGCCGGCGGAAACGCAGCTGATGTCCGCGCAAATCGCTTCCAGGCGATTTGCGCCAGTGATCTAGAGCAGGTTTTCGACGACCGCTGCCCAGGCCTGGCCAATGTTGGCGCGGTTGTATCCCCCGCCGCCCAGGGCCAGGACCCGCCCGTGGCCGAGCTCATCGGCCAGGGCCGCAAGATCACGCGCGGCACGGCCGTGACTCTTTGGCGTGAGGCGCAGATGGGTGATCGGATCGCCCCCGATGCTGTCCGCCCCGCACTGCAGGATGAAGAACTCCGGCGTGAATTTGTTCAGATGCGCCAGCACTCCCGGCCACACCTCATCGAACACCGCGTCGTCCGCACCGGGGGGCAGCGGCACATTGAGCTTCATCCCCTCCCCGGGGCCGCGGCCGGTCTCGCTCGCAGCTCCAGTGCCCGGATACAGGTAGCGGCCGTCCTCGTGCAGGTCCGCGAACACCACCGCGGCGTCCTCTTCGAAGGCATAGAACACCCCGTCGCCGTGGTGCGCGTCGATGTCGACGTAGGCAATGCGCTTCAAGCCGGCACGTTTAAGCTGTTCGATGGCGACGCCGCAGTCGTTGAATACGCAAAACCCCGCGGCATGCCCCCGGGCCGCATGGTGCAGACCCGCGATGGGCACGAACGCGCGGCGACACTCGCCGCGCATGATGGCGTTCATGGCGTTGAGGGTGGCGCCCACGACGGTCGCGGCAGCCTCGTAGACGCCGCGGAACGCCGGCGTATCACCGGCGTCGAGGAGTCCCGTGCCGCTCGCGGAGGCCTCGCGCACGAACTGCAGGTAAGTCGGCGTGTGGAACGAGCGCAGCTCCTCGTCGGACGCCATGCGCGGCTCGAGAGTCTGCACGCGCCGATTAAGTCCCTGCGCTGCAAATTCGCGCACGAAGGCGGCCAGCCGATCCGGGCCGAAAGGATGACCGTCCGGAAAGCCGTAGCGACCCAGGCGCTCGCTGACGATGGCTGCCACTTCACTCATGAGAGCCAAGCCTAACACCGCCGCGCCCGTTGTGCCTTCGTGCGCGCCGGCCATCGCCATCCGCGTGCGCCTCGACCATAATTGTTTTATGGCTCAATACATCTACACCATGAACCGGGTCTCCAAGGTGGTGCCGCCGAAGCGCGTCATCCTGCGGGACATCAGCCTGTCGTTTTTCCCCGGCGCCAAGATCGGCGTGCTGGGGCTGAACGGCTCGGGCAAATCGACGCTCCTGAAAATCATGGGCGGGATCGACACAAACTTCGACGGTGAAGCGCGGCCCCAGGGCGGCATTCGCATCGGCTTTCTGCCGCAGGAGCCGCAGCTGGATGCGGCCACGACCGTGCGCGCAACCGTCATGGAGGGACTCGGGGAGACCTTCCGGCAGCTCGAGGAATTCAATCGCATCAGCGAGCAGTTCGCCGAGCCGATGGAAGAAGAGCAAATGAACACCCTCCTCGCCCGCCAGGCGCAGCTGCAGGATGCCATCGACGCCGCCGGCGCCTGGGAACTGGAGCGCAAGCTGGAAATCGCCGCCGATGCGCTGCGCCTGCCGCCCTGGGAGGCGAGCATCGGCCCGCTCTCGGGCGGCGAGAAGCGCCGCGTCGCCCTCTGCCGCCTGTTGCTGTCAGCGCCGGACATGCTGCTGCTCGATGAGCCCACCAACCACCTCGACGCCGAGTCCATCGCCTGGCTCGAGCATTACCTGGAGGAGTACCCGAGCACGGTGATTGCGGTGACCCACGATCGCTACTTCCTCGACAACGTGGCGCAGTGGATCCTCGAGCTCGACCGCGGGCACGGCATTCCGTGGCAGGGCAATTACTCCTCGTGGCTCGAGCAGAAGCAGCAGCGGCTCGCGCTCGAGGAGCGCGAACGCGAGGGACTGCGCAAGACCCTCGCGCATGAGCTCGAGTGGGTGCGCCAGAATCCCAAGGCGCGCCAGGCCAAGAGCAAGGCGCGGCTGCAGCGCTACGAGGAACTCGCCTCACGCGAGTTCCAGGAACGTAACGAGACCAACGAGATCTACATTCCGCCCGGCGAGCGCCTGGGTGACCTCGTGGTTGCAGTCGAGGGCCTGCGCAAGGGCTACGGTGAGCGTCTGCTCATCGACAACCTCGCCTTCAACCTGCCGCGCGGCGGGATCGTCGGCATCATCGGCCCCAACGGCGCCGGCAAGACCACCCTGTTCCGCATGCTCACCGGTGCGGAGAAGCCCGACGCCGGGGAGATTCGCTCAGGCCCCTCCGTGCGCCTCGCGTACGTCGACCAGTCGCGCCAGACACTCGATGACAAGAAGACCGTCTGGCAGGAGATCTCCGGCGGTCTCGACATGATCAAGGTCGGCAACTACGAGACGCCCTCGCGCGGCTACGTCGGCCGCTTCAATTTCAAGGGCGCGCAACAGCAGCAGCTGATCGGCGAGCTCTCCGGCGGCGAGCGCAACCGCGTGCACCTCGCCAAGGTACTGCGCGCGGGCGGCAACGTTCTCCTGCTCGATGAGCCGACCAATGACCTGGATGTGGAAACGCTACGCGCGCTCGAGCAGGCGCTCCTGAACTTTCCGGGCTGCGCGGTGGTGATCTCGCACGACCGCTGGTTCCTCGATCGCATCGCCACCCATATCCTGGCTTTCGAAGGCGATTCGCAGGTGGTGTGGTTCGAGGGCAACTACCAGGAGTACGTGGAGGACTTCAGGCGGCGCAAGGGCGAGGCTGCCGCCCAGCCGCATCGCATCAGGTACAAGCCGCTGACGCGCTGATGACAGCGCCAACCGCAAGCAGCGACGAAGAGAGCAGTCTGTGGCGCTGGGCGGGACCCCTGGCGGCGCTGGTCGTGTTCGCCGGCGTGGTGCTGATCCTGCATCACCAGCTGGCGCAGCTGCACGTGCACAAGGTGTTGGGGCACATGCACGACATTCCCCGCCGCCAGGTGCTGGCGGCGCTGGGGTTCACGGCGTTGAGCTACTGGCTCCTGTCCACCTACGAAGTGCTGGCGTTTGCGTACCTGCGCCGCGTGATCCCGTACACGCGCATCGTCTTCACCTCCTTCATCGCCTACTCCTTCGGCCACACGCTCGGATTCTCCGCGTTCACCGGAGCTGCGATCCGCTTCCGCCTGTATGCCACCGCCGGCGTGAGCGCCGTTGAGGTCGCGACCGTCACCGGGTTCTGCAGTCTGTCACTCGCCATCGGACTGGCCTCGGTGGCTGGCGTGTCGCTTCTCTCCTCCGGCACCAACGCCGCCGCGGTGCTGCGCCTGCATCACAACTGGTCGGTGCTGGTCGGGACCGCGCTGCTCGTCGCGGTCGGCGTCTATGCGTTGTGGGCATGCTTCGCGCGCACCGCGTTCGAGATCCGCGGCTGGGCGCTGCGCGCGCCAGGGGCTGCGATCGGCCTCACGCAGATCGGCCTCGGGATCATGGATCTGTCGCTGTCTTCGGCGGTGTTGTGGTGGTTGCTGCCACCCGGGGCCCACATTGGCTTCATCACCTTCCTCGGTGTTTACGCGGTCGCGGTGATCGCCGGCATCGTCAGCCATGTGCCGGGCGGCGTCGGTGTGTTTGAGGCGGTGATCCTGTTCACCCTGCCCGGTGTGCCAGCGGAGTCGCTGCTGGGTTCACTGCTCGCCTACCGCGCCGTGTACTACCTCGTGCCGCTGGTGTTCGGGACTTTGTTGTTTGGCTCGAAGGAACTGTCGGCGCAACGCAGCCGCATCGCCTGGGCGCAGGAGCTCGCGAGCATCTACATCGCGCCGGTCGTGCCACAGATCGCCGGCGCCCTGACCTTCCTCGCTGGCTCGCTGCTCTTATTCTCCGGCGTAACCCCGGCGGTCGATGAGCGCCTCGCGTTTCTCGACCAGTTCCTGCCGCTCTCGGTGCTGGAGGTTTCGCACCTGGTGGCGAGTCTGGTGGGCCTGGGTCTTTTGGTGTTGGCGCGCGCGCTTTTCCGGCGGGTGCAGGCGGCTTATCACATCAGCGTATGGCTCCTCATTGCCGGCATCTTCGCCTCGCTCCTCAAGGGACTCGACTTCGAGGAAGCGAGCCTCCTCGTGCTGGTCCTGGGCGTGCTCGTGCTCGGGCGGCGCGCCTTCTACCGTCCGACCGCGATCCTCTCTGAGCGTTTCACGCCGGTGTGGGTAGTGAGCATCGCCGGGGTCATCGCCATGGCGGCGTGGATCGGGGCCATCTCCTACCGTCACGTGGGCTACTCCGATGAGCTGTGGTGGACCTTCGCACTGCACGGCAATGCGCCGCGCATGCTGCGCGCCTCGCTCGCCGTCATCGTCATCGGTTCGGCGTATGTACTCCTCAACATGCTGCGGCCGGCGCGGCCGGAACCCGCCGTGGCCAGCCCGGAGGATCTCTCGCGGGCGCGCGCACTCATCGCAGGCTGCGATTCCACCGTGGCCAATGCCGCGCTCACGGGCGACAAGCGCCTGCTGTTCAGCGACTCCGGCGACACCTTCCTCATGTACCAGATCGCCGGTCATAGCTGGATCGCCCTCGGGGACCCGGTGGGCGCGCGAGCGGGGGCTGAGGAGCTGGTGTGGCGGTTGCGCGAGATGTCCGATCATCACGGTGGCGAGCCGGTTTTTTATCAGGTGGGCGCCGAACGGTTGTCTTTGTATGTCGACCTTGGGCTCGCGGCCATGAAGATCGGCGAGGAGGCGCGCGTGTCACTCGTTGATTTTTCGCTCGACGGCGCCGCACGCGCCGACCTTCGCCAGGCGCACCGGCGCGCGCAGCGCGACGGCGCGACTTTCGAAGTGGTGGAGCCTGGCGGCGTCGACGCTCTGCTGCCAGTGCTGGAGCGCATTTCCGACTCCTGGCTTGCAGCCAAGTCAACCGGTGAGAAGCGCTTTTCGGTGGGCGCGTTTTCGGGCGACTACCTGCGGCAGTTCCCCGTGGCGATCGTGCGCGCGGCGGGAGTGCCGGCCGCCTTTGCGAATCTTTGGACTACCGGGACCCACGATGAGCTGTCGGTGGATCTGATGCGCTTCACCCCCGACGCGCCCCGCAGCGCGATGGATTACCTGTTCATCGAGCTGATGCTGTGGGGACGGGCCCAGGGCTATCGCTGGTTCAATCTTGGCATGGCGCCCTTGTCGGGACTCGAGTCCCATCCGCTGGCGCCCGCCTGGCACCGTGTCGGCAACTTCATCTTCCGGCACGGCGAACACTTCTATAATTTCGACGGGCTGCGCCGCTACAAGATGAAGTTCGCACCGCTGTGGGAACCGCGCTATCTGGTCGCCCGGGGCGGCCTCGCCCTGCCGCGCGTGCTGGTGGACGTGTCGGTGTTGATCGCTGGTGGCATGAAGGAGCTGTTCGCACGATGAGTCGTAACGCGGAAGTTGCAGGTCGGCTTGCCAGCGTAGTGTGTGCCGCCGTGCTCGCTGCCTTGCCCGGGCAGCCGACGGCCGCGCGCACCATCGCCGCCGCAACATCCGCCACCCACAGGGCGGCGAAGGCCCACGCGCATGCGGCGGCGCCTGCCGATACCGCCTACGCAACACACGTATCCGCCGGCCGCTTCGGTTCGGTCACCGTTTATATCCCCGAAGGCAAGCCGCAGAGCGTCGCGGTATTTCTCTCCGGCGACGGCGGTTGGGAGCTCGGGGTCATCAACATGGCGCACGCACTCACCGCCATGGGAGCGGTGGTCATCGGCGCCGACATCCGCCATTACCTCGCGAGCCTGAAGAGCGCGGCACAACGCGAGGGCGCACCCTGCCAGATGATTGCCGCCGACTTCGAGGCCCTGAGCCACCAGGTGCAGAAGGAAATCGGCATGAGCGAGTACCACGTGCCAGTGCTGGTCGGGTACTCCTCGGGAGCGACGGTAGTGTATGCGGCGCTGGCGCAATCACCGCCCGGCACCTTCGCCGGCGCGCTCAGCCTCGGCTTCTGCGCCGATCAGGACTTCTCGGGCGCGGCCCTGTGCCCGGGTGCCGGGCTGCACTACACGCCGAACAAACAGCACGAGCTGGTGCTCGCGCCCGCCGCGGGATTGAAGCAGCCGTGGATCGCCTTCCAGGGTCAGAAGGATGAGGTCTGTCCGGCGCAGGCCGCGGATGCGTTCGCAGCGCAGATCGGTACCGCGCAGGTGGTGAAGCTACCGCTCGTCGGTCACGGCTTCTCGGTGGAGCGTAACTGGATGCCGCAGTTTCGCGATGCCTACTCGCGACTCACGATGCGGGTCGAAGCCCCGCCCGAGCGTCCCGCGGATATCAACGACCTGCCGGTGCAGGAAGTACACGCCGCCGGCGCCGGCAAGGACTTCGCGCTGCTCCTGACCGGGGACGGCGGCTGGGCGGGACTCGATCAGGAACTGGCGGCGCGGCTGGCCGCCGACGGCGTGCCGACCGTCGGACTGAACTCCTTGAAATATTTCTGGACGACACGCACCCCAACGCAGACCACGAATGACGTGGTGCGGGTGCTGCGCCACTACCTTAGCGCCTGGGGCAAGGAACGCGTGCTCCTCGTGGGCTACTCTTTCGGCGCCGACGTGCTGCCGTTCGTCGTCAATCGCCTGCCGCCGGATCTGCGCGCGCGCGTGGCGAGCGTGAATCTCCTCGGCATCGACTCCAACGCCTCCTTCGAAATCAGCATCGCGGGCTGGGTGGGCAGCGCTGACGGCGGACCGCCCACGCGACCGGAAGTCGGCGCTATCGGCAACCTGCCGGTGCTGTGCATCTACGGCGAAGGCGAGACGGATTCCATCTGCCCGACTCTGCCCGCTGGCGGGGCGACCCGCGCGCAGATCGGCAAGGGGCACCACTTCAGCGGTGAGTACGCGGCGCTCGCCGAACGCATTCTCGCCTTTGCACGCGCGCCCAAGCCTGTTACATAACGTGTGACGGATCGCGGTCGCCGCGCTTTCAGTTAACATGGCTTTCAGGCGGCGTACAAAAAGCAGCGAGCCGCCCGCATTGGACCCATGTCCCTGTACATCGATTCAGCGAGCCAGCTACACCACGACCGGGACAAGAACCTGGTGGTCACGTGCCCCCATTGCCAGGCGGTAGCCCATATCACCGTCAACGCCGTGCCGCGCTTCGAGGACCTGCAGGTCTACCGGCCAAAACAGGTGGGACTGGTCTACCTGTGCGACGCCTGCCACATGCCGATCTTCCTGCGCTTCACCGTGCGCCTGTATGGCGCGGCGCGCATCGAGCTGTCACCGCAGTTCACGGAGGTCGAACGCGCGCGCGAGAAGTTCAGCTTCACTTACGTCCCCGAGGAGGTTGAGTCGCTGTTCCGCGAAGCACTCACCTGCTTCTCGCAGGGCGCCTTCAACGCCTTCGCCTCCATGTGCCGGCGCGCGGGTCAGGCGATGTTCGCGGACCTGGGCGAATCCGGGAAGCTGCGTCTGTTCGATGAGCTGAACGCGGTGCGCGAACTCGCGCCGATCCAGCCCGAAGTCTTCACCAAGATGAAAAACATCCTCTTCGGCGCACAGCTGGATTCCAGCGCGCGGCTGCCGCTCCTGGATGGCTACGAGGCCGGCATCATGCTCGAGGTCGTGAAAGACCTTCTCTACGAGGCCTACGTGCGCAAGGGCAAGCTGCAGCAGGCGATCATGGTGCGGCGCTTCTTTCTTGATGAGACCGGCAGCAACGTTACGCCGTTTGTTTCGGCGAGCTGATCCTTAGCTCGCAGACTTACCGCAGCGGCGTGCTCGAGTCTCCCGACAGGAGCAGTTGCGGAACCTGAGCGAAACTCCATCGCTGCCCGGACTTGGCGGGTGAAGAGAACACCCAGACGACGTCGAAGCGCTCGTCGGGCCACGCGGCCGGAAAGCGCGGCTCCGGCGGATTGCTGGCGGTGAGTTGCGTGGCGATCTCGCAAATCCGCTCGTGCTGCCAGGAGACCAGTACGACTCCCCGGCGCCGCAGTATCTCGGCGGCGAGTTCGGCTTCCTGGCCTTTGGTAAAAGTATCCACCAGTTCCGCGCCGCTCTTCTTGAGAAGCGGTTTGATTGTTTGCAGCGGCCGGTTACTGCCACCGCTCGGATTTGCCGCAAAGATGGTCGATGGCTTCGCCAGCAGCGCGCTCACAAAGATACTGTTGGACGGCGCAAACAGGCCCGCCAAAGCACCGGCGCGCTGCCAGCCCCTGACCGTCAGCGAACTGTCATCGCGCGCGCCGTCTGCATCGACCCCATGCGGCTTGCCGTTTCCAGGTGGCTTCTCCGCGTGCCGGATCACCATCACCTTTGTCAGCGCGTCCATCCGCGGTCAGCGTCCCGGCTTCACAAATCTCAGCGTCATCCGATCCGACTCGCCGATCGCCAGATACTTGTCGCGGTCTGTAGCACCGAGCGCGAGCGTCGGCGGCAGGGTCCACACTCCTTGTGGATAATCCCGGGTGTCCTGCGGGTTGTTGTTGACCGGGGACTGCGCATCGAAGCGGAAGCCGGCAGTCGCCGCCAGTTTCCTGATGTAGTCCTCGTCCATGTAGCCGGACTTACGCATCTCTCCAAGACTCGTGCCAGCCCTGGCGCGGTGCTCGACTACACCGAGCACACCACCGGGTTTCAGGGCCTTGAAGAATGCGTTGAACTGCGCCTGCTGATCGCCCGTTTCCAGCCAGTTGTGCACATTGCGGAAGGTCAACACCACATCGGCGGTTCCCGGCGGGCAGATTTCGGTCAGCTGCGGCGGGTGCAGGTCGGTGACGATCACCTTGCCCAAGTGAGTTGGATCGTCCGCAATCCGCTTGCGCAGCGCGGCCGCATTGTCTTTAGCCTCTTTTGATGCGCCCGGTACGTCGGGAGCCTCAATGGCCGCGTAGTACTTGCCCTGCTCGCGCAGGTACGGCGCGAGAATCTCCATATACCAGCCGCGGCCGGGCCAGATCTCGACGACGGTCTGGTTTGGCCGCAGTCCAAAAAATCGCAGCGTCTCGAGCGGATGGCGGTACTGGTCGCGCGCGGTGAATTTCGCAGTACGCGAGGAACCGGCAATCGCCGCGGCGAGCGGATCCTGGCGCTGCGCCGCCACTGCGCTGACGGCGACGGCCGCCAGACCCAGTAGCAACGCGGCTCGAACTGATAGTGTGGACGGCACGGTGCGATCTCCCGACTGCTTAAGGGTTGGTGAAGCCGCCATAATAGCGTCACCGGGTGCGGACCATCGCCTATGTCTCTGATCAGTCTTCTCAACGCGCAGGTCGCCTTCGGCGAGCGGCCGCTCCTTGATGAAGCGCAGCTCACGGTGCAGGCCGGCGAGCGACTCGGGCTGATCGGCCGCAACGGGACCGGCAAGTCGACACTGCTTAGCGTGCTCGCAGGCAAAACCCCGCTCGACGACGGGCACCTGCAGCGACGCGAGGGCCTGCGCCTCGGGCTCGTCGAACAGGAACCGCAGCTCCCGCCGGCGGAAACGCTACAAGACAGTCTGCTGCTGCGAGCCAGGGCGAGCGCAGACTTACGTGGCGGGACGCCAGCCGATGAGCGCGAGCACTGGCGCCTGACCTCACGCCTCGAGGAATTCCTGCACCGCTTCGGTCTCACTGGAGTCACTTCACCGGCGAACTGCTCGGGTGGAGAGCGCAAGCGCGCCGCGCTTGCCCTGGCGCTCGCGCTACAGCCCGAGCTGCTGCTGCTTGATGAGCCCACCAATCATCTGGACATCGAAGCCATCGAACGGCTGGAGGAGCTGCTGCTCAAGGTGCCGGCTGCCATTGTCATTACCCACGATCGTGCGTTCCTCGATCGGATCACCACGCGCATCATCGAACTGGACCGCGGCGTACTCCGCTCGTACGCCGGCAGCTTCACGGCCTATGAGGAGCGTAAGGACGCCGAGCTCGCGGCGGAGGACCTCGCGCGACGCCGTTTCGAGAAGTACTGGCAGCAGGAGGAGGTCTGGATCCGCAAAGGGGTCGAGGCGCGCCGAACGCGTAACGAAGGACGCGTGCGCCGTCTCGAGCAATTGCGCAGCGAACGCGCCACCCGGCGCGACCGGCTCGGAAACATCCGCCTCACACTCAACGCTGGTGAGCGCTCCGGCGAGCTGGTGGCCGAGTTCGAGCAGGTGAGCAAACGCTTCGCAGAGCGACCTCTTGTCAAGGATCTGTCGATGCGGATCATGCGCGGCGATCGCATCGGCCTCATCGGCCCGAACGGCGCGGGCAAGACGACCCTCATCCGGCTCATACTCGGTGAACTCGCGCCGGATACGGGCACGGTGCGCCGCGGAACCCGCTTGAATATCGCCTACTTCGATCAGCTGCGAGCCCAACTCGATCCCGACGCGACTCTCGCCGAGGCCATCAGCCCAGGCTCGGACTGGGTGCAGCTGGGCAGTGAGCGCAAGCACATCGTGAGTTATCTCGGGGAGTTCCTGTTCTCCGCGCAGCGCGCGAAGTCACCGATCAGCATGCTCTCCGGCGGCGAGCGCAACCGTCTGCTGCTCGCGCGTCTGTTTGCGCAACCTGCAAACCTGCTCGTATTGGACGAGCCGACCAACGATCTGGACATCGAGTCCCTGGAACTGCTCGAGGAGCGGTTGCAGGACTACACGGGGACGCTGCTCCTGGTCAGTCACGACCGGCGCTTTCTCGACAATGTCGTTACCCAGACACTGGTCGCCGAGGGCAATGGCCTATGGCGCGAGTACCCCGGCGGTTACAGCGACTACCTGCAGCAGCGGCCGATGCCGGCCGGCCGCGCGAATGAGCCCGGTCAGTCGCCTGCGCGGCAGGCCTCCGGCGACCGCGCGGCGAGTGAGGCGTCCGCCAAGACCCGCAAGCGCTTGAGCTACAAGGACGAGCGCGAGCTGGCTGCCTTGCCCGAGGAGATCGAATCACTGGAGGAGGAGCAAACGCAGCTCATCGCACGCATGAGCGAGCCGGACTATCACCGACTGGGAGGTGAGCGGCTGCGAGGTGATCGCCAGCGTCTCGCCGAGCTCGAAGAGTTGCTACTTGAAAAGTTTGCGCGCTGGGAATCGCTGGAAGAGCAGCGCCCACGGGGCTAAGCGACAAATCTGCCAGAAAACTGCCATCACAAAGGCAGCGACGCTTCGTAGAAGCGGGCGCACATTGGACTGCATAACAAGCAACTTGGGAGAGCAGGTAATGGAGCGTGCCTATCGCAATGTGGGGTGTTTTCTGCTCGTCCTGGTGCCGATTTTTGTGGCGGGCTTCTGGATTCCGTATTTATCAGAGATACCAAAGTTCGAGTCTTCCATCACTCCAGCGGTCCACGTCCACGCCGTGTTGCTCTTTTCATGGATTGGGCTGCTGGTCGTCCAACCATTCGCCATTCGATACCAAGCATTCGCGCTACACCGACTGCTTGGAAAGGCGTCGTTCATTTTGATGTCAATGATCGTGCCGTTCGCCCTGGCGATGATTTGGAAGGAGTACCACGAAAAGATATCGGCCGGGACAACTATGGCAACAGCCCGCAATGCCGAACTGATATCGGCAGCCCAGCTGGCGGTGATTGTCGGCGTCTACGTTCTGGCGATCATCCGGATTCTAAGGCGCGACGTGGCGGCACACATGCGCTACATGATTTGCATTGCGTTATTTCTTTTACCGCCCGGTCTGGCGAGAACCCTGGGTTACTGGTTCGGTGTTGGACAGACTACGGCGCAGACAGTATGCCTCGCGGTAATCGACCTGTGTCTCGCCGCCTTGATCTTGTTTGACAGGCGCCGACAACTCAATGCGCAACCCTACGTGACAGCGTTCATGGCCTACAACATCACAGCAGTTGTGTGGCTCGCGGTGGGGGGGCCGGTCTAGCAACAACCGTGGATTTTCAAGCCACGAAGCGTCTTGCGTTGCGGAACAGCCGGGTCCAGCCGCTGTTCTCCCCCGCCTCCCGCGGCCGCCACGAATTCTGCACGTAACGGTAGGAGCGCTCGGGGTGCGGCATGGTGATGGTCACCCGGCCGTCGGTGTTGGTGAGCGCCGCGATGCCGAACGGCGTGCCGCTCGGATTGAAGGGATAGCGTGTCGCGACGCTGTGATCGGGGTTCACGTAACGCAGACCCACGAGGCCACTCGCTGCGCTCGCCGCGGCCGCGCTGGCTGAGGCAAATTCGGCGCGGCCCTCGCCGTGCGCCACCGCGATCGGCAGGAATGAGCCCGCCATGCCCTGAAAAACCACCGAGGGTGAGGCGAGCACCTCGACCAGGGAAAAGCGCGCCTCGTACTGCTCGCTGCGATTCTGCACAAAGCGCGGCCAGTGCCCGGTCCCCGGAATAATGCTCTGCAACGCCGCGAACATCTGGCAGCCGTTGCAGATGCCGAGCGCGAAGGTCTCGGTGCGAGCGAAGAAGCGCTGGAACTCCTCGCGCACCTCGCCGTGATACAGAATGGATTTCGCCCAGCCCTCGCCCGCCCCCAGCACGTCGCCGTAGGAGAAGCCGCCGCCGGCCACCAGCCCTTTGAACTCGGCCAGCGACCGGCGACCGCTCAGAAGATCCGTCATGTGCACGTCGTGCGCCGTGAACCCGGCGCGATCGAGCACCGCGGCGGTCTCGGTCTGACTGTTCACGCCCTGCTCACGCAGGACGGCGACCGCGGGGCGCGCACCGCGCGCCACGTACGGCGCCGCGATGTCCTCCTCGGGATCGAAGCTGAGCGCAACGCCAAGCCCCGCATCAGCTTCCGCAGTCTGCGCTGCAAATTCCTCGTCGGCGCACTCGGGATCATCGCGCAGGCGACGCAGGCGCCACGAAGTCTCGGACCAGGCGCGCTTGAGCTCAGCCCAGGGTTCGTTGAAGTGCACATCGCCGATGCGCATCTGCACCGACAGATCACTGGTCGGCGCGCCCAGGTACAAGGCGGACGCGCTGAGCCCATGGCGCGCCAGAATTTCCGTGAACGCCGGCTCATCGCCGGCCATGATCTGCACAACCACGCCGGGCTCCTCGGCAAACAGCTGCGCGAGCGCCGGTCCGCGCGCAGCTGGCAGGGCAATGTCCAGTCCGCAGTGGCCTGCAAACGCCATCTCGACGAGGGTTGCGAACAGTCCGCCGTCTGAACGGTCGTGATACGCGCGCAACATGTTGGCACCGCGCAGCTCCCGGAGCGCCGCCGCGAGGCGCAGGAGCATTTGCGGATCATCCAGATCTGCGGGCACATCGCCGAGCTGCCCGTAGACCTGCGCGAGCGCCGATCCGCCCAGCCGGTTTTTTCCGGCGCCAAGATCGATGAGCCACAGCGAGGTCGGGCGCTCATCAAGTTGCAGGGCAGGCGTGAGCGTCGTGCGCGCATCCTTGACGGGTGCAAACGCCGACACGATCAGGGAAACCGGCGCTACTACGCTGAAGTCCTGGCCGCGCTCCACCCAGGCGGTTTTCATGGACAGTGAGTCTTTGCCCACGGGGATCGCAATACCGAGCTGAGGACACAGCTCGCGGCCCACCGTGCGGACAGTCTCGTAGAGTGCCGCATCCTCGCCCGTCTCGCCGCAGGCCGCCATCCAGTTGGCCGACAGCCGGATCTGCGACAGCGCGCCGATGTCGGCCGCCAGGATGTTGGTGATCGCCTCGGCAACCGCCAGGCGCCCGGAAGCCGGCGCGTCGAGCAGCGCGACGGGCGTGCGCTCGCCCATGGCCATAGCCTCCCCCGCCACGCCGTGAAAGTCGGCGAGTGTGACCGCGACATCGCTGACCGGGACCTGCCAGGGTCCGACCAACTGGTCGCGGCTGATGAGACCGCCCACGGTGCGATCGCCAATAGTAATGAGAAAAGTCTTGTCAGCGACCGCCGGCAGGCGCAGCACCCGATAGGCAGCCTCGCGCAGCTCAATGGCGGTGATATCAAAGCGCGTGCGCACGCGGACGGCGCTGCGGACGTCGCGCGTCATGCGGGGTGGCTTGCCGAACAACACCTCCATCGGCATATCCACCGGCAGATCCCGGAAGCGTGGATCCTGGACGGTGAGCTGGCCGCTGTCGTTGATTTCACCGATCACCGCGAACGGGCAGCGCTCACGCGCGGCAATGGCTGAGAACTGCGCCACCCCCGAAGGTTCGATCACGACGACGTAGCGTTCCTGGGCTTCGTTGCACCACAGCTCGAGCGGCGACAGGCCGGATTCGGCGCTGGGGATGGCACGCAGGTCGATGCGGGCGCCGCGCCCACTGTGCGCGACCGCCTCGGGCACCGCATTGGACAGCCCGCCCGCGCCCACATCGTGAATCAGCACAATCGGATTGCGCTCCCCGAGCGCCCAGCAGCGGTCAATGACTTCCTGCGCGCGGCGCTGGATCTCCGGGTTGCCGCGCTGCACGGAGGCGAAGTCCAGCTCCGCGCTGGAGCTGCCGCTGTCCACCGATGAGGCAGCGCCGCCGCCCAGACCGATGAGCATCGCAGGTCCGCCCAGCACGATGAGTTGCGCGCCCACGGGCACTTCGGACTTCTCCACGTGACCGCGCCGCACGTTGCCGAGGCCGCCTGCGATCATGATCGGCTTGTGGTAGCCGCGGGTGCGCCCAGGCGGATCGCCCGCGACCGCCTGCTCAAAGGTGCGGAAGTAGCCGCAGATCGCGGGCCGCCCGAACTCATTGTTGAAGGCGGCGGCGCCGATCGGCCCTTCGATCATGATGTCGAGCGGGGATGCGATGCGTTCGGGCGCCGTGTATGCACCCTCCCAGGGGCGTGTGTAGCCGGGGATGCGCAGGTTCGAGACCGAGAAGCCGGTGAGTCCGGCCTTCGGTTTCGCGCCACGCCCAGTGGCGCCTTCGTCGCGGATCTCGCCGCCGGAACCGGTGGCGGCACCCGGAAACGGTGAGACGGCGGTCGGGTGATTGTGCGTCTCGACCTTCATGAGAATGTCGATCGGCTCGGCACTGGCACCATAGATGCCGGAAGTCGGATCCGGGAAGTAGCGCAGCCCCGGCGTGCCCTCGATGACCGCGGCGTTGTCCCGGTACGCCGAGAGCACTCCCTTGGGACTCACTGCGTGCGTGTGACGGATCATCGCAAACAGCGATTCGGCGCGCGGCTCACCGTCGATGATCCAGTCGGCGTTGAATATCTTGTGGCGGCAGTGCTCAGAATTCGCCTGCGCGAACATCATGAGCTCGACGTCGGTGGGATCACGCCGCAGGCGCTGAAATGCCTCCAGCAGATAATCGATCTCCTCGCCCGAGAGCGCGAGCCCCAGGGTGCGATTGGCCTGTGCGAGCGCGGCGCGGCCGGCGGCGATGCTCACGCGAGCGAGCGGACGCGGGGGCGCATGCTCGAAAAGCGACGCGGCGGCAGCGGAATCCAACAGCGGCATCTCGGTCATGCGATCAAACAACGCCGGCGCGAGCAGCAACAGCTGTGCGCGGACCAAGCCCTGCGGCGCGCGCAGGCGATAAGCTATACCGCGTTCCACCCGCCGCACGCTGGTAAGCCCGCACACCTGCACGATGTCCGTCGCCTTGCTCGACCAGGGTGAGATGGTGCCGGCGCGCGGCACGATTAGAACGAGAGCTCCCTGGACGTCATCGTCGGCCCCGGGGGCTTCGGCGGGTCCATAGGTGAGGAGCCGACCGAGGACTTCCCGCTCCGGCGCGGTGAGTGGCCGCGCGACATCGGCAAAATGCACAAAACGCGCGCTCAGTCCCGCGACGCTGGCCTCCCGTGCCTGCACACGCTTGAGGAGCTTGGCGATACGAAAGGCGGACAGCGCCGGCGGTCCAGGAATCTCCAGCATGCGCGGCTTACTTCTTGTCGTACGGAGGCGCGCCGTACACCGGTAGCGGGAACTGCGCGACGTTGGCCCCGCCTTCCAGAACGGTGATCTTGCTGACGCCCTGTTTCTTCACTTCATCCACGCGCAGCACTGAATGCATCGGCAGAAAGGTGCGCTTCACCCCGGCAAATTCGCTCTTGATTCGCTCCTCGGACGGATCGAGCACGACGGAGCCGCGTTCGCCGAACACCAGCTCCTCGATCTCGATGAACCCGAACAGCTCGCCGTGGCTGACCTTGCGGGCGTAGACCTCGTAAACCTTGCCCTGATTCACGAACATAATGCGAAAAATGTGACTGGTTGCCATGGCTCGGCGGGGGGTGCCTGCTACTTTGATCCCGACAGTATATGTCCAGCGGCCCACCGCAGGACGCTTGTGCCCGTGCGAAACGGCGCGAGACTCGATACGGACGGAATTTCTCTTGAGTCGGGGAACCATGGCCCTTCGCCTGCGCATCGTCAGTGATCAGCGGCGCTCGCTCGCTGACCGCAGCAGCGCCACGTTCACGGTGGAGGGCGGCACTATTGGCCGTTCCGCCGACAATGACTGGGTCCTGCCCGACCCGCTGCGCTACGTCTCCGCTCACCACGCCCGGGTGCAGTTCCGCGAAGGCCACTACTATCTCCAGGACGTCAGCACCAACGGCGTCTACGTCAACGACGAAATGGAGCCGCTGGCGAAACGCGGCTCGAGCGGCCATCGCGTCACCAACGGCGACGTCATCCGCATGGGCGAGTACCAGATCGTTGCCGCGGTCGAGACCCAGCAGGCCCAGCCGCAACCCCCCCCCGCCGTGCCGACCAGCATTCATACACTGCGCACCTTTGGCCGCCCGCCCGAGCAGGACATCGGCGCGCCGCTTGACCTGCAGGAGCTGATCGTTCCGCCGAGCGATACCGGCTCGGTGCTCCCCGTCAATGCCTACGGGCAGGCCGTCGAATACGTCCCCGCGCGGCCACCCGAGGCGGGAGCGGCGCGAGCCGAAGCCCTGGAGGCCAACGGTGTCGATCCCAAAACCCTCGGCGAGCGCATGGCACGGCTCGCCGAAGCCGTGAGCCGCGAGCCGAAAAATGGCGCTGGCGCCATGGCGCTGGGCGACGTGCACTCCGGACTCGACGCCTTCTGTCGCGGTGCGGGCGTCAGCCCCGAGCGTCTGCCGGCCGAGGCCCAGGGGCGCCTGCTGCATCTGGCGGGGCGCCTGTTCCGCGAGGCGCTGGTGGGATTCAAGGAACTTGACCGCGCGCGCGCCGACACGCGCAACCGCTACCGCATCGAAATGCAACCGCCCGATGAGGACGACCCGCGGCCCTCGCTCGCCAACACCATGGTCGAGGACCTGCTGGTGCAGCTGCTGGAGCGACACGAGAGCCGCAGCCTCGATTCGGTGCAGTGGCTGCGCGAAACGGTCGGTGAAGCCAAGGCTCATGAGAGCGCGGCCGCTCTGGCGACGCGCGCGGCATTTGTTGAATTTCTCGACCGCCTGGATCCGGCGGAGCTGGAGGCGCGCTTCGAGCGCGCGGCGCGGCGCGGCAAGACCCGTTCGGCCGACAAGGCGCAATACTGGGATCTGTTCACCGCCTTTTATCGCAATCTCATAGAGATGCCGGCGGACCATCTGCCGCACACGTTCGTGGAAGCGTTCGCGGCTGCCTACCGCGAGGCATTGAAAAAGCCGGCGGCGTGAGCCTGGGCAGCCCAGTTGCCTGTTGGGAATCATATGGCGGAGAGGGTGGGATTCGAACCCACGTGCCGGAATTACCCGACCATCCGATTTCGAGTCGGCGCCGTTATGACCGCTTCGGTACCTCTCCGCGGGTCCGCCGTTTTTGCGGGGCTGGTATTCTAGCGGAAACCTGAGCGGCGGGGGGTTTGTGCGCGCATTCACTCTGGCCGCCGTATTCGTGTTGTTGGTCGCCGGTTGCGGCCGGTTTCACACCTCGGCCCTTGATGAGATCCGTCAGCGCGGCGAGCTGCGGGTCGTCACGGTCAATCTCCCGACCTGCTATTACCTGGGCGCCCAAGCCCCCGAGGGACTCGAGTACGAGCTCGCGAGCCAGTTCGCGGCGCAACTGGGCGTCAGGCTCAACATGTATCCGGTGGCGAACGAGCGCGCCATGCAGGCGGAGCTCGAGGCCAAGCGCGCGGACATTGCCGCCGCTTCGCTCACCAGCACCAAGGAGTGGGAGCGCGTGGGCACGGCCGCCGCCGCGTATACGCTTATCCCGCAGCTGGTCGTCTACGCACACAACGGCGTGCGGCCGCGCGACACCCTGCAGCTGGAGTCCGCACGCATAGCGGTGCGCGCGGGCAGCCCGCAGGAGTGGGTCCTGGAACACCTCAAGGCCACGGTCGCGCCGCACCTCACGTGGGTCGAGACCGCGCCGAGCTCGGCGGATCCGATGGAGGATGTCGACTCAGGCCAGGCCGACTACGCCATCAGCGATGCGCGCGAGTACTCCTTCGCGCATCACCTGTACCCGAACGTGCTGGTCGGCTTTTCGCTCCCCCAGGAGCGTCCCGCGCAGTGGATCGTGCGCCGCGGAGCCGTGGACCTCCTGACGGCGGTCAACTCGTTCTTCAGCGTGCTCACGACCTCGGGCAAGCTTGCGCAGCTGCTGCAGGACTCCTCCGGCGATATCCGCTCTTTCGCCTATGAAGAGTCGCGCGAATTTCAGGCCAACGCGGCCGCACGGCTGCCGCTGTATCGCGCCTGGTTCGAGCAGGCCGCCGCGCAATTCGGGCTGGACTGGCGCCTCCTGGCGGCAATCGGTTACCAGGAATCCAAGTGGGATCCGCACGCGCAGTCTGCTGATGGCGCCCTCGGAGTCATGATGTTGACCGCCGACACTGCGCAGGCCATGGGCATCAAGGATCGCAGCAACCCGCAGCAGAGTATCTATGCCGGGGCACGCTATCTCGCCCAGGTGCGGCAGATGACGCCGGAACGCGTCGCGGAACCGGATCGCACCTGGCTCACGGTCGCCGCCTATAACGTGGGCTTCGGACATCTCGAGGACGCGCGCATCCTCACGCAGGCGCAGGGCAAGAATCCGGACTCGTGGACCGACGTGCGCGAACGCCTGCCGCTGCTTGCGCAGGAGCGCTGGTACGCACGCGCCAAACGCGGCTACGCGCGTGGCTGGGAGCCGGTGCAGTTCGTGGACCGCATCCAGCGCTATCTCACGCTCCTTGAGTGGCAGCCTGGCGAGGCGGCACCGGCCGCGCTCGAACACGGTGGTGCGGGCGCAGGTCCCGGGAGCTGAAGAGCAAGAGAGGGCGTTAGATCCCGCAAACTTGACGGTTTCATGGTCATGTATATACTCGTTTATACATCGGAGACCGACCATGAGTAAGACCGCCGCACTCACAGTCCAGAAATGGGGGAACAGCCTCGCCGTGCGCATTCCGGCAGCCGTCGCGCGCTCCGCCAGATTCAAAGTCGGTCAGCCGGTGGAGATCTCGGCTGAAGAATCCAATGTCATCGTACGAGCTATCGGTACGCCAAAACTGACGCTGGCCCAGAAGCTGGCTGTCTTCGATCCCGCGCGGCATGGCGGCGAAGCGATGCCGACGGTTGCCATCGGTAATGAGGTGCTGTGATGGCGGCAAGGAGATCCTGGTGCCCCGACCGGCGTGACATGGTCTGGATCAATTGCAATCCTCAGGCCGGACGCGCGATGAAGGATGTGCACCCGCTGGTGGTACTGTCTCCGCGAGAATTCAACGAGCGGACCGGCATCGTCATTGGTCTGCCCATGACCACGGCATCCTTCAACGACACCAATCCGTTCGCCATCAGGCTCAAGGGATCCAGAGGCGTCGTCAGTTATATCCTGGGCCATCAACCAAAATCCTTCGACTGGCGCGCCAGGGGCGCAAAGCCTCACCCCTGGAGGCGAGTCCCGGAAGAGTCATTTACTGCCGCTTGCGAGACGCTGAATCAAATCATCGACATCAGTCGCTGAACGGTCGACGACAGTAGCTGCATGTTATGCGTTGAAATCAGGAGGCAGCAGATGCCGACAGTAACCAGGACCGCGCCATGTCTGCTGGCCGCAGCGCTCGCCAGCTGGACGATGGCGGTGGCCGCTGCCGTGCCACCACCCACATCCATCCCGGCAGCTACCCAAGCGCCATCTTCTGGATACGACCAGCCGCCGCGGAACGTTCTCGACGTGATGCGCGCGCCCTCACCGCCGCTTCCGGACGTGAGTCCGACAAGGGACACGATTCTCCTGGTGTCCTGGGAGGACTACCCGCCCATCGCGCGTGTGGCCACGCCCTTCCTGCGCCTGGCGGGAATACGCATCGAGCCCGGGAATCACAGTAAGCACGACACACCGGGCGGTTACGGAATAACCCCCTGCGTCAGAAGCTTTGATCTCGTGCACCTGCCTGGCGGCGCGCAACAGCATGTGCTGCTCCCGGCGGGTGCCTGCCCGACCGCGCCAGTATGGAGCGCGGATGGCAGGCAATTTGCCTTTGAGAATATTGGGCCCAGTGAGGTCCAGCTGTGGATCGGCGATGCGCAGACTGGCACGGCGCGCCAGGTCCCCGGCGCGCGCCTGAATCCGATGTTCGGTGACGAGCTGCAGTGGCTGCCCAATCAGAAAGAGCTGTTGGTCAAACTCGTGCCCCGTGGAATCGGTCCGCCACCCGCTGGCTCAGGCGCGTCCAGCGGAGCGAACATCCAGGATGCGGGCGGCGAATCAGGACAGAGCAGCACCTACGAGAACCGCGACACGCTCGCCAGCAAGCACGATGAGGACCTCTTTGACTACTACGGCGCCTCACAGCTTGCTGTCGTCACCGCAGCCTCCGGCGCAATCAAGTTGCTGGGAAAGCCGGACCGGTACGAATTGCTGCAGATCGCCCCGGATGGGCAGCACCTACTGGTCAGCACAACTCACAAGCCCTATTCATACGTCACGACCTACGATCGGTTCCCACAAGACGTGTCTGTCTGGGACACGTCGAAGCGCTCGGCTGTAGTGGTTCATCAGCTGGTCTCCCTGCCCCTCGCGGATCGCGTTCCAATTCACGGCGTTCCCCTCGGCCCGCGGGAATTCTCCTGGCGCGCCACCGAGCCCGCGACGCTGACGTGGGCTGAGGCGCTCGACCGCGGCGACTGGAACGTCGAGGTTCCCGCGCGCGACAAAGTCCTGCTGCTGAAAGCGCCGTTTGATTCGGCACCGGTTGAGATCGCGCGGACCGAGCAGCGCTTTGTCGGACTGGACTGGAGCGAGAATCCCGCTGTCGCGCTCATGCACGAGTACGACCAAAACCGGCACTGGATGCGAGTCTTCGTCATCGACGTTGACCAACCCCAAAGTAAGCCGAGCGTCCTGTGGAATCTATCCGCCGACGAGAAATATGCGAACCCCGGCCATCCGGTACATCGCGTGCTCGCCAATGGTGTCCGCGTGGTCCGCCAGGACGGCGAGACTATCTACCTGGCAGGTGTTGGCTCCTCGCCGCAAGGCGACCGGCCGTTCCTCGATCGCCTCAATTTGAAGACCCTGAAGTCCGAGCGCCTGTTCCGCAGCGACTCAACCGCTTTCGAACAATTTCTGTCTTTTCTGGGAGCGGACGCCGCGACGTTCCTCACCTGGCATCAGTCGACGTTCGACCCACCAAACGCGTTCCTGCGCTCCCTCGGAGCCCATCTGGATGCCGCCAGCGGCGAAGCGATTTTCGCTTCCACGAGTGCGCCCGTCACCCACATTGCCGATCAGACACCGGTGGTGCGACAGATCAAGAAGCGCCTGGTGAGTTACAAGCGCGCCGACGGACTCGACTTGTCCTTCACCCTCTACACTCCGCCGGGCTACACGCAAGGCACGCGCGTCCCCACGATCCTCTACGCCTATCCCCTGGACTATGCTGATGCGTCCAAGGCCGGGCAGATCGCAGGCTCACAACAGACGTTCACGCGACTGCGTCAACATCGGCTGCTGCTGCTGGCGGGCTACGCACTGATCGACAATGCCTCCTTCCCGATCGTCGGTGATCCGAAAAAGGCCTACGACACCTATCAGGAGCAGCTCCTCGCAGATGCCAAAGCCGCGGTCGATGAAGCGGTGTTGCTGGGCGTTGCTGATCCCGACCGCATAGGCGTTACCGGGCACAGCCACGGCGCGCTGATGACCGTGAACCTCGTGGCGCATTCGGATTTATTCCGTGCCGGGGTCGCCACCAGCGGCTCATACAACAAGACGCTCACCCCGTTCGGCTTCCAGAATGAACGCCGCTCGGTATGGGAGGCTCCGGACGTCTACCTTAAGGTGTCACCATTCTTCGTCGCCGATAAGCTCAAGACGCCACTGCTCATCGTCCATGGAGCCGACGATGCGAACCCGGGCACGACGCCCATACAAGCCAGCAAGCTGTACGAAGCCATCCGCGGCAACGGGGGTACCGCCCGCCTGGTCATGCTTCCTCACGAGCCGCACTGGTACACGGCCATGGAATCCAACGAGCAGCTGATTTACGAAATGCTTCGCTGGTTCGACAAGTATGTGAAGAACGCGCCGCCGCGACCCTCCCCGCCACACTGACGGCGCACCGAACCTGAAGTGCCGTGCGTCAGCCGCGCCGCTGCGCGAAGAACTCCTGCAACAGCTGCGCGCACTCGTCCATCAACACCCCGCCGAATACGTCCACCCGGTGATTGAGGCCGGGTAACGCAAATACATCGGTAATGCTCCCGGCCCCGCCGGCGCGCGGATCCCAGGCGCCGAATACCAGGCGGCGCACCCGGGCGTGGACGATGGCGGCGGCGCACATGACGCATGGCTCGAGCGTCACGTACAGCGTCGTGCCGGTGAGCCGGTAGCTCCCGAGGCTCCTGCCGGCGGCGCGCAATACCTCGATCTCGGCGTGCGCGGTGGGATCGTGACTGGCGATGGGCCGATTGGCG
Organism: Steroidobacteraceae bacterium; assembly: GCA_025451375.1. Lineage (GTDB taxonomy): Bacteria > Pseudomonadota > Gammaproteobacteria > Steroidobacterales > Steroidobacteraceae > 13-2-20CM-66-19. Next base: position 24,075 of record JANWKL010000003.1, read on the forward strand.
CCGAGCGCAATGACTTCATCCTCCCGCGCCAGCACCGCACCAACCGGCACTTCGCCCGCGGCGCGCGCGGCGCGCGCCTGCTCGAGCGCGCGGCGCATGAAGGCTTCGTCACCCATGGTCTACGGCGCCGGGGCGGCTGCGGCTTCACCGGCAGCCGGGAGAAACAGCGCCGGGTCGACGAAGGTTGCATTCAGCGCCACACCGAAATGCAGGTGCGGTCCGGTCACCCGTCCGGTCGCCCCGACCCTGCCGATCACCTCGCCCGCCCTGACGCGCTGCCCCGCCCGCACGCCAATCGCAATCAGGTGGCAGTACATGGTGGTGAGCCCGGCGCCGTGGTCGAGGATCACGGTGTTGCCATTGAAGAAGTAGCTCCCGGTGTCCACGACACGCCCGTCCGCCGCCGCGTGCACCGGCGTGCCGGCGTCGGCTGCGATGTCCATGCCGCTGTGGGGGCTGCGCGGCTGATTGTTGAACACGCGTCGCGAACCGTAGGAACTGGAGCGGATACCGGGTACCGGCTGCAAGAGCCGCAGCGTGCGTGGCTCGGCCGCCGAGTAAGTAGCGACCGCCTTGCGAATACGGGGTTGCTCGCGGCTGACTCGCGCCAGGTCCTTCTTGGACAGATCCACCTGCCGCGGTGCCACGGTGAGGCGTTGCACGACATACTCTTTATCGGCGACCTCGAAGCCGCGCGCAGCGCCTTCAGGACTCTGGGCGACCCGCAGCACCGCATGGCCGGGCACCTGTGACAGCGGAATCCCGACCACCGCGAGCCACGCGCCGTCCGCACGCAACACCATGACGCGCCGCTCGTCGAAGGTAACGACCGGGGCAGTCGGCGCTGCACTATCGAGCCTCACCAGTGCCACGCCGCCTGGGACGAGCTCCTGCTGCGGCAAGTCCACGCTTGCGGCTACGGCCCTGAGAGCCTGCCCGGCCGTCAGGCCCGGCACAGCCGCGACCATGAGCGCAGCCGCTGCGATCCATCTCTTCATGCCTTCCTTCCCGTCACGCGCGCCGCGACGCTGCCGCGGGCAAGACGCGCCTGGATTTCATCGTCGACGCCGAGGGCCGCGGCATCCGTCACGAGCGTGCCATCGGCGCGTGTCACGATCGCAAAGCCGCGCGCCAGCGTCGCCAGCGGGCTGACCGCGTGCAGCCCGCGCTGTGCCAGGGCAAGACGATGACTGGCCCGCGCCAGCTGCGTCTTCAACGCCTGGTCCAGGCGCGCACCGGCGTTGTGCTGCCGCGCCAGCAGTTCCTGGACCCGGTGCTGCGGTGAACGGCGCAGCAGCCGGCCGCGAGCCTCCGCCAGCCGCAGGCGATCGCGCTGCAGATGCGCGCGCGCCGATCCTGTCAGGCGCTGCGTCAGGTCATCGAGCCGTTGCATGTGCTGGTGCAGACGTACCGAGGGGTGGGCGAGCTGCAGGCGACGCGACGCGGTGCTGAAGCGCGCAGCGCTCGAGCGCAGTTCACGGCTCACGGCGCCGTGCAGGCGCTGCTGCGTGCGCGTCACGGCCTCAAGCCATGCGGCGCCGTCCGGTGCCACCAGTTCCGCAGCGCCGGAAGGGGTGGGCGCGCGAACGTCGGCTACAAAATCCGCGATGGTGACATCGACCTCGTGCCCGACGCCTGCGACTACCGGCAATGCGCTCGCGTAAATGGCGCGCGCGACGCGCTCGTCGTTGAAGGCCCACAGGTCCTCGAGCGAGCCGCCGCCGCGCGCGAGAATCAGCACATCGCACTCGGCGCGTAGCGACGCGGTCTTGAGTGCCGCGACCAGTGCCGGCGCGGCATCCGCGCCCTGCACCAGAGTCGGATAGATCAGCACGGCCGCCGGCGGATAGCGGCGCGCGAGCACGTGCAGGATGTCGTGCAGTGCGGCCCCGGAAGGCGAAGTGATGACACCAATGCGCCGCGGGAAGCGCGGCAAGGCGCGTTTGCGCTCCAGGGCAAATAGTCCTTCCGCGGCCAGTCTGGTCTTGAGGAGCTCAAACTGCCGCTTCAGGGCGCCGACGCCGGCCTCCTCCAGGTGGTCAGCGATGAGCTGGTACTCACCGCGCGCCTCATAAACGCTCACCCGTCCGCGGACAAGAACCTGCGCGCCGGGGCGCGGGGTAAACCCCACCAGCGCGTTCTTCATGCGGAACATGGCGCAGCGCAGCTGCGCATCGCGGTCCTTCAGCGAGAAATACCAGTGGCCGGAGGCCGGCTGGGAGAAATTCGACAGTTCCCCCTCGATCCACACGACTCCGAGGCCCCGCTCGAGCAGCACCCGCACCTCGCGGTTCAGCCGCGAGACGCTATAGACGTCCCGCGCCGGGACCTCGGGTGCGCCAACTTCCGGATTCAGGGGCATTAAGGAACCTTATCACGAGGTTTACCGAGGGGCCCTGAGCGCCTATAATTACGCATGCGCATACTCGAAGAAGCTCTCACCTTCGACGACGTCCTCCTGGTTCCGGCGTACTCGGAAATTCTGCCACGCGAGGTCGACCTCTCGACCCGCGCCACCCGCAAGATCCTCCTGAACGTACCGCTGCTGTCAGCGGCCATGGACACCGTCACCGAAGCCCGTCTCGCCATCACCATCGCCCAGGAAGGTGGCATTGGCATCATCCACAAGAGCATGACCATCGAAGCGCAGGCGCGCGAGGTTGGCCGGGTGAAGAAATTCGAGAGCGGGGTCATCAAGGATCCGATCACCGTCTCACCCAACATGACCATCCGCGAGGTGCTGGACCTGACGCGCGCGCGCGGCATTTCCGGTGTACCGGTGGTGGTGGGCAGGAAAGCGGTCGGCATCGTCACGCACCGCGACCTGCGCTTCGAGTTGAAACTCGACGCGCCCGTGTCTTCCGTCATGACCCCGCAGGAGCGTCTCGTCACGGTGCGTGAGGACGCTCCCAAAGAAGAAGTGCTGGCGCTCTTGCACCAGCACCGCATCGAAAAGCTCCTGGTGGTGAACGCGGCGCATGAGCTGGCCGGCATGATCACCGTCAAGGATTTCCAGAAGGCCACGGAGTTCCCGCGCGCGGCCAAGGACGACACCGGCCGCTTACGCGTCGGTGCGGCTGTGGGCACGACTCCGGACACCATGGATCGGATCGCCGCCCTGCGCGAAGCGGGTGTGGATCTCGTGGTGGTCGACACCGCCCACGGGCATTCCAAGGGCGTGCTCGACACGGTGAAGCGCGTCAAGGCGAAGTGGGCCGATTGCCAGGTGATTGCCGGCAATATCGCCACTTCCGAGGCCGCGCGGGCGCTGGTGGATGCCGGAGCGGACGCGGTCAAGGTCGGCATTGGGCCGGGCTCCATCTGCACCACCCGGATCGTGGCCGGCGTGGGGGTGCCGCAGATTTCCGCCGTCGCCAACATTGCGCACGCGCTGCGCGACACCGACGTGGCGGTGATTTCCGACGGCGGCATCCGCTTTTCCGGGGATCTCGCCAAGGCGATCGCGGCCGGGGCGCACGCGGTCATGATCGGCGGCCTGTTTGCTGGCACCGAGGAATCCCCGGGCGAAGTCGAGCTCTACCAGGGAGCCTCCTACAAGTCATACCGTGGCATGGGATCGCTCGGCGCCATGGGCGAGCGGCACGGATCGGCCGATCGCTATTTCCAGGATGACGCCGCCACGGAACTCGAGAAGCTCGTGCCCGAGGGTGTTGAGGGCCGGGTGCCCTACAAGGGCAGCGTGGTGAATATTCTGCACCAGCTCTCCGGCGGACTGCGTGCGGCCATGGGCTACACCGGCAGCCGCAACATCACCGACATGCGCACGCGGCCGGTCTTTGTGCGCATCACTACGGCCGGCATCCGCGAGAGTCACGTGCACGACGTCAGCATCACCAAGGAGGCACCCAACTACCGGGTGTCCTGAGCGATCTCATGGCGAGCGTTCCACGAGCTGCCGCGGACCCAGCGTCCCACGCGGACATCCACGCGCATCGCATCCTGATACTCGACTTCGGTGCGCAGTACACCCAACTCATTGCGCGGCGGGTGCGCGAACTCGGCGTCTACTGCGAGATCCTCCCCTGCGACATCACGGACGCCGAAGTCCGCGCCTACCAGCCACGCGGTGTGATCCTTTCGGGAGGGCCCGAGTCGGTGACCGACAAAGATCCGCCGCGGGCACCAATCTCGGTCTATGAACTCGGCGTGCCCGTGCTCGGGATCTGCTACGGCATGCAGACCATGGCGCAGCAGCTCGGCGGGCGCGTCACCCCGTCGAGCGAACGTGAGTTCGGCTATGCGGAAGTGACGGTGACCGGTACGTCACGACTGCTGGATAATCTGGAAGACCGTCGCAACCCGTCCGGCGACGCGCAGCTTGATGTGTGGATGAGCCACGGCGACCGGGTGGACGCGTTGCCGGCAGGCTTCGTGGCCACCGCCTCCACCAACAGCATCCCCTTCGCCGCCATGGCGGACGAGCGCCGCCGTTTCTACGGCGTGCAATTCCATCCGGAAGTCACGCACACGAAACAAGGCGCACGCGTGCTCGAACGATTCGTGCGCGAGATCTGCGGCAGCGATGCCCTGTGGAGCATCGGCAACATCATCGAGGACGCCATCGCCCGCGTGCGCGCCCAGGTCGGCAAGGGCAAGGTGCTGCTCGGACTCTCGGGCGGTGTGGACTCATCGGTGGTCGCCGCCCTCCTCCACCGCGCGATCGGCGATCAGCTCGTGTGCGTATTCGTGGATCATGGCCTCCTGCGTCTGGGTGAAGGCGACCAGGTTATGAGCACCTTCGCGCAGCACCTCGGCGTGCGCGTCATCCGCGTTGATGCGGAGGCGCGCTTCCTCGGTGCGCTCGCGGGAATCACTGACCCTGAAGCCAAGCGCAAGATCATCGGCCGCCTGTTCATCGAGGTATTCGATGAGGAAGCGCGCAAGCTCAGCGGCGTGCAGTTCCTCGCCCAGGGCACCATCTACCCCGACGTGATCGAATCCGCCGGCGCGCGCACCGGCAAAGCACATGTCATCAAGTCCCATCACAACGTCGGCGGCCTGCCGGAAAAGATGAACCTGAAGCTCGTGGAGCCACTGCGCGAGCTATTCAAGGACGAGGTGCGCCGCCTCGGTGTTGAACTGGGCCTGCCGCGCGAGATGGTCTACCGGCACCCCTTCCCCGGGCCGGGCCTGGGTGTGCGCATTCTCGGCGAGGTGCGTAAGGACTACGCGGACCTCCTGCGGCTCGCCGACGCCATCTAC
>JANWKL010000004.1 GCA_025451375.1 Steroidobacteraceae bacterium
CCGCCACGCGGGGCGGATATCTCAGTGTGGGGACGATGGTCTCACGACTCAACGGCGCTTGCCGCGCCCGGGCCGCTTGGCCCGTCGGGTTTTCGCGGCGGCGGCGCGGCGCACGCGCGGTGCGCCCATGCGCGCGCCGGCCTTGGCCTTGAGTCCTCTGACAGGGTCGTTGGCGGCCTGCGACGAGCTCGCGCGGGCCGAGCGACGCCCACGCCGCAGCTCCGCCATGGCGGAGCCGAGCTCCGCGGGCGAGCGCACGGTGCGCACGCCGGCCGCCTCGAAGGCCGCGTACTTGTCGGCGGCCGTACCCTTGCCGCCCGCGACGATTGCGCCCGCGTGACCCATGCGCTTGCCAGGCGGTGCAGTCACGCCGGCGATGTAAGCCACCACCGGCTTGCTGACGAACCTGTGGATGTAGCGTGCCGCAGCCTCCTCGTCGCTGCCGCCGATCTCACCCACCAGGATGATGCCGTGGGTGGCGGGATCGCGTTCGAAGAGCTCGAGCACGTCGATGAAGTTCATGCCGCGTACCGGATCGCCGCCGATTCCGACGCAGGTGCTCTGACCGAGCCCCTGCTGAGTGGTCTGGAACACCGCCTCGTAAGTGAGCGTGCCGGAGCGCGACACGATGCCGACCTGCCCTTTCTTGTGGATGAAGCCGGGCATGATGCCGATCTTGCATTCCTCGGGCGTGATGACTCCGGGACAGTTCGGGCCGACGAGACGCGTGGCCGAGCCTGCCAGCACCGCCTTGACGCGTACCATGTCGTTCACCGGCACGCCCTCGGTGATGCATACGCACAGCTCGATGCCGGCGTCGATTGCCTCAAGGATCGAGTCCGCGGCGCCAGCCGCCGGCACGTAGATCATGCTCGCGGTCGCGCCGGTTTCACGTACCGCGTCCTTCACGGTGTCGAACACCGGCAGGTCGAGGTGCTTCTGGCCGCCGCGGCCCGGGGTGACCCCGCCCACCAGCTTGGTGCCGTAGGCGAGCGCCTGCTCGGAGTGGAACGTCCCCTGCTTGCCGGTGAATCCCTGGCAGATGACGCGGGTATTGCGGTTGACGAGGATGCTCATGCCTTGCCCTTCGCCAGCCCCACGACCTTGCGGGCGGCATCCGTGAGGTCGGTGGCAGCGGTGATCTTCAGGCCACTCTGCGCGAGCAGGGCCCGCGCCTTGTCGGCGTTGGTCCCTTCGAGCCGCACCACCACCGGCACCTTGACCCCGACCTTCTTGACCGCGTTGATGACTCCGTCGGCGATCAGGTCGCAGCGCACGATGCCGCCGAAGATGTTGACCAGCACCGCGCGCACCCGTGAATTCGACAGGATCAGCTCGAAGGCTGCCGTGACCCGCTCGCTGGTCGCCCCGCCCCCGACGTCGAGGAAATTGGCCGGCTCCCCGCCGTGCAGCTTGATGAGGTCCATGGTGGCCATCGCCAGGCCCGCGCCGTTCACCATGCAGGCGATGTTCCCGTCGAGGGACACATAGTTGAGATCGTGCTCACTGGCGCGCCGTTCCATCGGGTCTTCCTGGCTGGCATCGCGCAGCTGCGCGAGCTCCGGATGACGGAACAGTGCGTTCGCATCGATGTTGATCTTGGCATCCAGGGCCATGAGTTTGCCCGCCTTGGTCACAATCAGCGGGTTCACCTCGAGCAGGCTCAGGTCCTTGTCGAGATACAGCCGGTAGAGTGCCGCAGTGAGCGCCGTAAACTCCGCGACCTGCGGCCCCGCCAGGCCAAGGCCGAACGCGAGTTCGCGCGCCTGGTGCGCCTGCAGTCCGGCGGCCGGATGGATGGTAGCGGTGAGGATCTTGTCGGGCGTCTTGTGCGCCACCTCCTCGATGTCCATGCCACCGCTCGCAGAGGCGATGAGGGCGATGCGGCCGCGCTCGCGGTTGAGAGTCAGCGACAGGTAAATCTCCCGCGCGATCTCCGACCCGGCCTCGACGTACACCTTCTCGACCGGCAGCCCTTCCGGACCGGTCTGTTGCGTGACCAGACGCCTGCCTAGCATGTCCGCGGCCGCGGCGCGCAAGGCGTCCGCATCGCGCACCAGCTTCACGCCGCCGGCCTTGCCGCGGCCGCCGGCGTGCACCTGGGCCTTCACCACCCACACCGAGCCGCCGAGCGAGCGGGCGGCCCCGGCCGCCTCCTCGGCACTTGCGGCCACCTTGCCCGCCGGCACCGGAATGCCGTAGCTGCGGAACACGTCCTTCGCCTGGTACTCGTGCAGGTTCATTGCCGTGCCTTGCGGATAAAGCGCGCATTCTCCTTAAAACGGCCGTACGTGGCCAGCTACGCGTGGGATGCGGGTCGCGTTTCCGCGCGGCGCGAAGATGCTAGAGTCGCGCCAGCTTCAACGCCCGCCAACAAGCTTGCGCCCAATCCCGGCCAGCGCCGCTGCCCCGTTCGTGACGCCGAGCGATCTCGCCTGGCGCGTCATCGGGCTCCTGAATCTGTATCGCCTGCTGGTTCCGCTGGTGCTGCTGGCGCTGCAGCACTTCGCCGAGCCCGGCTGGGGCCTAGTGACCGCGCAGCCGCGGCTGTTCGTGGCGGCCTGCGTTACGTACTTCACCGCCGCGGTGCTGCTGGTGATTGCCCGCCGCCTGCAGTGGTCGAGTCTGCGCATAGTGGCTTTGGTCAACGCCGTCGTCGATGCGCTGGCCATCGGACTGATCCTCTATGCGAGCGGCGGAGTCGCCAGCGGACTTGCTATTCTTGTCGTGCTGCCGGTCCTGACTCTGACCGTACTTGCCGGCCGGCGTGACGCGCTGCTCATCGCCGCGGTGGCCGCGCTGGCGGTGCTGGTGCAGCAGGTGTTCGTGGGTGTCACCGATGCCGCGCCCGCCACCGACTACGTGACGGCCGGCTTTTTCGGTGCGATGGTGTTCCTCGTGGCCCTCGCCATGTGGCCGGTGGCCAATCGGCTGCGCGAGAGCGAAGCGCTGGTGCGCCGCCGCGAGGTCGACCTGGCCAATATGGCGCAGCTGTCGCAGTACGTCGTGCAGCACCTGCGCGAGAGCATCCTCGTGGTTGATGCACAGGATCGAATTCGGCTGATCAACGAGTCTGCGGCGCAAATACTCGGCGACACGCAGGCCTATCCGGACGCACTGATCGGCGAGGCCTTTCCGCGACTCCTGTTTCTGCTGGAAGCGTGGCGCCAGAACACGGGCAGCGTCGGCGGCGTGCTTCCCGCCGATCAGACCTTCGTTGCGGCGGACGGCGCGCGCGTAGTCCGTGCCCATTTTGCGCCGCTCGGCACGACGAGCCCCGGGCCGGTGCTGATTTTTCTCGAGGACACCAGCCTGCTGGAGCAAAAGGTTCAGCAGGCCAAGCTCGCGGCCCTGGGACGGCTGAGCGCCAGCATCGCACACGAGATCAGGAATCCGGTAGGCGCCATGAGCCACGCCGGGCAGCTGCTCGGCGAATCACCCGACCTTACGGACGATGACCGTCGCCTCACCCAGATCATCCGCAGCAACGCCCAACGGGTGAGCGGCATCATAGACAACGTGCAGCGCCTGTCGCGGCGCGAGGAGGCGCGTCTCGAGCGGCTGCCGCTGGCGGCGTGGGTCGAAGAGTTCCAGGACGAATTTTGTGAGACCATGCAATGGCCGCGCAGCCGCCTCATGGCGCACGCGGCCGACTCCAACGTCGAAGTGCGCGCCGATCCCAATCAGCTGCGCCAGATCATCTGGAACCTGTGCGAGAACGCCCTCAAGCACGCGATCGGAGATGATCCGGGGCAGAGCGTCGAGATTCGCTACGGGCGCATGAGCAGCAATGCCCGCCCGTTTCTCGAAGTCCTGGACCGGGGGCGGGGCGTCGCGTCCGAGCATGCCGAGAAAATCTTCGAGCCCTTTTACAGCGGCGGCAACGGCACCGGGTTAGGATTGTTCCTGGCTCGTGAGCTGGCGCAGTCGAACGGAGCCACGCTGCTCTATGAGTCGCGCGCCGCGGGCGGCAGCGTCTTCCGGCTGGTATTCGCGGATCCGCACCGGTGGGAGGTTTGATGAGCGAGACTGCCGTCAGCCGCAGCATCACCGATCAGCCGGTCGTGCTCATCGTGGACGACGAGCCCGACCTGCTGGAGCTCGTGAGCCTCACCCTGAGCCGCATGAACCTGCGGACCCGCACCGCATCCGACCTGATTGCTGCACGCAAGCTGCTGAAGAGCGAACGCTTCGACCTGTGCCTCACCGACATGCGGCTGCCGGATGGCGACGGGCTCGACCTGGTGGCCTGGATTCAGGAGAACCGCGCCACCGTCCCGGTGGCCGTAATCACCGCGCATGGAAATGTCGAATCCGCGGTCCGGGCTCTGAAACTAGGTGCGTTCGATTTCGTCTCGAAGCCGCTGGACCTTGGCGTGCTGCGCAAGCTCGTCGGGAGCGCGATCAAGCTCGGCTCCGCCATCGACGAGGAGACGGCCGCCACGCTGCGCGGCCCGCGACTGCTGGGCAGCTCCCCCGTCATGGAGCAACTGCGCGAGATGATCGGGCGTGTGGCGCGTAGCCAGGCCCCGGTCCACATCTGCGGCGAGTCCGGCACCGGCAAGGAGCTCGTGGCCCGCCTGATTCACGAGAGTGGCGCGCGACGCGAGGGTCCGTTCGTGGCGGTAAACTGCGGTGCCATCCCGACCGAGCTCATGGAGAGTGAGCTCTTCGGTCACAAGCGCGGCAGCTTCACCGGGGCCGTGGCCGATAAGAAGGGGCTGGTGCAGACCGCCGAGGGCGGCACGCTGTTTCTTGACGAAGTCGGCGACCTGCCGCTGCACATGCAGGTGAAGCTCCTGCGGGTGGTGCAGGAAAAGACCATGCGCCCGGTCGGGGAGGCGCGCGAAGAAACGGTCGACGTCAGGATCCTGTCCGCGACCCACAGGAGTCTCGCCGACCTGGTCGCACAGGGTCTCTTCCGCGAGGATCTGTTCTATCGAATCAACGTCATCGAGCTGCGCGTGCCGGCGCTGCGCGAGCGCAGTACCGACATCGCCGAGATGGCAGAAGCGATCCTGCAACGCCTGGCGCGCCGTGCGAACACCCCGTCGCCCGAGCTCGCTGCAGACGCGATTCAAGTTCTCGAGGGGTACCCCTTCCCGGGGAACGTGCGCGAGCTGGAGAACGTGCTCGAGCGCGCCATGACCTTGAGCACCGCTGGTGTCATAACGGCCGAGCACATCCGGCTGCGCGCGACCGCGCGCCCTGCCGTCGCGGAGGGGGCGGCCGGCGTTACCACCGGGTCCGTCGTCGGCAACACGGCGCTCGGAAGCCAGCTCGAGACCATCGAGCGCGACGCCATCCTCAAGGCTCTCGAGAAGACCCGCTACAACAAGACGGCGGCCGCTAAGCTCCTGGGGATGAGCTTTCGTGCCCTGCGCTACCGCATCAAGAAGCTCGGGATCGAGTGAATCCACGTGTCAGCTTGAGGTGACGCTTCGGGTCACTTTGTGACGTGCGCGCAGGCCGATGGCGTCAGTTTGCGACAGAACTAAGTCAACTAGTCAGGCTGCTTTGCGTCGGTTTTACTAGCCTAATCAGTATCTTAGAAAACGTCTCCGGCACTGGCCCACCCCTTGCATCGATAAGCCCGGGGCGCCTTTTGCGCCGCTGACTTTGTACCCAAAATTTTTAGGAGTTCTCACAAATGAAGGCTGTGCAAAAGGGTTTTACCCTTATCGAGTTGATGATCGTGGTTGCGATCATCGGCATTCTTGCCGCGATCGCGATCCCGGCGTACCAGGACTACACGGTGCGTTCGAAGGTCACTGAAGGCCTGAGTCTCGCTGCGGCTGCCAAGACCACGGTCGCCGAAGCGTTCGAGTCCGGTGGCCTCGCGGGCGTCACGGCAGCTGCCGCTGCGTGGGCGGGTGCGGGCGGCGGCACGGCGTTCGTGCCGACCAAGTATGTCGTTTGCATCGGTATTGACGATGCGGGCGGTGCACCCACCGGCCAGTGCGCAGGTGCGGTTGCCGGCGCCCCCGGCATGATCTCGGTCGTGTACGACGCTACGGCCAGCGGCATTTCGCAGCTCGGCGCGGCGACCCTCCTCACGCTGACTCCCTCCGTGGCGAAGGCCGTGTTGGCGGATGGCGCTGCCGGAGCCGGCAATGTGGACTGGGCCTGTGCGTCTGGAACCAACGCGACCGCGACGTCAGCTACGCTGCCCGTGGGCGCTGCGGGCACTCTCCTGCCCAAGTACGCTCCGACGCAGTGCAAGTAATCGACTCCTGAATCCTTTAGGGAGTCTCTGAGCCCCGGCCTCGTGCCGGGGCTTTCTTTTCCGGGGGTCGGAAAGCCAATTGTGACGTGCACCCCTCCGCTCAAGAAGCTAGGTCGTCAAAATGGGGGAGGATTTGACAATTGCGCACCGCCCCTTCTTCGGTAAACTGAACTCTTGGCTCAGCTTACTTGACGTAAGTTCATGAATGACAATGCTTCTGCAGCGCTCGGCGCAAACCGCGCCGGATTTGGCGGCCTGCCACAACGCCTCGTTCAGGATGGCGTGGTGGAGGAGGCCGCCATGCTGGAAGCGGTCAACGCCGCACGCGAGCGCAAGACCAACGTGGTGACCCAGCTGGTAGCCAGCGGTGCGGCCAGTGCCCGGGATATTGCCGTCGCCGCCTCCAACGAGTATGGGGCACCCCTGTTCGACCTGGACGCCGTCAATCTCGACCTCGAGTCCGTGCGTCTGGTCAGTGACAAGCTGCTCGCCAAGCACCGCGTGCTGCCACTGTTCCGCCGCGGCAAGCGGCTGTTCCTCGCCGTCGCTGATCCCACCAACCTGCATGCGATAGACGAGGTCAAGTTCGCGACCAGCCTCGGAATCGAGGCCATTGTCGTCGAGGACGACAAGCTGCAGCGGGCACTCGACAAGGCCCTCGAGCAGGTCGACAACCAGATGTCGGCACTCACGGAAGAGGCGGACGTCGATCTCGAGTCTCTCGAGGTTACCGGCGGCGAGGATGAGCTCGACGACAAGGTTGGCCGCGACGATGTCGAAGACGCTCCGATCGTACGTTTCGTCAACAAAGTCATGCTGGACGCTATCCGGCGCGGTGCGTCCGACATTCACTTCGAGCCATTCGAGAAGATGTACCGAGTACGTTTGCGCATGGACGGCGTACTGAAGGAGATCGCCCAGCCGCCGGTACAGCTCGCGCAGAAGCTCTCAGCGCGCCTCAAGGTGATGTCGCGGCTGGACATCGCCGAGCGCCGTGTGCCCCAGGACGGGCGCATCAAGATGAAGCTCTCGAAGAATCGCGCAATCGATTTCCGTGTCAGTACGTGCCCGACGCTGTTCGGCGAGAAGATCGTGCTGCGTATTCTCGATCCGGCACAGGCTCAGCTGGGCATCGACTCCCTCGGCTATGAGCCGTTTCAGAAGGACCTGTACACGAAGTTCCTGGCGAAACCCCAGGGCATGATTCTGGTCACCGGCCCCACCGGCAGCGGTAAAACCGTATCCCTATACACGGGTCTAAACCTCCTCAACCGCGAGGACACAAACATCTCGACCGCCGAGGATCCTGCGGAAATCAACCTCCCCGGCGTGAACCAGGTGAACGTCAATCCCAAGGTGGGGCTCACCTTCGCCGCCGCTATGCGCGCGTTCCTGCGTCAGGACCCGGACGTGATCATGGTCGGTGAGATCCGGGACCTGGAAACCGCGGAGATCGCCATCAAGGCGGCACAGACGGGACACCTCGTGCTGTCCACTCTGCACACCAACGATGCCCCCCAGACCCTGACGCGCATGGTAGACATGGGCGTGAAGCCCTACGCCATTGCAACTTCAGTGAGCCTGATCATCGCTCAGCGTCTAGCCAGGCGCCTGTGTAACACCTGCAAGCAGCCCCTTGAAGTGCCCAAGGAGGCCCTGCTGAAGGAAGGCTTTACCGAGATCGACGTGGCGAACGGGATCAAGATCTATGGCCCGAAGGGCTGTGGCAATTGCACCGACGGCTACAAGGGCCGCGTCGGGATCTATCAGGTTTTGCCCGTGACAGAATCGATCGCCCGCATCATTCTCGCGCTGGGCAGCGCCCCCGAGATCGGTGCTCAGGCCGCGAAGGAAGGCGTATGGGATCTGCGCCGTGCAGGGCTGGAGAAGGTCAAGAACGGGATGACTAGTCTCGAGGAAGTCAACAGCGTCACGGTAGAGTGACGCAGGACGGAAGTAACACATGGCTCCCGCAGCAACTGCCACAGTCAAGTCAATCAAGCGCGACGTCCCGTTTCAATGGGAAGGCCGCGACAAGCGCGGCGCGCGCATCAAGGGCAAGAGCCTCGCACCCGATGAGCAGACCCTGCGCGCCGAATTGCGCCGTCAGGGCGTCGCGCCTTCGCGCATCCGCAAGCAACGTCAGGGCCGCAGGGGCGGTAAGGTCAACGCTGGCGACATCGCGGTATTCAGCCGTCAGCTGGCCACCATGCTGGCCGCGGGCATTCCGCTCGTCCAGGCCTTCGAGATTGTCGGCAGTGGCAACGACAAGCCGTCCATGCAGAAGCTCATTCTCGACGTCAAACAGGATGTTGAAGGCGGCACCTCGTTGCATGAGGCGCTCGGCAAACACCCGCTTTATTTCGACGACTTATTTGTGAATCTTGTAGAGGCGGGCGAACAAGCTGGCGCGTTGGAGTCGCTGCTCGACAAGGTTGCAACCTACAAGGAGAAGACCGAGGCCTTAAAGAAGAAAGTAAAGAAGGCCTTGTTCTACCCGGCTGCCGTGCTGGTGGTGGCAGTCATAGTGACGGTAGTGCTGCTGATCTTCGTGATTCCTCAGTTCGAAGCCCTCTACAAGGGATTCGGCGCTGATCTTCCCGCCTTCACGCAGTTTGTAATCCACATCTCGCAATTCGTCCAGCACGACGGTTTCTTCCTCGCCATGGTGCTGGCTGGCGCCGTCTGGGCCTTCATCTATTTCAAAAAGCGCTCGAGGGCCATGCGCGAGTTCCTAGACCGGGTGGCGCTCAAAGTTCCGGTCATTGGCCCCATTCTCAACAAGGCGGCAATCGCGCGCTACGCGCGCACACTCTCCACTATGTTCTCGGCCGGCGTTCCGCTGGTGGAGGCCCTGGATTCAGTGGCCGGCGCCACCGGCAATATCGTCTACGAGAACGCCGTGCGGAGGATGCGCGACGAGGTCGCGACTGGCCAACGGCTGCAACGCTCGATGGAGAACACCGGTCTGTTCCCCAACATGGTCAACCAGATGATCGCTGTCGGTGAGGAATCCGGCTCCCTCGACGAGATGTCTGGCAAGGTCGCGACGTTCTACGAAGCGGAAGTCGACAATGCCGTCGACGCGATGTCGAGCCTGCTCGAGCCGATGATCATGGTGATCTTGGGCATTCTGGTGGGCGGCTTGGTGATCGCGATGTACTTGCCGATCTTCAAGCTGGCATCGGTCGTCTAAGGCGACCCTCGCTGCTGCCTTCCGAAAGCGCCGCGCTGCGCGGCGCTTTCATTAGAATGCGCCCAGCATGCAGTCCGTGATCCAGTTGCTGGCGGCCTCACCGGGCCTGTTCATCGGCACGTGGCTGGTGTTGGGGCTCGTGGTCGGCAGCTTCCTCAACGTGGTCATTTACCGCCTGCCAGTCATGCTCGATCGCCAATGGCGCGAGCAGTGCGTCCAGGTCGCCGGGGAAGCGGCTCTCAGCACGCCCGTCAGCGCGTCGCCTCGCTTCAATCTGATCGTCCCGCGCTCGGCCTGCCCCCACTGCCGCGTTCCCATCAGCGCCCTCCAGAACATTCCGCTGCTCTCGTGGCTGGCACTGCGGGGCCGCTGCGCCAACTGCGGCGCACCAATCAGCCCCCGTTACCCGCTGGTCGAGGCCCTCACCGGCGTCCTGACCGCCGCGGTAGCCTGGAAGTTCGGCTTCGGATGGCCGGCCGGTGCTGCAATCGTCCTGACGTGGTTCCTGGTCGCCCTGGCATTCATCGACATCGACCACCAGTTGCTTCCGGACACTCTTACGCTGCCGTTGTTGTGGCTGGGACTGGCGTTCGCGCTGTGGGGGCCCCCACCCGTCGACGCGCTACCGGTCGATGTACGCTCAAGCCTGATCGGGGCAATCGCCGGTTACGTCAGCCTGTGGAGCGTTTATCATCTGTTCCGCCTGATCACTGGCAAGGACGGCATGGGGTACGGTGACTTCAAACTGTTTGCCGCACTCGGCGCGTGGCTCGGCTGGCAGATGCTGCTGCCGGTGATCCTCGTCGGGGCGGCCGCCGGGGCGGTCGTGGGTCTGCTGATGATCGCGGTCCGCAGACATGACCGCTCGATGCCGATCCCGTTTGGCCCCTTCCTCGCCGCGGCCGGCTGGCTCATGCTGATGTTTGGGCGCCCGCTGGTTGGAACCTACTTTGGTCTCTTCACCCCGCACCCCTGAGACCACTGAGTGAGCGCGCGTCCCTTCCGTGTCGGTTTGACGGGCGGTATCGCCAGTGGAAAATCGACCGCTGCAAAGTTCTTCGGCGCACTCGGTGTCCCAATCCTGGACAGCGACCAGGTTGCACGCGATGTGGTCGAGCCCGGGCAGCCGCCCCTCGAGCGCCTGGTCGCACGCTTCGGCCACTCGATCCTCACCGCCGACGGTCATCTCGACCGGCCGGCGCTGCGCGAGATCGTGTTCTCCGATCCGAAGGCACGCGCGGATCTCGAGGCGCTGACCCATCCGGCCATCGGTGCCGCCATGGAAGCGCGCTCGGCCGCGGCGGGCGGCCCGTACCAGATTCTGGTCATCCCGCTGCTGGTCGAGAAGAACCTCGGCTCGCAGGTGAACCGGGTGCTGGTCGTGGACTGCGACGAAGAGCTGCAGATCCGCCGCCTGCGCGACCGTGATGGCTCCACGCCCCACCAGGTGCAGGCGATTCTGCGGGCCCAGGCACCGCGCGCTGCGCGGCTCAAGGTGGCCGATGACGTCATCCACAATGACGCGGACATGAGCGCAGTGCAGGCACAGGTCGCGGCGCTGCATGCGCGCTACCTCGAACTCGCGAGCCAGCCGCGATCCTGAAGTCGCGCGCCGTTTACGGACGGTGCGCGGCTCAAGCACAATACCCGCATGACCGAGTCTGCCGGATATGGACCCGCGGCAGGGGCCGACGCAGGGGTATTAGTTTTCGAACAGCCGCTCAACGAGCGGATGCGGACATTCCTGCGCCTGGATTTCCTCTACAACCAGGCGCTGTACCACAACGAGGTGTCGAGCCCCTGGAGCAGCCGCGCGGCCGTGTCGAGCCTGATCGACATCCTGGCCATATCGACGCGTGGCGACGTGCGCTCGGACGTGCTGAAGGAGCTCGAGAGCCAGCTCGCGACCCTGAACGAGTTCCAGTCGAACCCGGGGGTGGACTCCCAGCGACTCAAGACGCTCGTGGCCAACCTTACACGCCTGCGCGGGGACCTGATGACCGCGGGCTCTGCTTTCCTGCAGCCGGTGCGGGACTCGGAGTTCCTCAACGCCATCAAGCTCCGCACCGTCATCCCTGGCGGAACCTGCGAGTTCGATCTGCCGGACTACTACTTCTGGCTCTCACAGCCCGACGAGGCGCGCATGCGCGCATTCAGTCAGTGGCTGGGTCTGCTGCGCCCGATGTGCGATGCCATCGCCGAGCTCCTCTGGCTGAGCCGGCAGAACGGCCGCAGTCGCCGCGAGACGGCCAAGGGCGGCGCATTTAACATGACCTTCGACAAAGACAATCCGCTGCAGCTGCTACGGATCTCGCTCGCGGCCTCTGAGGGGCTCTATCCCGAGATCAGCGGCAGCCACCACCGCTGCAACGTGCGTTTTCTTACCTGGAATGGGCTCGCCAGCCGGCCGACGCAAACTGAGAAAGACGTCCCATTCATCCTGAGTTGCTGCACCTAAACTCGCGTTGAGACTCCGCGGATGAATCCCGGCCGCATCAAGTGCCCGACTTGCAAGCGCGATCTCGACTGGGAGCAAGCGCGCTTTCGGCCATTTTGCAGCGAGCGCTGCCGTCTAATCGACCTGGGCGCGTGGGTCTCCGGGCAGCGCGCAATTCCCGGCGACAGCGCTGTACCGCAGGATGAGACCGGCGGCGATGAGCATTCGTCGAAGAGGGACATGTAGAGAATGCGATTCCGCCTGACGGCGTTCGGCCTGCACCTTTGCACCAGTGCCTGCGTCCTTACTCTGATTCTCGGTGGCATGTTTTTCGGCTGGTACCGGTGGCCGGGCTGGTATCTCTCAGGCGTCATTCACGTGGTTGGCATTGTTGTGCTCGTCGACGTCGTGATCGGACCCACCCTGACTCTGATCATCGCCAATCCGGCCAAGTCCCGCAGCGAACTGACGCGCGACCTGGCCATCATCGTGTCCGTGCAGCTTGCCGCGCTGGTCTATGGAGCAACCGCCCTCTGGGAGGGCCGACCGCTGTATTACACGTTTTCCGCAGATCGCCTCGAGTTCGTACGGGCATCGGACATCGACCCCGCAGAAACTGCATTGGCACAGGAGAAGAATCCCGCTCGCGCGCCATATTGGTACAGCCTGCCCCGCTGGGTATGGGCGCCGCTCCCGGATGATCCCAACGAGGCAGTAAAGATTGTCCAGTCCACAACTCTCGGCGTCGGTAAAGACGTCATTGACATGCCGCGCTACTTCAAACCCTGGGATCAGGGCCTGCCGAAGCTGCGCGAACAGTTACTGCCCGTCGATCAGATCAAGTACCTGAGCGCGGCGGAGAAACAGTCGCTGCGCCAGCGCATCGCCGCGCTGGGGGTCACACCCGCTGACCACAATGCGCTCATCATGTGGGGCGGTTCGCGGCGTCTGGTGGCGGTCGTCAATGCCAAGACACTGCAGATTCGCGCCTTCCTGATCCCGTAGGCACGACTACGCGGGCGGCTTCATCCCCAGCCATTTCGCCAGGAACGCCCACTGGTCGGCGAAGTCATCGATCTGCATCCATACGGGCTTCCCGGCGCCGTGTCCGGCGCGCGTCTCGATGCGGATCAGGATCGGGTTGGAGCAGACCTGGACCGCCTGCAGCGCGGCGGCGAACTTGTAGCTGTGCCACGGCACCACGCGGTCGTCGTGGTCCGCGGTCGTGATGAGCGTCGGCGGATAGCACACGCCCTGCTTCACGTTCTGCACCGGGGAATAGGCATACAGGGAGCGGAACTGCTCCGGATCCTCCGCCAGCCCGAAGTCGGACGACCACTGCCGCGCGTTGGCGCTGGCGGTGTGGTAGCGCAGCATGTCGAGCACGCCGACCGCGGGAAGCGCGGCGCCGAACAAGTCGGGGCGCTGCGTCAGCACCGCACCGACCAGCAGCCCGCCGTTGCTGCGGCCATGGATCCCCAAGCGTGCGCTGCGCGTGTAGTGCTCGCCGATCAGGTACTCGGCGGCGGCGATGAAGTCGTCGAACACGTGCTGCTTGTTGGCGAGCGTCCCGGCGCGGTGCCAGGTCTCGCCGTACTCGCCGCCGCCGCGCAGGTTGGCCTCGGCGTACGCCCCGCCCATCTCGAGCCACGCCATCACCTGCGGCCGGTACTGCGGCGTGAGCGAGATGTTGAACCCGCCGTAGCCGTACAAGAGGAACGGCTGGTTGCCGTCCTTCACCATGTCGCGGCGGTGGGTGATGTACATGGGCACGCGCGTGCCGTCCTTGCTGGTGTAGAACACCTGCTCGGTCACGAACGGCGTGGCGTCCGCCGGGCTGCGCGGCTCGCGCCACAGGCTGGCGCTATTGGTCGGGACATCGAGCCTGAAGATGCGGCGCGGCGTCAGGTAGTCGGTGTAGGAAAAGAACGTCTCGTTCTGCGTCCCCTCGCCCTCGAAGCCCTCGATGCCGCCCAGGCCCGGCAGCGGCACCGCGCCCACCGGCTTGCCGTCGGCACTGTAGACGCGCGCCACGCCGTGCGCGTCCTCGACGTAGCGCGCGATGATGCGGCCGCCGACGTAGGTGGCCTGCTCGAGCGCGGCCGTGCCCTCCGCCACCACCGTGCGCGCCGTGCCCGGTTCGCGCGCATCCACGGCCAGTACCGCCCCGAGCGGGGCGTTGCGGGTGCTCTGGAAGTAGAGCTCCGTGCCGTGCGAGCCGATGTAGCGGTACAGGGCGTCCCAGGCGCCGAACAGGGGCTCGGGCTTCGCCTCCGGGCGGTGCAGGTCGAGCAGCTCGACCGCGTTCTTCTCGTAGCCCTCCACCAGCGTCACCACCAGGTAGTGCCCGTCCTCGGTGACCCGCGCCATGGGCACGTGGGTCGGGTGGTTCACGACCTCGTACACCAGGCGGTCCCGGTCCTGCGCGGTGCCGAGCTTGTGGAAGTAGATCGCCGGGCGGCCGGCGTCATCGCCGCGGCCATCCGGCAGGGCCGGATAACGGCTGTAGTAGACGCCGGAGCCGTCGCGCGCCCAGGACACGCCCCAGAACTTGGTGAAGCGCAGCGTGTCGGGCAGGTCGGTGGCATCCGCCACGCGGCGGAAGCGCCAGATCTCCCAGTCGGTACCGCCGTCGGAGACCGCGTAGGCGACCACGCTGCCGCGCGCATCGGGGGTGAAGTCGGCGAGCGCCACGGTGGCATCGCTGCGCACGGTGTTCGGGTCGAACAGCACGCGGCCCGGGGCGTCGAGCCGCTCGGCGACGAACAGCACGCTCTGGTTCTGCTGGCCGTCGTTGTGCAGGAAGAAGTAATGGCCGCCGCGCTTGACCGGCACGTCGTAGCGCTCGTAGTTCCACAGCTGCGTCAGGCGCGTCTTCAGCCACGGCCGCGCCGGCAGCTCCTGCAGCCGCGGCTGCGACAGCGCGTTCTGCGATTTCACCCACGCCTGCACTTCCGGCGAGTCGAGGCTCTCGAGCCAGCGATACGGATCGGCGACCTGGGTGCCGAAGTAGCTGTCGGTGTGCTGCACGCGGGCAGTCAGGGGATAGAGCGGCGCGGAGGCCGCCGGCGGCATGCCGACCGCGGTCTCGGTGGCGGTGCGCATCGGCTTGCCGCCCGGGCCCGGGCCCGGAAAGGGCTCGGGGCGGCCGACGTCGGCGCCGACGCAGGAGCTCAGGAGCGGTGCGGCGCACAGCGCCAGTGCCAAGGCCGCGACCGGGGCCCGCAGGTTCTTCATGCCGGCAGTGTAACAAGCCGTCCGCGCGCGGCAGCCGGCCGGCCAAGCGCCTTAAGGAAACTTGATCTTGCCGCCGCCGCCCGCGCCCGGCCCGGGACCGACGCCGCTGCCGACTTCCGGCACCACGATGCGCGAGGCCGCCTCGCGCCGCAGCTCGCGCGCCTCGTCGATCGCCTGCTCGAGGGCCACCTTCACCCCGTCGGGGAATTTCCGCAGCGCCTCCTCGAGCGTCAGCGCCTCGATCTCGAAGCCGAGCGGCAGCACGCCCGCGGGTGTCAGCAGCTGCGTCTGGCCGGAGAACAGCACCGGGCGACTGGGGTCGGTGTCGCCGCCGGCCGTGACCGGGGTCAGGCGGCGGATGCTGCCGGCGCGGCGGTCGGTGAACACGTCTTCGCGGTACAGGCCCTTGGGGTCGATCTGGATGTCGGGAAGATCGTTCTGCGCTGCCATGGTGTCCTGCCTGTTAACCGCACGAGTCGTTCCGCGGCATTGTACAACGGCGTCCCGGGCTGCCCGCTCAGGCGGGCGCGTGACGCGCGGCGAGGGCGGCGACGAACGGCCGGTCGGCCTCGAGGAGGTCCTCGCACGCCAGCTGCGCCGGCGCCACCCACTTCAGCGCCTGGCCGTCGAGGGCCGCCGGCTCGCCGCGGTAACGCTCCACGATCCAGAGCGAGAGCTCGACCTCGCGGTCGGAATAGGTGTGAGTCAGGCGCATGAGCGGCTCGGCCGCGTGCACCTCGATGCCGAGCTCCTCGGCGAGCTCGCGGCCGAGCGCGTCCCGCTCGGCCTCGCCGGCGCCGACCTTGCCGCCGGGGAACTCCCAGCGGCCGGCCATGTGCTTACCCGGGGGCCGCTGCGCGATCAGCACCCGCCCCGTCGCGTCGTAGAGCGCGGCGGCGACCACCAGGATGCGCACGGGGCGCTACTCGACGCTCGAGAGTGCGCCGTGGCAGTGCTTGTACTTCTTGCCCGAGCCGCACGGGCACGGCTCGTTGCGGCCCACCTTGCGCTCATTGCGCACGAAGGTGCCGACCGCCTCGGGTACCGACGGCAGCGGCGGCGGGGCGGCTCCGCGCCGCTCGGGCGCACCGGGTGCGGCGCGCGCCGCCGGCAGGGCGGCGGCCTGCTCCTGGGCGGCGAGCGCGGAGGCCGCCTCGGCGTGCTGCGCCTGCAGGGCGCGCATCAGACGCGCATGCCGCTCCTGCTCCTCGCGCTCGATGTCCTCGGGGGTGCGCACCTCGACCATCGCCATGAGGGAGGCCGTCTCGTACTTGATGCGCTCGAGCATGGCGGCGAACAGCTCGAAGGCCTCGCGCTTGAACTCGAAGCGGTAGTCCTTCTGCGCATAGCCACGCAGGTGAATGCCCTGGCGCAGGTAGTCCATGCCGGCCAGGTGCTCGCGCCAGTGCTGGTCGAGCTTCTGCAGCATCACCTGCTTCTCGATGTGACGCATGATCGGCACGTCCGTGCCGGGTACCGTACCGGTGCGCGCCACCTTGGCGTCGTAAGCCTCGTGCACCGCGCGCACCACGCGCTCGCGCAGCACCTGCTCCTCGAGCTCGGGCTCCGCCTGCAGCCAGGCCTTCGGGTCGATGCGGGCGTTGAAGTCCTTGGCGATCGCCTCGGCCAGCCCCTCGAGGTTCCAGTCCGCGGGCACCGCCTGCTTGGGCATGTACTGGTCGAGGAGCGTCCCGACCGAGTCCTCCATGAGGCCGCGGATGGCGGCGGACAGCTCCTCCCGGCCCATGATCTCGGTGCGCTGGCTGTAGACCACCTTGCGCTGGTCGTTGGCCACGTCGTCGAACAGCAGCAGGTTCTTTCTGATGTCGAAGTTGTGCGACTCGACCTTGCGCTGCGCCTTCTCGATCTGGCGGGTGAGCATGCCGCTCTCGATCACCTCGCCTTCCTTCATGCCGGCCATCTTCAGCAGGCGCTGCGTGCGCAGCGGGTCGCCGAAGATGCGCATCAGGTTGTCGTCCATGGACAGGTAGAAGCGGCTCGAACCCGGGTCGCCCTGGCGCCCGGAGCGGCCGCGCAGCTGGTTGTCGATGCGGCGCGACTCGTGGCGCTCGGTGCCGACGATGTGCAGGCCGCCGGCGGCGAGCACCTTGGCATGGCGCACCTGCCACTCGCTGCGCAGCTGCTCGCGCGTGGGCTCGTCGACTTCGCCGGCGGCGTGCAGCTCCGCCTCGAGGTTGCCGCCGAGCACGATATCGGTGCCGCGGCCGGCCATGTTGGTGGCGATGGTCACGGTGCCGGGGCGGCCGGCCTGCGCGACGATGTGCGCCTCGCGCTCGTGCTGCTTGGCGTTCAGCACCTGGTGGGCGATGCCCTCCTTCTGCAGCAGCCCCGACAGGAACTCGGAGGTCTCGATCGAGGTGGTGCCGACCAGCGCCGGCTGGTCGCGCTCGACGCACTCGCGGATGTCCTCGATGATCGCCTTGAACTTGTCGTCCTGCGTCAGGTACACGAAATCCGCGTTGTCCTTGCGGATCATGGGCCGGTGGGTCGGGATCACCACCACCTCGAGGCCGTAGATCTGCATGAACTCGGGGGCCTCGGTGTCGGCCGTGCCGGTCATGCCGGAGAGCTTCTTGTAGAGGCGGAAGTAGTTCTGGAAGGTGATCGAGGCGACCGTCTGGTTCTCCTCGCGCACCCGCACCCCTTCCTTGGCCTCGACCGCCTGGTGCAGGCCGTCGGACCAGCGCCGCCCCGGCATGGTGCGGCCGGTGAACTCATCGACAATGATCACCTCGCCGCCGCGCACGATGTACTCGACGTCGCGCTTGTAGAGCGCGTGCGCGCGCAGCGCCGCGTTCAGGTGGTGCATGAGGCGGATGTTGGCCGGGTCGTACAGGCTCTCGCCTTCCTTGAGCAGGCCCGCCTGCACCATCAGCTGCTCGACGTGCTCGTGGCCGGCCTCGGTGATGTGCACCTGCTTGCTCTTCTCCTCCACCGCGAAGTCGCCCGGGCCCTCCTCCTCCTTCTGGCGTGCCAGACGCGGCACCAGCTGGTTGATCTTGAGGTACAGCTCGGTGCTCTCCTCGGCCGGGCCGGAGATGATGAGCGGGGTGCGCGCCTCGTCGATCAGGATGGAGTCGACCTCGTCCACCACCGCGAAGCTCAGCGGCCGCTGCACCCGCTCCTCGAGGCGGTAGGCGAGGTTGTCACGCAGGTAGTCGAAACCGAATTCGTTGTTGGTGCCGTAGGTAATGTCGCAGGCGTAGGCGTCACGCTTCTCCTGCGGCGTCTGCGAGTTCTTGATGACCCCGACGCTCAAGCCCAGGAAGCGGTACACCGGGCCCATCCAGTCCGCGTCGCGCTGCGCCAGGTACTCGTTCACCGTCACGATGTGCACGCTCTCGCCCGAGAGCGCATTCAGGTACGCAGGCAGCGTCGCCACCAGCGTCTTGCCCTCGCCGGTGCGCATCTCGGCGATCAGGCCCTTGTGCAGTGCGATGCCGCCGATCAGCTGCACATCGAAGTGGCGCATCTTGAGCGTGCGCAACGAGGCCTCGCGCACCACGGCGAACGCCTCGGGCAGGATCTGGTCGAGGGTCGCCCCCTCCTTCAGGCGCGCGCGGAACTCGTCGGTCTTGGCGCGCAGCGCCTCGTCCGAGAGCGCCTTGATCTGCGGCTCGAGCTGATTCGCGGCCCGGACGTAGCGGCCGTAGCCGCGCACGATGCGTTCGTTCCGGCTACCGAAGACGCGGGTGAGAAGTTGGCGCAAGCAGTGACTCGCTAAGGGAAAAACAGCTTCCCCGACAAGCACTTACCGTGGCAGCCGGGCTTTGAAAGCGGCGTATTGTACGCAATAGACGCCGGCTACGCCCAATTGGTTCGGGGGGCGGGCAATTCAAGGGCGCGCGGTGCGCGCGGCGGGGAGGTCAGCGGCGGCCGATGAAGGACAGCGGGTCGACCTGGCGGCCGTTGCGCAGCACTTCGAAGTGGACGTGGGGTCCGGTGGAGCGACCGGTGGAGCCCATGAGGGCGACCGGCTCGCCGCGGGTGACCGTCTGCCCGACGCTCACCAGCGTGCGCTCGTTGTGGGCGTAGCGCGTGATGTAGCCGTCGCCGTGATTGATCTCGATGAGCTTACCGAAGCCGGAGCGCTCGCCCGCCCAGGTCACGACGCCGGCGGCCACCGCCACCACGCGCTCGCCCATGGTGCCGGCGAAATCCACGCCCTTGTGAAAGGCCTCGCGGCCGTCGAAGGGATCGGCGCGCTCGCCGAAGTAGGACGAGATGAAGCCGTCGGACACCGGCCGCCCCTCGGGGTGAATCTCGGCCTTGAGCTCGCGCGCCAGGATCACGTTCTCGAGCGCCGAGAGCTGCGTCTCGCGATTGTCGACCCGCTGCTCGAGCCGGTGGAGCTGCGAGGACAGGTCCGGGATCTGCGCGCTCACCCCTTCGCTCTCGCCTTCCGGTCCGCCGGTCGGCGGGTCACGGTCGAAGTTGAACTCGTGGCTGTCGATGTCAGCCATTTCGGTGAGGCGCTTGCCGAGCGCGTCGAGCCGGATGACGTGCGCGTTCACTTCCCCCAG
The DNA here is from genome assembly GCA_025451375.1 of Steroidobacteraceae bacterium. Classification (GTDB taxonomy): domain Bacteria; phylum Pseudomonadota; class Gammaproteobacteria; order Steroidobacterales; family Steroidobacteraceae; genus 13-2-20CM-66-19. The sequence continues at coordinate 19,641 of JANWKL010000004.1, forward strand.
CCGCATGGCCATGGCGTCGACCTTGAGCTGCAACTGCTGCTTCAGGTCCGCGATCTGCTGCTTCTGCTGGACCAGGGAATGACCGAAGGACACCGCCTCCGACAGCACCGCCTGGCGGTGGTCACCGCGCCCGAGGGTGAGGCCGAGGGCGAACGCGCCGCCGAGGATCGCGAACGTCGTCAGCGCGAGCACCCCCAGGGTGAGCGGGCGCGCCAGGTTCACCTGGCGGGCTCGGCCCTCGCGATTTGAAAGAAAAATGACGTTCATGCGTTCGCCGCCTACGAGCCTGACGTCCCCGTTTTACTGGGCAGGCAACGCGGTCTGCGCATGGGCCGTGCCACCCGGGCGTGTATCGCCCTGTTGTGCTTGGAAAACACTGTACGATGCTGGCAACCCCGCTGTCATGGCTCCTCGCTTTAGACCGGTGGTTTTGCGTCCCCGCCTTTCGGCGGATTTGCCCAACTGCAGCAAAGTCAATATGCCGAAGAAGGCCAGCCGAGACAAGCTTGGGAGACCCCTAATGAGGAGTAGGACCAGACCGGTTTCCCCGCCGGCAGATTCTGTAAAGCAGCTGCTCGGGCGCGTGCTGCCGAGCTTGAAGCGCGTCACAGATCAGGCCGCCAAAGCGAATTTCTGGGAGAAATGGCTGTCGGAGCGGCTGCCCGCGGAGATCCGCTCGCGCGTCTCGGGGGTGACTGAGCAGCAGGGCCGGCTGACGGTTTTTGCCGTTTCCGCGGCGTGGTCGGCGCGGCTGCGCTACGCGGTCGCGGAGCTGGAACCGGCCATCCGCAGCGCGCGCCCCGGGGTGACGGATGTTGCGGTGCGGGTGCTGCCGCGGGCCTGAATCAGCCGCCGGGCGGGTGCAGGGCCGGGGCCTCGGTGTAGGAAATCGGCGCGTCCTGGTAGCGCTCGAACACCACCTCTTCCCAGGTGCTGGTGTCGGCCAGCATGGCGCGCAGCAGCTTGTTGTTGAGCGCGTGCCCGGACTTGTGGCCCGAGAACTCGCCGATCAGGCTGTGCCCGAGCAGGTACAGGTCGCCGATCGCATCGAGGATCTTGTGCTTGACGAACTCGTCCTCGTAGCGCAGCCCGTCCTCGTTCAGCACGCGGAAATCGTCGAGCACGATGGCGTTGTCGAGCGAGCCGCCGAGGGCCAGGTTGCGGGCGCGCAGCGTCTCCATGTCGCGCATGAAGCCGAAGGTGCGTGCCCGGCTCACCTCCTTGAGGAAGGAGGTGGTGGAGAAATCCATGGAGGCGCGCTGCGAGCGGCGCTTGAAGATCGGGTGGTTGAACTCGATCTCGAAGTTGACCTTGAAGCCGTCGAACGGGTCGAACTGCGCCCACTTGTCGCCGTCCTCGACCCGCAGCCGCTTCTTCACGCGGATGAAGCGCTTCGGGCGGCGCTGCTCCTCGATGCCGGCCGACTGCAGCAGGAACACGAACGGGCCGGCGCTGCCGTCCATGATCGGAACTTCCGCGGCGGACACCTCGACGATGGCGTTGTCGATCCCTAAGCCGGCGAAGGCCGACAGCAGGTGCTCGACGGTCGAGACCCGGGACTCGCCCTTGCCGAGCGTCGTGCCGAGCATGGTGTCGCCGACGTTGTCGGCGCTGGCGCGGATGTCCACGGGGCTCGCCAGGTCGGTACGGCGGAACACGATGCCCGAGTCCGGGTCCGCCGGGCGCAGGGTCATGAGCACCTTGCGGCCGGTGTGCAGCCCGACACCCGTGGCGCGAATCGAGTTCTTAAGCGTGCGTTGTCCGACCATGCCTGTTGCTTTGCTCTAACGTGCGCAGCGTACTCGGGCTGACAGCGCGCCATAAGCGCCATTGGGGAGAGACGACCCTGAGCCCTCCGGGGCGGCCCTCTCCAAGGCGCATTTAACGTAAGGGCGCGTTACCGTATCACATCAGTCGGCCTGCCGCCGCAGGAACGCCGGGATATCCAGCAGGTCCTCGCTGTCGGGCTCGACCGTCAGCCCGTCCCCGGCCGCCTTCTTCCGCTGCACCGCGGGCTTGTCGAGCGCGGCATAGTCGTTGGTCGAGAGCGGTCGGCGGGCCACCATGCGGATCTGCGGCTCGCGCGCGTCGCGCGTGTCGCGGTGCATGACGTTCTCACGCTCGCGACGCTCCGGTTGCGGCATACGCGCGGCCGCCGGCCGGCCGAGGCCGGTCGCGACCACGGTCACGCGCACCTGGTTGGACAGCTCCGGGTCGATCACCGTTCCAACCACCACCGTGGCATCGTCGGAGGCGAACTGCTTGACGATCTGTCCCACTTCCTGGAACTCGCCGATCGACAGGTCCATGCCCGCCGTCACGTTGACGAGAATGCCGTGGGCCCCGGCCAGGTTGATGTCCTCGAGCAACGGGGACGACACCGCGGCCTCGGCGGCCGCACGCGCCCGGCCCTCGCCGCTGGCCGCGCCCGAGCCCATCATGGCCATGCCGGTCTCTGCCATCACGGTGCGCACGTCGGCGAAGTCGACGTTGATGAGCCCCGGACGGGTGATGAGCTCGGCGATGCCCTGCACCGCGCCCTGCAGCACCTGGTTGGCCGCCTTGAAGGCGTCCAGCAGCGTCGTCTGCGGTCCCAACACAGTCAGCAACTTCTGGTTAGGGATTGTAATGAGCGAGTCGCAGTACTTACCGAGCTCGGCCATGCCGTGGTCGGCGACGTAGGAGCGCTTGTTGCCCTCCATCTCGAAGGGCTTGGTCACGACCGCGACGGTGAGGATGCCGAGCTCCTTGGCCACCTGTGCCACCACCGGGGCCGCGCCCGTGCCGGTGCCGCCGCCCATGCCGGCGGTGATGAACAGCATGTCGCAGCCCTCGACGAGCTCGACGATGCGGTCCCGGTCCTCCATCGCGGCCTGCCGGCCCACCTCCGGGTCGGCGCCGGCGCCTAAGCCCTTGGTGATGTTGCAGCCGATCTGCAGCGCGGTCTTCACCTTGGCGTGCTTCAACGCCTGGGAGTCGGTGTTGATGCACATGAACTCCACCCCGTCGATCCCGGCCTGGACCATGTGCGCCACGGCGTTGCCGCCGCCCCCGCCCACGCCGATCACCTTGATGACGGCGCTCTGGCTGTACGCGTCCATCAGTTCAAACATGGCTCTCGCTCCTTACGCAAAAAAACAAGTGGTTGGTTGAGTCGTCTTCTTTGTCAGCTCTGTCAGCTTCAAAAATTCCCCTGGAACCAGGAACGCATGCGGTCGAGGGTCGACTTGGCACTGCCCGGCCAGGGACGCCCGCGACGTGCGGGCAAGGCGTTGTCACGCGCGTAGAGCAGCAGCCCCACGCCCGTGGAAAAAATCGGATTGCGCACCACGTCGCTGAGGCCCTGCACGGTCTGCGGGACCCCGAGGCGTACCGGTACGTGGAACACCTCTTCGGCGAGCTCGATCGCGCCTTCCATCTTGGCGCTGCCGCCGGTCAGCACGATGCCGGCGGCGATCACCTCCTCGAAGCCGGAGCGGCGCAGCTCCTCGCGCACCAGGCCGAAGAGCTCCTCGTAGCGCGGCTCGACGATCTCGGCGAGCGTCTGCCGGGCCAGCCGCCGTGCCGGACGCTCGCCCACCGAGGGCACCTCGATGCTCTCGTCGGGATTGGCGAGCTGCGACAGCGCGCAGGCGTAGCGGATCTTGATGTCTTCGGCGTACTGGGTCGGGGTGCGCATCGACACGGCGATGTCGTTGGTCACCTGGTCGCCGGCGATCGGGATCACGGCGGTATGGCGGATGGCGCCGTTGGCGAACACGGCCAGATCGGTGGTGCCGCCGCCGATGTCGACCAGGCACACGCCGAGCTCCTTCTCGTCCTCCGTGAGGACGGCGAAGCTCGAGGCGAGCTGCTCGAGCACCACGTCGTCGACCTCGAGGCCGCAGCGCTGGATGCATTTTTCGATGTTCTGCGCCGCAGAGTCCGCGCCGGTGACGATGTGCACCTTGGCCTCCAGGCGCACGCCCGACATGCCGATCGGGTCGCGGATACCCTCCTGGCCGTCGACGATGAACTCCTGCGGCAGCACGTGCAGGATCTTCTGGTCGGCGGGGATGGCCACCGCCTTGGCGGCGTCGATGACGTGCTCGACGTCGCCGTGGCTCACCTCCTTGTCGCGCACGCCGACCACGCCGTGGGAGTTGAGGCTGCGGACGTGGCTGCCGGCGATGCCGGCATACACCGAGTGGATCTCGCAGCCGGCCATGAGCTCGGCCTCCTCGACCGCGCGCTGGATCGACTGCACGGTCGACTCGATGTTGACGACCACGCCTTTTTTCAGGCCGCGCGAGGGCTGGGAGCCGAGCCCCAGCACCTCGATGGCGCCATCGACGCCGACTTCGCCCACCAGCGCCACCACTTTCGAGGTGCCGATGTCGAGACCGACGATGAGATTTCTATCTGAGCGTTTAAGCATGGCTTGCACCAGACCGCCAACCTATGGCGACCCCGTTTGTGTACCGCATGTCCACGTAGG
>JANWKL010000005.1 GCA_025451375.1 Steroidobacteraceae bacterium
ATCGATCTCGTCAAACACCGTAACGGCGAGATCGGCATGTTCATGCTGACCTTCCAGGGCCAGTTCACCCGCTTCGCCAACTACGTCTCCGACTCGTACGCGGAGGGCGTGTTGCGGTGAGCCGGCTCATCCGGGCCGTCATCGATACCGGCGCGCTGCGACACAACCTCGCCCGCATCCGCGAGCAAGCCGGGCGCGCCCGCGTCATGGCTGTGGTCAAGGCCAACGCTTACGGGCATGGCCTCGTACCGACGGCACTCGCGCTCGGTGATGCGGATGCCTTCGCGGTTGCCCGCCTCGATGAGGGTCTGGCGCTTCGCGCCGCCGGCATCACCCAGCCCATCGTGCTCCTCGAGGGGGTATTCACCGCCGAGCAGCTGGTGCAGGCCGCGCGTCATGGGTTTGAGCTGGTGCTGCACGATGCGCTGCAGATCGAACTGCTCGAAGAAATGACCGGCGCACATCGCTTCGTGCTGTGGATCAAGATCGATACGGGCATGAACCGCCTGGGGTTCCCCGAGCGGGAGTTTCCGGCGGCGCTGGCGCGCGTGCTGCGCCTTAATCCCGCGCCGCTGGAGATCCGCCTGCTCACGCACCTGGCGAGTGCGGACGAGCGCGACAACCGCGTGACCAATGAACAGCTGGCCCGTTTTCGTGCCGCCACGGCGGGTCTCAACTACCCGATCAGCATCGCGAACTCCGCCGGAATCTTCGGCGGCGTGCAGATCAACTGCGACTGGGTGCGCCCCGGGGGTGTGCTCTACGGCGCCTCGCCGTTCGCAGACGGCAGCGGCGGTGATCTGGGGCTCAAGCCCGTCATGACACTCGAGAGCTCGGTGATCGCGCTGCGGCATCTGGCCGCGGGCGAACGGGTTGGCTACGGCGGCGCGTGGAGCGCACCGCGTGACTCGACTATCGCGATTGTAGCCGCCGGCTACGGCGATGGGCTGCCGCGCGCTCTGCCCGCTGGCACGCCGGTGCTCGTGAACGGCGCGCGTGCGCGGCTCGTTGGACGGGTGTCGATGGACATGATCGCGGTGGATGTCACGGAGCTTGTTGGCGTGCAGGTCGGCACACCGGCGATTCTGTGGGGGCGGGGATTGCCGGTGGAGGAGGTGGCGCGCCACGCGCTCACCATCCCCTACGAACTGCTGTGCAGCGTGAGTCAGCGCGTCCCGCACGAGCTGCGTTGAGACCAATCCGGTGCGTCTGATCGATCTGAGTCACGCCATCGAGCACGGCATGCAGACCTACCCTGGCATGCCGGCGCCGCACGTGTGCGACTTCGTGAGCCGCGAGGCCTCGAAGCGTAGCTACTCGTCGGGCACGTCCTTCCAGATCGGCCGCATCGACCTGGTCGCCAATACCGGCACTTACCTGGACAGCCCTTTCCATCGTTTCGAGGAGGGCGCCGACATCGCACAGTTGCCGCTGTCGAAGCTCACAGGTCTTCCGGCCGTGGTAGTACGCGTGATCGGGACCGGCGGCCGCGCGATCGATGCGCCCGCGTTTGCCGCGGTGGAGGCAGCGGGCAAGGCGGTGCTGGTACACACCGACTGGTCGCGCCACTGGCGCAAGCCACAGTATTTCGAGGGGCATCCCTACCTCACGGCGCGGGCCGCGGCATACCTGCGGGATCAGGGGGCGAGCTTGGTTGGGATCGACTCACTCAACATCGACGATATGGCCGACGGCGAGCGGCCCGTGCACACGACGCTGCTGCACGCGGGCATCCCGATCGTCGAGCATCTGACGGGGCTCTCGCAGCTGCCGCTTACCGGGTTCACGTTCAGCGCCGTGCCGCCGCCCGTGCGGGGCATGGGCACCTTCCCGGTGAGGGCATTCGCTACCCTGCAATGAGCAGCCGGCAAAAGTCACGCCTTTTGCCGGCGTAAACGCAGCCGCGGTCCGAAAAAGCGCCGCAGGCGACTTTTTCCAATCAACTACGCGACGAAGAACCCCATCTTGACGCCCGCGAGCTGGATGACATCGTTGTCGTTCAGCTTGGTCGCCTGTTGGCCGATCGGCGTGCCGTTGAGCAAGGGGTAGTCGTCGGGCTTGCCGCTGTCGACGTGCACGATGTAGTAGGCCTCGGAGCGGCGGGTGATCGCCGCCACCTGGATGCCCGGACGTCCGAGCGTGGTGAGGGCCTTGCTGAGCTCCACTTCGCGCCCCGCGAAGGCACCCGAGAGCACCTGCAACTTGGCTTTCTTCAGTGCCGCGGCATTTTCACCCAGCGTGCGTGAGCGGCCGGTGGCCGACGGTCCGGCGCCGGCTGACTCCGCCACCGCGGCCGCGGTGCGCAGCTTGTCCACCGGTCGGGCGGAGGGCTGGATCACCATGGTCTTTTCGAATTCATCCTGCTGCTCGTCGTCTTCGACGAAGCGCAGCTGGTGATGGCCGACGGTAATGACGTCGCCATGCTGCAATGCGTGCTTCTTGATCAGCTTGCCATTGACGTAGGTGCCATTGGTGCTGTTCAGGTCCTCAAGGAACGAGTCGTTGAGGATATTGATGATCAGCGAGTGATGGCCGCTGACGGCAGCGTTGTCGATGCGGATGTCATTGTCAGGGAGGCGCCCGATCGTGTAGCGCTCCTTGTTCATGTTGTATTCCGCCATTACCTGGCCATCCAGGCTTAAGACCAACCTTGCCATGTGCTTTTGCCTCTATGCGGATGTCAGCCGAACCAACCCAGAATCTTGTCGAAAATCTTTGTGCGAGCCGGGAACGGATCCACGATGTGCGCCATGACCACCGAGACGTTATCGCGTCCACCGTTGTCATTGGCCAGTTGAATCAATTGCTTGGCGACCGTATCCAGATTAGCACTAAAGGTGTTTATCGTTAAATGAATATCGTCGTCCTCGACCATGTCCGACAGCCCGTCCGAACACAGGATAAAAACCTCGCCCCGGCCCGCCGGAATCTCCTGGATCTCGACGTCCACGCTGGGCTCGACGCCGAGCGCACGCGTCACGTAGTTCTTGTTTGCCGCCCGCTGCGCTTCCTCGGCGGAGTAAAACCCCCGGTCGACGAGTTCCTGCAGCAGGGAATGATCCATGGTCACCTGCTCGAACTTGTCGTCGCGCCGGCGGTACATGCGCGAGTCGCCGACGTGAGCGATGGTGACCTTGTTGTCGTAGAAGAGTGCCGCGACCACGGTCGTGCCCATCCCCTCGCACTGCGGCTGGGTGCGCGCGGTCTGGTAGATGATCTTGTTGGCGCGGCTGATGGCGTCGCGCAGGATAATGTTGGGTCGGGACAGCCCCGATTCCCGGTCGGGCACCGACAGGTCCTCGCGTTCCACGTGCTCACGCACCAGGTTCACGATGGTCTTGACCGCGATGCCGCTCGCGACTTCGCCCGCGTTGTAGCCGCCCATGCCGTCGGCGAGCACCAGCAGGCCGATGTCCGGATCGACTGCGATCGTGTCCTCGTTGTGCTCGCGCACCTTGCCGGTGTCGCTAAGCCCAACGAAACGAACTTTGTTGCGCAAGCTCACGCCCCGCCCGGACAATGCTGTACTCCGCCGATTGTGATACGCGTCACTTTCCCGCCCCCGATCCGAGCTGGCATACGCTAGCATCGCCGGCAGGTGCTCCGGGTGGCTTTGGTCACAAAAGAAGCCATTCGGATCATCCCGGCCGCGAATCCTAGCCGAAAGTGGACATTAAAGGCGCATTGATGGCTCGCCCGAATGCAGTGTTCGTGTGTGGCTCCTGCGGGGGCGAGACCCTCAAGTGGCAGGGCCAGTGTCCCCTGTGCGGCGAGTGGAATTCACTTGAGCAGCGCAGCACCGCGCGTGCGCGGCCTGCAACGCCCGCGGCAGCCGTGAGCCTTGGCGCCCGGGCGGGTACGGATGTGGCCGCGCGCTTTGGCAGCGGACACGCCGAACTGGACCGGGTCTTGGGAGGAGGCGTGGTCCCGGGATCCGTGATCCTCCTGGGCGGGGACCCCGGGATCGGCAAGTCGACGCTCCTCTTACAGGTCGCAGCCCAGGTGGCGGCGGCGCGCGGCGTGCTCTACGCGAGCGGCGAGGAGTCCGTGTCGCAGGTGTCCATGCGGGCCCAGCGCCTGGCGCTCAGCGCCGCAGGCCTGGGCGTGGTCGCGGAGACCGATCTCGCCTCGATCCTGGCGCTGGCTACGGAGCGGTGCGCGGCACTGCTCGTCATTGATTCCATCCAGACCGTGCAGGCCGGAGCTGCGGGTGCGGGAGCGGGCGCCGTGTCGCAGCTGCGCGAGTGCACTTCGGCCCTGGTGCGCTTCGCGAAGGCGAGCGGTACGGCCGTCGTCATTGTGGGCCACGTGACCAAGGAGGGCGCCATCGCAGGTCCGCGCATGCTCGAGCACCTGGTGGACACGGTGCTGTACTTTGAAAGCGAGGCGGGCAGCCGCTACCGGATTGTGCGCGCCACCAAGAACCGCTTCGGCGCGGTCAATGAACTTGGGTTCTTCGCCATGACCGCCGGCGGGCTGAAGGAAGTGAAGAACCCCGCGGCCATCTTTCTCTCGCGCTCGGCACAGCCCGCCGCTGGCAGCATCGTTACGGTGGCTCGCGACGGCGGCCGGCCGCTCCTGATTGAGCTGCAGGCCCTCGTTGACCGGATGCGTTTTGGTGCACCGCGGCGCATTGCCCAGGGCCTCGATGCCAACCGCCTGGCGATGCTGCTCGCCGTCGCCAACCGGCACGCGGCGGTGTCGCTGCAGGAACACGATGTGTTTGTGAACGTCGTCGGCGGGATCCAGATCGGTGAGACCGCTTCCGATCTGCCGGTGTTGATTGCATTGGCTTCGAGCCTCAAGGCGCGCGCTCTGCCATCCGAACTCGTGGCGTTTGGAGAGATCGGACTCACCGGCGAGGTGCGTCCCGTGGCCTACGGCGATGAGCGTCTGCGCGAGGCGCGCGCCCAGGGTTTTCGCGTCGCCGTCGTGCCCAAGGACAACGCGCCGCGCAAGTCCCCGGAGGGCTTGACCGTGCTTGGCGTAGCCGGGGTCGCGGAAGCGCTCGAAGCCGCGTTCGGCGCCCGTTAGGCGCCGGCGGCCGCGGGAGTGGCGACCGGCGCGCGGACCCGCACCGTGCGAATCGCGTTGTCGGCGATCTGCAGTACCTCGAAGTCGTAGTTGCCAACTCGCACCATGGTTCCCGGATCCGGAATGGTCTCCAGGTGCTCGAGCAGCAGGCCGTTCACCGTTTTCGGACCCCCGGTCGGCAGCTGCCATGACAGCGCGCGGTTCAAGGCGCGGATGGTGGCGCTGGCGTTGACGATGAACACCCCGGGCCGCTCCGTATGCACATCCTTGTGGGTGATGGTCGCAGGATCGGACGTGAACTCCCCGACGATCTCCTCGAGGATGTCCTCGAGCGTCACCAGGCCCTGGATATCGCCGTACTCATCCACGACGAAGGCGAGGCGGCGGCGATTGCGCTGAAACTGCGTAAGCTGCACGTTGAGCGCCGTGCCTTCGGGCACGAAATACGACTCGCGGCCGCTGGCGATCTCAATCAGGCGTTCGCGGTCGAGCGTACCGCGCGCGAGTTCGCGGGCCACGCGCTTCATGTGCAGGAGCCCCACCAGGTTATCCAGTTCGCCCTCGTACACGGGCAGACGGGTGTGCGGGGTCTGGCGCAACCGGCCGAGGATTTCTTCCCAGCTCTCGGCGATGTCGATGCCGGCGATCTCCTGGCGCGGAATCATGATGTCAGTCACCGTGACGTGCCCGAGATCGAGGATCGAGAGCAGCATCTGCCGGTGGCGCATGGGAATCATGGGCGCCGCCTCCGACACCACGGTGCGCAGTTCCTCCGCATTCAGCGTGTGCGCCGTGTTGGTCGCGCGCCCGACGCCGAAAATCCTTAAAAACCCGTACGCCAGCGTGTTGGTCAGCCACAGCGCCGGCCGGGCCACCCATACCAGCACGCGGTAGATGCCGGCGGCGTGCAGTGCCACTCCTTCCGGATTGGCGGTGGCGTAGATTTTCGGCGCGAGTTCGCAGAACACGATGACCACCACCGTGAGCAGGGCGCCGGCCAGGGGGATTGCGTAAGCGTAGCCGCTGCGCTGCGCGAGGATGGTCGCGATGGCGGAAGCAAATACGCTCGCCGCGGCGAGGATCACGAGGTTCGCGCCGAGCCATTCATCCGGGGTCTTGAGCAGCCGGTCGAGTACCCGCGCGGAGAGTTCGCCTTGCTGCGCGCGATGGCGGATGCGGTAACGATTCACCGACAGCATCGCGACTTCGGTGCCGGAGGAGAACGCCACGACCAGGAGCAGGATCAGCAGAATGAAAATCAGCGGAGTCGTGGCGGCAAAGTTCAAGGCGGCATCCTCGGCTGGGGCCCCGGTGGGGGCACGATTTGGCAGGATATGCATCTACGCGCGCAAACATGCATATGCCAGTCAATCGATATACATCTGCGCGGGCGGCATGCAAGGTCCCGACACCCCTTAGCATAGGGGCTCGAGGCCCTATAATCCCCACATGTTCGAGCACCTGACCGCGCGCCTGTCGCGCAGCATCGAGAACCTGCGCGGCCGCGGGCGGATAACGGAAGAGAACGTCGCCACGACGCTGCGCGAGGCACGCGTCGCGCTTCTGGAAGCGGACGTCGCGCTGCCGGTCGTCAAGAGCTTCATCGAAGCGGTCAAGGTCAAGGCGCTCGGCGCCGAAGTACTCTCGAGCCTCACCCCGGGACAGGCCTTCATCGGCATCCTGCACGATGAGCTCAAGGCGTTGATGGGTGGCCCGGGCGCGGCGTTCAGGCTGCGTGCCCAGCCGCCAGTGGTCATTCTGCTGGCGGGCCTCCAGGGTGCCGGCAAGACCACGACAGCGGCGAAGCTGGCGCGCTGGCTCATCGAGCGCGACAAGAAGCGCGTGCTCCTCGCCAGCACCGACGTGCGCCGTCCGGCGGCCATGCTGCAGCTCGAACGCCTGGCTGGACAGGTGGGGGGCGAGTATTTCCCCGCCAGCAACACGAGCGAACCCGCGGCAATTGCGCGCGCGGCGCTGGAGCGTGCGCGCAGCGGTGTATTCGATGTGCTCATCGTGGACACCGCCGGCCGGCTGCACGTTGATGAAGCCCTGATGGGTGAGGTGCGCGATATCGACGCGGCGGTGGGCGCTGCCGAGCGCCTGTTCGTCGTCGATGCCATGGCCGGCCAGGACGCGGTGAACGCGGCGCGCGCCTTTGGCGCGGCGCTGGATCTGACCGGGGTGATCCTGACCAAGGCCGACGGCGATGCGCGCGGCGGCGCGGCGCTCTCGGTGCGCCAGGTGACCGGCAAGCCGATCGTATTTGTGGGGGTCGGTGAAAAAACCGATGCGTTCGAGCCTTTCGACCCCGAACGTATGGCCTCGCGCATCCTCGGGATGGGGGATGTGGTCAGCCTGGTCGAACAGGTGCATCGCCAGGTCGACAGCCAGGAGGCGCAGCGGCTGGCGCAGAAGGTCGTCAAAGGCAAGGCCTTTGACATGCTGGACCTGCGGGGTCAGCTCGAGCAGCTGCAGAAAATGGGGGGCGTCGGGGCGCTCATCGACAAGCTCCCGGGCGCAGCCATGAAAAAGGGGGCCGTCTCCGCCGAGCAGGGGGACAAGGATCTGCGTCGCCAGATCGCCATGATCAACTCCATGACCCCACGCGAGCGGCGTAACCCCGGGATCATCGATGGGTCGCGTCGCCGGCGCATTGCCGGGGGCTCCGGAGTCCAGGTGCAGGACGTAAACCGCCTGCTGAAGCAGTTCCTGGAGATGCAGCGAATGATGAAAAGCATGAAAGGCGGCGGCCTGCGGCGCCTCATGGGGGCCTTTCGGGGCGGGATGCCGCCTGGCTTCCCTGGCCGTTAGAACGGGCAAGGAAAAACTGGCGTAGGAATCGTGTGTTGCGTAGAATCCGCGCTCTTTTTTGGGTCACCCTTTTGGGTCGCCCGCCAATACGAGAGCGATACGATCATGGTAACTATCCGCCTGACGCGGCGCGGGGCGCGCAACCAGCCCTTCTATCACGTCGTGGTAACCGACAGCCGTAAACGCCAGGGCGGCCCGAGCCTGGAACACGTGGGATTCTTCAACCCGATCGCGGGCAAGAACGAGCAGAAGATCAGGCTCGACCTGCCGCGTATCGATTACTGGGTGGGCAAGGGCGCGCAGCCTTCCGAGCGCGTGGCGACGCTGGTGGCCTCCTACCGCAAGCAAGCGACGGCCTGACAGCCGCCTAAACCGCCGTAACCCTCAAGAGGCACGCGCGTGACCTGGGTCGAACTGGGGCGCCTGGGCGCACCCTACGGTGTCAAAGGCTGGGTGCACGTCGAGTCGTTCACCGACCCTCCGGACCGCCTGCTCGAGTATCGCAACTGGGTAGTCAGGATGCCCTCCGGGGAGCGGACGACGCGGCGCGTTGCCGAAGGGCGCATGCACGGCTCCGGACTGGCGGCGCGCCTGGATGGCTCGAGCGATCGCAATGCTGCCGCGGCGCTCACGGGCGCGGTGGTCGAGATTGAGCGGGCGGCGCTGCCGCCGACCGGTGAGCGCGAGTTCTACCGCGCGGACCTCATCGGCTTCGGGGTGCACAACCTCGAGGGCGCGTCCCTCGGGAACGTCAGCCACTTCGTGGACACCCTGAGTGGGGCGGTGATGGTGGCGAAGGAGGCGGACGGGCGCGAGCACTGGGTGCTTGCCAGCCCTCCGCACCTGCACAAGGTGGATCTCGCCGCGCGCAGGATCGAGGTGGATTGGCCGAAGGAGCTGGCTGAGAGCGCTCCATGAAGATCGAGGTGGTCACGCTCTTTCCAAGCATGATCACGGGGGCGCTTGCGTTCGGGGTGCTGGGGCGGGCGGTGGAGCGCGGGCTGCTGCAGGTGGGCACCGAGGATCCGCGCGCGCACACGAGCGATGTGCATCGCACGGTCGATGACCGGCCCTACGGGGGCGGTCCAGGAATGGTGATGAAACCTGAGCCGCTGCTCGCTGCGATTCGCGCCGCGCACGCGCGCTTGCCGGCCGGCAGCCCGCGGGTCTACCTGTCGGCGCAGGGGGAGCGTTTCGGGCAGGCTCAGGCGCAGGAACTGGCGGGGTTGCCCGGCATGTTGCTGCTCGCCGGGCGCTACGAGGGGGTCGACGAGCGGGTGATTGAGCTCGGCATCGACCGCGAACTGTCGGTGGGTGACTACGTGGTCTCGGGCGGGGAACTGCCGGCGCTCACGGTCATTGATGCGGTGGCGCGGCTCCTGCCGGGGGTGCTGGGTGATGAGCGTTCCAGCAGCGAGGATTCCTTCGCCCAGGGGCTGCTCGACTGGCCGCACTACACGCGGCCGGAAGTGTTTGAAGGCCGGGAAGTGCCGCCGGTGCTATTGTCCGGGGACCACGCCAGCATCCGGCGCTGGCGGCTCCGCCAGGCGGTAGCACGGACCTGGGAGCGCAGGCCGGATGTGATTGATAGGGCGCGACTTCAAAGTGAGGCGCGCGACGTGTTGGATGAGTTCCGAGGTGAGAAATCATGAGCAAGTTAATTCAGGAAATCGACAAGCAGCGCATGACCCGCGAAGTGCCGGACTTCAAGCCCGGCGACACCGTGGTGGTGCAGGTGAAGGTGGTCGAGGGTGACCGCGAGCGCGTGCAGGCGTACGAGGGCGTGGTCATTGCGCGCAGCAACCGCGGCATCAACTCCTCATTCACGGTGCGCAAGATCTCCCACGGCGAGGGCGTCGAGCGGGTGTTCCAGGTCCACAGCCCATCGATCAGCGAGATCTCAGTGAAGCGCCGCGGCAGCGTACGTCGCGCCAAGCTGTATTACCTGCGCGATCTGTCGGGCAAGGCCGCGAGGATCGAAGAGAAGCTCTAGAGCATGACGGCACGAGCGTTCTTTTCCGGCCTGTGGCGCGGCCTCGACGGGCTGCGCAAGGTGCTGCACCTCATCGTGCTGCTGGTGATTTTCGCTCTGGTCGTGGCGCTGACGCGGGTCGGCGTGCCCCGCATCCCGGCCGCTGCGGCGCTGCTGGTCGCGCCCGAGGGGACACTCGTCGAGCAGCTCTCCGGCGACCCGCTCGATCGCGCCGTCGCCCGGGCGCGTGGCGACGGGCATACCGAAACCTTGTTGTGGGATCTCACCGACTCGATCCGTACGGCGGCCGGCGACAAGCGCATCAAGGCGGTGGCGCTCGATCTCGACAAGTTCGGAGGCGCGACCCTGCCGACGATGGAGGAGCTTGCCGGCGCGCTGCGCGAGTTCCGTGCCAGCGGCAAGAAAGTCATCGCCTACGGCACCGCGTTGACCCAGGAGCCCTACTACCTCGCCGCGCAGGCCGACGAGGTCGACCTCGACCCGATGGGTTTCGTGCTCATCGACGGCTACGACCGCTATCGCAGGTTCCTGAAGGACGCGCTCGACAAGCTCGGCGTCGACATCAACGTGTTCCGGGTCGGTGCATACAAGAGCGCGGTGGAGGAGTTCACCCGCACCAGTATGTCGCCGGAGGATCGTGAGGAAAGCCGCTCCTACCTTACGGCGCTGTGGACCACCTACCAGGCCGATGTATCGAGCGCCCGTAAGCTGGGCGCCGGGGCGCTCAGCGGCTACGTGGACAGTTTCGCGAAAACAGTGCCCGCCGCCGCTGGCGACGCAGCCAAGGTAGCCCTGCAGGCGAAGCTCGTCACCGCCGTGAAAACCAGACCCGACGTCGAGCAGCGGCTCATCGAGCTGGTCGGCGAGGACGATGCCACCGGCTCGTTCCGCGCCGTGACCGTTCCTGAATACCTGCGCTATGTGCGTGTCCAGAAAAGACTGCACGCCGACGGCAAGCCGCGTATCGGCGTAGTCGTCGCCGAGGGCGAGATCCTCGACGGCGAGCAGCCGCCGGGAACCGTTGGCGGGGATTCCGTCGCGCACCTCATTCGCCAGGCGCGCCTGGACAAGGGCGTGAAAGCGGTGGTGCTGCGGGTTGATAGTCCGGGCGGCAGCGTGCTCGCCTCCGAAGAGATCTATCGCGAGCTGACGGCGCTGCGCGCCGCGGGCAAGCCCCTGGTTGTATCCATGAGCGGCTACGCGGCCTCCGGCGGTTACTACATTTCAGCGCCGGCGGATGAGATCTGGGCGAGTCCGGCGACCATCACCGGTTCCATCGGCATCTTCGCCATCATTCCCACTGTCGACAAGACGCTCGGCAAGGTCGGTGTCAGCGTCGACGGCGTAGGCACGACGCCCTTGTCCGGGCAGCTGCGTATCGATCGCCCCCTCGGGGAGGCGGCACGTACGCTGCTGCAGGCAGGGGTTTCGCGTGGCTACGAGGAGTTCCTGTCGCGGGTGGCCGATGGCCGCAAGAAGACCCGTGACCAGGTCAATGAGATCGCGCAGGGACGGGTGTGGGCGGGCGCTGATGCGCAACGCTTAGGGCTGGTTGATCACCTGGGTTCGTTCGACGATGCCGTCACGGCCGCCGCGCGTCGGGCCAAGCTCGTAAGCTACGCCACCGAGATTCTTGAGCCCGAGCTCACCTGGGCCGAGCAGCTGGCGCTGCAGCTGAAATCACGCGCCGCGGTTGCAATGGTGCACTTGAGCGCCGGTGATCGCTCGCTCGCACAGATTGCGCAAGTCGCGCAGCGCCTTGACCCGCTGACCCGCGAAGTCGCGCGCCTGAGCCGCTTCAGCGTACCGAACCGCCTGTACGCCTACTGCTTCTGCGAAGTGCGCTAAGGCGGCCCAATCAACTAAGCGTTGACCAGTCGAGAATCACCTTGCCCGACTTGCCTGAGCCCATGGTCTCGAAACCCTGGATGTATTCCTGCACCGGGAAGTGGTGGGTGATGATCGGGTCAATGTTGAGACCGCTTTGCAGCAGGCTCGCCATTTTGTACCAGGTCTCGAACATCTCCCGGCCGTAGATGCCCTTCAGGGTGAGGCCCTTGAAGATCACCTGGTTCCAGTCGATCGCCATCTCATCCGGCGGGATCCCCAGCATCGCGATCGAGCCGCCATGGTGCATGGTGCGCAGCATTTCGCGAAATGCCGCGCCGTTGCCCGACATCTCAAGTCCCACGTCGAAGCCTTCCTGCATCCCCAGGTCCTTCATGGTCTGATCGAGCGAGTCGCGCTGCACGTTGATGGCACGCGTCGCGCCCATCTTGCGGGCGAGATCCAGCCGGTAGTCGTTCACATCGGTGACCACCACGTGCCGGGCGCCGGTGAACCGTGCCACCGCCGTCGCCATGATGCCGATGGGACCGGCGCCGGTGATGAGTACATCCTCGCCCACCATGTTGAAGGCGAGGGCGGTATGGGTGGCATTGCCGAAGGGATCCAGGATCGAGGCGATGTCATCCCGGATCGAGTCCGGGAGTTTGAAGGTGTTGCTTGCCGGGATGGACAGGTACTGGGCGAACGCGCCCGGGCGGTTGACGCCCACGCCGACGGTATTGCGGCACAGGTGCCGCCGTCCGGCGCGGCAGTTGCGGCAGTAACCGCAGGTGATGTGGCCCTCGCCGGAAACGCGGTCGCCGGTTTTCAGGCCCTTCACCTCCGAGCCCATATCGACGATGCGGCCGCAATACTCATGGCCGACTGCCATCGGGACGGGAATGGTTTTCTGCGCCCACGCGTCCCACTTGTAGATATGCATGTCGGTACCGCAGATCGCGGTCTTGGCGATCTCGATGAGCACGTCGTTGTGCCCGATGCTTGGCTCCGGGATGTCCTCGAGCCAGATTCCGGGTGCCGCCTGCTGCTTGACCAGTGCTTTCATGCGATTACCTTAAGCTCGCGGCCGACGGCGATAAATGCGTCCAGCGCGCGCTCGAGCTGGCTGCGCTCCAGCGCCGCCGACATCTGGGTGCGAATGCGCGCCTGGTCTTTCGGCACCACCGGGAAGGAGAAGCCGATTACGTATACGCCGCGCTCCAGGAGCGCGTCGGCCATGCGACTGGCAAGCGAGGCATCACCCAGCATCACCGGGATGATGGGATGCTCGCCGGGTTTGAGGTTGAATCCCGCGCGGGCGAGGCCGTCGCGGAAGAAGCGGGTGTTGTCGAACAGTTGCGTGCGCAGCTGCGGTGAGTGCTCGAGCAGTTCGAGCACGGCAAGACTCGCGGCCGCCACCACCGGTGGAATGCTGTTGGAGAAGAGGTAGGGCCGGGAGCGCTGCCGCAGCCACTCGATGACTTCCTTGCGAGCGGCGATGTAACCGCCGCTGCCGCCGCCCAGGGCCTTGCCGAGCGTGCCGGTGAGGATGTCGATGCGCGCCGCCACGCCGCAATGCTCGGGCGTGCCACGGCCCGTCGGGCCCATGAAGCCGGTGGCGTGCGAGTCATCCACCATGACCAGGGCGTCGTGCGCTTGCGCGAGGTCGCAGATGTCGCGCAGTTTCGCGATGAAGCCGTCCATGGAGAACACGCCGTCGGTGGCGATCAGCCGCGTGCGCGCGCCCGCCGCCTGTTTCAGGCACTCTTCCAGTTCCGCCATGTCGTTGTTGGCGTAACGGTAGCGCTGCGCCTTGCACAGGCGGATGCCGTCGATGATGCTAGCGTGGTTCAGGGAATCCGAGATCACGGCGTCGCGCTCATCAAGCAGGGTCTCGAACAGCCCGCCGTTGGCGTCGAAGCATGAGGAGTAAAGGATCACATCCTCGGTGCCAAGGAAGCGGGCGAGGCGGCCCTCAAGATCCTTGTGCAGGTCCTGCGTGCCGCAGATGAAGCGCACGGATGCCATGCCGTAGCCGTACTCATCCAGGGCCTGCTGCGCTGCCGCGCGCACCGCCGGGTGATTGGCGAGGCCCAGGTAGTTGTTGGCGCACAGGTTGATGACCCTGTGTCCGGCCACCTGCACCACGCCACCCTGCGGACCGCCGAGTACGCGCTCCTTCTTATAGAGTCCCTGCGCGTTCAGGCCCTCAAGGTCCGAGCGCAGCCGTTCAATGACAGCCTGGTTCATGGCATGTAACTATACTTGAGGTTCCGTGTCCCAGCCCTCATCCAGCCACCCCGGAGCCGCGCGCATCGACCGCTGGTTGTTCGCGGTGCGGCTGTTCAAGTCGCGCGCCCTGGCCGCCCAGGCTGTGGCGGGCGGGCGGGTGCACGTGAACGGTGAGCGGGTCAGGGCGGCTCATGAGGTGCGTCCGGGGGATCAGGTTACGTTTGTGCGCGCCACGGTCGAATTCGAGTGCCGCGTGGCGCTCATTCCGCTGCGCCGGGGCCCGGCTGCGGAGGTGGCGTGCGCGTACGAGGAGTCGGCGGCGAGTGTGGCGCGGGCGGCCCAGTTTCGCGTCCGGATGAAGCTGGCCGCGGCGCTCACGCCCCGCCCGGCAGAGCGGCCTGGCAAGCACGACCGGGCGTTGCTGCGGCGCATGCGGGGCCGCGGTTGAAAGAGGTGACGACATGACTCTGAGCGTCTTCGACATTTTCAAGGTGGGAATCGGGCCCTCGAGCTCCCACACCATGGGTCCCATGCGGGCGGCGCGTGAGTTCGTGCTGCGGCTGAAAGGCGCGGGCCTGCTCGGCGCGACGCAGCAGATCGCCGTGCGCCTGTACGGATCGCTCGCGCTTACCGGTGTCGGGCACGGGACCGATCGCGCCGTGCTGGCGGGCCTTGAAGGCGCGGATCCGGAAGACGTGGACCCGGACAGTATCGAGCCGGCGATGGCGCGCATCCGGCAGAGCGGTCGCATTCGCTTACTGGGCGAGCACGAGATCGCCTTTGATGAGCCGATGCAGCTGCTCTTCATGCGTCACGAGCGATTGCCGCGGCACTCCAACGGCATGCGCTTCAGCGCGCTGGATGCTAAGGCCACGCTCCTGCGCGAGGAAGAATACTACTCAGTGGGCGGCGGGTTTGTCGTGCGCGGCGACGAGGCGGAGGCGCAGGGCACGGGTACCCGCGCTTCACCGCCGTATCCCTTCACTTCAGGAGACGAGCTCCTGGCGCGCTGCCGCGACAACGGGCTCGAGATTTTCGAACTGATGCTCGCCAACGAACGCAGCTGGGCGACCGAGGAAGAGGTGCGCGCCAGGCTTCGGCATCTGTGGGAGGTCATGCAGGCGTGCGTCGAGCGCGGCTTCCGCCAGACCGGGCTCCTGCCCGGCGTCCTCAAGGTGCGCCGGCGCGCACCGCGGATGTACCGCATGCTGACCGAGAGCAAGACGCCGACGCCGCTGGATGCGATGGACTGGCTGAATGCCTACGCACTCGCCGTCAACGAGGAGAACGCCGCTGGCGGACGCGTGGTGACTGCACCCACCAACGGTGCGGCCGGCATCGTTCCGGCGGTACTGCACTTCTATCGGCGCTTCGAGCCGGGCGCGAACGAGGAGGGGGTCGTACGGTTCCTGCTGACCGCCGCCGCGATGGGCATGCTCTACAAGCGCAACGCCTCGATTTCGGGCGCGGAGATGGGATGTCAGGGCGAAGTAGGTGTTGCGTGTTCCATGGCGGCTGCCGGCCTGGTGGCGGCGCTGCAGGGAACCGCCGAGCAGGTGGAGAACGCGGCGGAGATCGGCATGGAGCACAACCTCGGACTCACCTGCGATCCGGTGGCTGGACTGGTGCAGATTCCGTGCATCGAAAGGAACGCCATGGGCTCGGTCAAGGCTGTCAACGCGGCGCGGCTCGCGATGCGCGGCGACGGCACACACAAGGTGTCGCTCGACCAGGTCATCGCCACCATGCGCCAGACC
Organism: Steroidobacteraceae bacterium; assembly: GCA_025451375.1. Taxonomy (GTDB): domain Bacteria; phylum Pseudomonadota; class Gammaproteobacteria; order Steroidobacterales; family Steroidobacteraceae; genus 13-2-20CM-66-19. Next base: position 15,655 of record JANWKL010000005.1, read on the forward strand.
GGGGTCGACATGTCGACCATCTACAAGGAAACCTCGCAGGGGGGCCTCGCGGTCAACGTACCGGAGTGCTAACCAAATAGTCCGAACAGCCGCAGCGTCGGGGTCTCGCGGCACACCCCGCACACCGTGGCGGTCCCGATAGTCCGCCAGTCACTGGTTTCAAAGGCGATCGAGCACAATCCGGCGGCGGCCAACTGCGTTGGCTCCGCTTCGGGGACCAGCAGCTGGGCGAGTTCCGATACGCCTGGATTGTGGGCGATGACCATCAGGTGCGCGATGCGGGGTCCCGTGTGCTGCACGATATTCAGGAGTTCCGCGGCGCTGGCAAGGTAAAGGCCTTCCTCACGCAGTACGTGCCGAGCGGGCAGGGCGAATTCCTGCGCCACGATTTCGGCGGTCTGCTCGGTGCGGCGCGCGGGACTGGTGATGAGGCGGTCCGGAAGCAGCGCGAGCTCGCGTAAGCGTGCGGCCATGGACTGCGCTGCTGCCGTGCCGCGGCGGCTGAGCACGCGCGCAAAATCCTCGGTGCCGGGATCCTTCCAGCGCGCTTCGCCGTGACGCATGAGCGTGAGGCGCCTCATCTCGGCCACCTTACGGCGGCTCCTCCACCAACACGCGGCCGTTCTCCTCGCGGACTGCGTAGGTACGCACTGGCTCATAGGCTGGCGGCGTCAGGGCCTCCCCCGTTCGCAGGCAAAAACGCGACCCGTGCCGCGGACAGATGAGCTGGCAGTCCTCAACTTCCGCGCCGGCGAACGATTCGCCGTCATGTGTGCAGCGGTCTTCCACGGCGTACAGCGCGGCGCCGCAGCGCACGACCACTACGGGCAGGCCTTCCAACTCGACGCTCAGCGGGGTGGTTTCGCTCACCGCATCGCTCCCGGCCACATCGATCCAGCGACGGCTCATGCTCTTTAGAACATCCCGGTCTGCAGACGCGCCGCTTCGCTCATCATGCTCTGGTTCCAGGGCGGATCGAAGGTGAGCTCCACGCGCGCGTCGCGCACCGTCGGAATGCGGCTGATCTTGTCGCGCACATCCTCCACCAGGATCTCGCCCATACCGCAGCCTGGGGCGGTGAGAGTGATCTGCACCTCGACGGTGCGCGTGCCGTCCTCGTTGGCGGTGACGTCGCAGTCGTACACCAGACCTAAGTCCACGATATTGATCGGGATCTCCGGATCGTAGCAACTGCGCATCTGCTCCCAGGCGAGCTTTTTGACATCCTCCTCGTTGGCGTTGGGCGGCAGCTCCGGTGCCTTCACGGATTCCTGGCCGATGGCATCCGCGTCCTCACCGGCGATGCGGAACAGGTTGCCCTCGAGGTAGACCGTGAAGCTGCCGCCGAGCGCCTGGGTGATGTAGCCCGCCTGGCCGACTTTGAGTTTCACTTCCTGGCCCGCAGGCACGATCACCGCGCGCACTTCGCGGTTGACCACAAACGGTTCGTTCTCGTGGCGACGCATTACGGGCTATTCCGTGGAGATCGTTGCCGAGCCGTGCTCGAGCGCGGCGTTCAGCGTGTGCCAGCACAGACTCGCGCATTTCACGCGGGCCGGGAACTCGCGCACACCCGAGAGCGCCGCGAGCTTGCCGAGCGTCATGTCCGGCGGCGCATCGGCGCGCGTCAGAAGTGTATGCACCCGCTCGAACAGATCGCGAATTGCCGCGCGATCCTTACCCTTGACGGCTTCGGTCATGAGCGAAGCGGAAGCGGTGGAGATGGCGCAGCCCTTGCCTTCGAAGCGGATGTCCTCCAGCCGCTCGCCGGCCAGGCGCACGAATACCGACAGTTGATCCCCGCACAACGGGTTATGCCCGTCGGCGCGGCCGTCGGGCGTGTCCAGATGGCCGAAGTTACGCGGCTGACGGTTGTGATCCAGGATCACATCGCGATACAGGTCCTTCAGGTCCATCAGCCGAACACCTCGCGCGCCTTGCCGAGCGCGCTCACCAGCGCTGCGACCTCGCCCTCGGTGTTGTAGCAGCCGAAGGAAGCGCGCGCCGTGGCCGGCACGCCAAAAAAGGTCATGACCGGCATGGCGCAATGGTGGCCGGTGCGTACCGCGACCCCCTGCGAATCGAGGATGGTGCCGAGATCATGGGCGTGCACGCCCTGCATGGTGAAGGACAGTACCGCCGCCTTGTGGGCCGCGGTCCCGATGAGTTCGATGCCGGGAATCCGGGTGAGCGCGGCGGTGGCAAGCTCGAGCAGGTGCGTCTCATGGGCCGCAATCGCCTCTATCCCCAAGGTCTCGACATAGTCCATGGCGGCGGCGAGGCCCACCGCGCCGGACATGTTCGGCGTGCCGGCTTCGAATTTCCACGGCAGAGCGTTGTAGGTGGTCTTCTCGAACGACACCGTCAGAATCATGTCCCCGCCGCCCTGCCACGGTGGCATGGCGGTAAGGAGTTCCTCGCGCCCGTAGAGCACGCCGATGCCCGTGGGTCCGTAGAGCTTGTGGCCGGAGAAGGTGTAGAAATCAGCTCCCAGTGCGCGCACGTCGACACGGGCGTGCGGAATCGCCTGCGCCCCATCGATGAGCACCAGGGCACCGGCGGCGTGTGCGGCCGCGATTATGCGTTCCACGGGCAGAATGGTGCCGAGGGCGTTCGAGACATGCGCCACGGCGACGAGTCGCGTGCGCGGTCCCAGGAGCTTGGCGAACGCGTCGAACTCCAGCTCGCCGCGCCGGTTGATGGGCGCCACTTTGAGGGTGCAGCCGGTCTGCTCGCACACCATCTGCCAGGGAACGATGTTGGCGTGGTGTTCGAGCGCGGTGATCAGGATTTCATCCCCGGGCCCCAGGCGATTGCGCGCCCAGGCCTGGGCGACGAGGTTGATGGCCTCGGTGGTGCCGCGGGTGAAAATGATCTCGCGCGTCGAGCCGGCGTTGATGAAGCGCCGCACCCGCTCGCGGGCGCCTTCGTAGGCGGCGGTCGCCGCCTGGCTGAGGGCGTGCACCCCGCGGTGGACGTTGGCGTGGGAGTGCGTCTCGTAGTCCTCGACCGCGCGCAGCACCTGCAGCGGCCGTTGTGAGGACGCGGCACTGTCCAGGTATACGAGCGGATGCCCGTTGACGGTGGTGTTGAGGATCGGAAAATCCCGGCGCACGCGTTCGACGTCGTATGCTGCCGAGGTGGGGGCGGGATTGGCGGCCATCACAGTAATTCCTGCAGGGTTGCATCCTTGAGCGCCCCGGGAAGGTGCGCCTCGATCTCCCGGCGCAGCGCGGGCACACTGATTTTCGTGACCACTTCGGCGAGGAACGCCCACTTCAAGAGCCGCTGCGCCGTGTCGCGATCCAGGCCGCGCGACAGGAGGTAGAACAGCATGTTGTCATCGAGCTTGCCGACAGTCGCGCCGTGGCTGCAGCGCACGTCGTCGGTGTAGATCTCGAGCTGCGGCCGCACGTCGATCTCAGCCTCCGCTCCTGCGAGCAGGCCGCGCAGCGACTGCTGCGAGTCGGTGCCCGCGGCATTCCTGGCCACCACGATCTTGCCGTTGAAGGCCACACGGGCGCGGCCCGCGCTGATGCCCCGGAAAGTCTGGGTGGTGCGCGCCCCGGGTGCCAGGTGTTCGACCAGCGCAAACATGTCGTTCACCTGCGCGCGGTCACCGAGGGCTGCCATGGCCATCGCGAGATTTGCCCGCTCGCCCGCGAGGCGAACGGTGAGTGTGGAGCGGGCTGCCTGCGCGCCGGTGCTGATGCCGTGCAGGTGATAGGACGCATCCGCTCCCAGCGTCGCGCTGAGCGTATCGAACATGATGGCGCGGCCTGCGAGGTCCTGCAGACGGTAGTGCTGCAGTGTCGCGCCACGGGCGAGGTCCGCCGTCACGGCGCTATTCACAAAGCTGTTGTCACTTCCCGCGCTCAGGTGTCTCTCGATGAGGGTGAGACGGGCGCCGGCTTCCAGGCGCACGGCCACCCGCGGGTACGAAGCGCCGGCCTGCGCGTCCGCGCTGGCGACGAATACCAGTTCGATACCGGCGGGAGTAGCGGCCCCGGTGCCTGCGGTCACGCGGATGGCCGTACCGTCGGTCGCGAACGCCGCGTTCACAGCGGCAAAGCGTTCATCCGCTTTGAGGGCGGGTGTTGCAGCCCCGGCGACTGCAGGCGTTGAGGCCAGCGGGGTAACGGTGGCGGCACCCGTTGCCGCCGGGGCCGACAGGGTGGCGGACAACACGCCATCGACATACACGTAGCGGGCGAAGTCAGGCAACGCCGGCGGCATATCGGCAGCAGATACGGAAACGCGGGTCGCGGTGGCAGCGCCTGCGGCCGGAGCAAACCGCAGTCGCTCCAGGACGCGCAGGTTGGCGTATTTCCAGTTCTCGTCGCGCGAGGTCGGAAGGCCCTGCGCCCTGAGGACTTCAATGGCCGCATTCCGGCGATCCGCTGCCGCGCCCGAGGATGGCAGCGCCTGCGAAGCACTCGCGTATTCCTCGATGAGGCGGGCGGTGAGGGGAGTGCTCATGACCGGGCTCACGCCGCAGCGCCCGACACCCAGTCGTAGCCACGCTTCTCCAGCTCCAGGGCGAGCGTGCGATCGCCGCTCTTGGCGATGCGTCCGTCCACGAGTACGTGGACGAAGTCGGGCACGACGTATTCGAGCAGGCGCTGGTAATGGGTGACCAGCACGCAGGCGCGCTCGGGCGAGCGCAGCGAATTCACGCCGGCGGCGACCACCTTCAGGGCGTCGATATCCAGTCCGGAGTCGGTCTCATCGAGAATCGCAAGCTTCGGCTCGAGCACCAGCATCTGCAGAATCTCGTTGCGCTTTTTCTCACCGCCGGAAAAGCCTTGGTTCACTGCGCGGGACAGGAAGCTGTCCTCGATGCGCATCAGCTTCATCTTGTCGCGCACCAGTGTCAGGAACTCGAACGCGTCAACCTCCGCAAGGCCGTGCTCCTTGCGCGCCGCGTTGAGCGCCGCCTTGAGCAGATACACGTTGTTCACGCCTGGAATTTCCACCGGGTACTGGAAGCCGAGGAACACGCCGGCGCGCGCGCGTTCTTCGGGCGCGAGTGCGAAGAGATCGCGGCCCTGGTAGCTGACCGTGCCGGAGGTGATCTCATAGCCCGGCCGGCCGGCCAGCACGTGCGCGAGCGTGCTCTTGCCCGAGCCGTTCGGACCCATGATGGCGTGCACCTCGCCGGTCCCGACCTCGAGGTCAAGTCCCTTGAGGATCTCCTTGCCGTCGATCCTCACCACCAGATTCCGGATACTCAGCATTGCAGTCATTTCATCCCACCGCGCCTTCGAGACTCACCGCGAGCAGCGCCTGCGCCTCGACGGCAAATTCCATCGGCAGCTCCTTGAACACGGACTTGCAGAAGCCACTCACAATCATGTTGACCGCATCTTCCTGGGAGATGCCGCGAGCGAGGCAGTAGAACAACTGGTCCTCGCTGATTTTCGAGGTGCTCGCCTCGTGCTCCACCGTAGCGGTCTGATTCTTCACCTCCACATACGGGAAGGTGTGCGCGCCGCACTCGCCACCCATCAGCAGGGAGTCGCACTGGGTGAAATTGCGCGCACCGTGCGCACTCGGCAGCATCTTCACCAGTCCGCGGTAGGTGTTCTGGCCGTGACCGGCAGAGATCCCCTTGGAGACGATGGTGCTGCGGGTGTTCTTGCCGATGTGGATCATTTTCGTGCCGGTGTCCGCCTGCTGGTGATTGTTCACGGTCGCGACGGAGTAGAACTCCCCGATCGAACCCTCGCCGCGCAGCACGCAGCTCGGATACTTCCAGGTGATGGCCGAGCCGGTTTCGACCTGGGTCCAGGAGATATGGGAGTTGCGGCCGCGGCACTCGCCGCGTTTGGTCACGAAGTTGTATATGCCGCCGACCCCGTTGGCATCGCCGGGATACCAGTTCTGCACCGTGGAGTACTTGATGAAGGCGTCATCGAGTGCGACGAGCTCCACGACCGCGGCATGCAGCTGGTTTTCGTCGCGCATTGGTGCAGTACAACCTTCCAAATAGCTGACATGACTTCCAACATCGGCGATGATCAGCGTGCGCTCGAACTGCCCGGTCTTGGCGGCGTTGATGCGGAAGTAGGTCGACAGCTCCATCGGGCAGCGCACGCCCTTGGGCACGTACACGAACGAGCCGTCGGTGAATACCGCGGAATTGAGCGTCGCGAAGAAGTTGTCCGAAGGCGGCACGACACTTCCCAGGTACTGCTCGATGAGATGCGGGTGCGTGCGCACCGCTTCCGAGAACGGACAGAACACAACCCCGGCCGCCGCCAGCCGGTCCTTGAAGGTCGTCGCGACCGACACGCTGTCGAACACCGCGTCTACGGCGACGCCGGCGAGCCGCGCGCGCTCATGCAGCGGCACCCCAAGCTTCGCGTAGGTCTCGAGCAGCTTCGGATCAACTTCCGCGAGACTCTTCGGACCATCCGTCTTCGCCTTGGGCGCGGAGTAGTACGAGATGGCCTGATAGTCGATAGGCGCGATTTTCACGTGCGCCCAATGCGGCTCTTTCATGGTGAGCCAGTGCCGCAGCGCCTTGAGCCGCCACTCGGTAAGGAAGGCAGGCTCCTGTTTCTTGCGCGAGATCAGACGTACGACGTCCTCATCCAGACCCGGTGGGACCGTATCCGACTCGATCTCGGTCACGAAGCCATGCTGGTAGCCGCGTGCGATGAGTGACTCAAGTTGTTTGGCGTTTTCGCTCATGGAGTTCAGGCCCTGATCGGCGTGCGTGAGGCGGCGGCCTTCATCTCGCCCTCGAGCGCGGGCAGGCGCGCCGGGGCGGCCTCGAGTCCCGCGAGCTGCGCCAGGCTCACGTCATATAGAGAACGGCGGATGGCAAGATTGAGCCGCTGCCAGACGCGGCCCACGCGGCAGCTGTCTTCGATCTCGCAGTTACCGTGGCCGGCGGAGCAGTCGGTGA
>JANWKL010000006.1 GCA_025451375.1 Steroidobacteraceae bacterium
GTCTGTTCAGTCGACTCACGCAATTTGCCGCTCTCCGGGAAACTGTCCTCCAGATTGCAGCCCACCGCGCCAGCCTCGATCGCCCGTCCGATCGTCCGCCCAACCTCTACAGCGCTCTTTCCATAACCGCTCTCCAGGTCCACCGTAACCGGTAGCACCGTCGCGGCCACAATCCGTCGGAGATTTTCGAGCGCCATATCCAACGGAATTTGCTCACCATCGGTGAAGCCGTTGGCAGCCGCGACCGACCAGCTCCCGGTGGCAATAGCGCTCGCTCCCGCCGCCGCTACTGCCTTGGCGCTACCCGCGTCCCAGACGTTGAACAGCACCAGGGGGCGTCCCGCCACGTGCAGCGCGCGGAACGCCTCCGCCCTTGTCTTCAATTCGGACATTTGTCGCCTCGCAATCCTAACGAGCAGTCGTCGAGCTCAAGCCTTCCTGCTGTCCAGCGCGCGCTTCCCGCAGCGTTTGCGCGCACTCTTCGCAACACACCTCAACGACGTGAGCGCCGATCGTGACCTGGATCGGGTTCGCATCAAGCTTGTAATCGCACGCCGCACAGGTTTTCTCGTTCATGACACGTCTCCGTTATTGGCCCGCCTATCGGGCGTGTGTAGGAGACCATTTGCCGTCCTCGGCCGCTGTCGAAATCTTTAGCGATTTCTACTTTTTCCCGGCGGCGTTCATTCTCAGGATGTTGTTCACGAACGTGCCGTCGTGAACCTCTTTCATATAGGACTGCGCGACATCGACAATTGTCTGCCCCACGTACGCGTACTGCCGGGAAAATGGCGGCCAGTAGTCCCCCAGGCCCACCGCGTCATTGATCACCAGTACCTGCCCGTCGCAGGCCCCGCCGGCACCAATGCCGATGGTCGGTACGCCAATTGTCCTCGTCACCTGTTCAGCCAGCGACGCCGGAATGTGTTCCAGCACGACCATGAACGCGCCAGCCGCGGCAATGCCCACGGCTTCCGCGAGGACCCGCTGCGCGTCCGCCGCGCTTCTGCCCACCTGCCTGAAGTCTTTGGAAGTCTGCGGGGTGAGCCCCGTGTGCCCGACGACATCAATCCCGCTGGCGACGAGGTGTGCAATTACCTCCAGCTGCGGCCCCTCCAGCTTGACGCTGTCAGCGCCGGCATCCAGCAACGCCCGGGCGCTGCGCAGCGCGAGCTGCGGGTCGTTGTAGCTGTTGAAGGGCAAATCGCCGATGACATGCGTTTCGGGAGCCCCACGCCGCACCGCGCTGACGTGATACTGCATGTGCTCAACCGTCGTGTGACGCGTGCTGTCGAAACCCATCTCGACCATGCCCACCGTGTCGCCCACCAGGATGACTGGTATCCCCGCCCTCTCGAGCGCTCGCGCAACGGGCGCCGTGTAGGCCGTCAACATCGCAATCGGTGTCACGGCCTTCATCTGCCGGAGTGTCTTCGCGTTTAGTTTCATGCGGGCCCCGTACTTAAGGTGTATGAACCTTGCCGCAGATCATCCGCTGTTTGCGGTTTGACGAACAGACCGGGCTCAGCGGCCTTTCTTGCGGGCCTCACGGCGTTTGTTACCGGCCTGCCGCCGCGGCCGGTCATGCTTGGGGCGTTTGTCTTCGCGCTTATAGGGGTTCTTGTCGGTGCGGTATTCGATGAACACCGGGGTCGCGAACAGATCGAAGGTCTTGCGGTAGACGTTCCCGAGATAGCGCGTGTAGGCATCGGGCACGGCAACGGTCTGGTTGCCGTGGACGATGATGCGGGGCGGGTTGCGGCCGCCCTGGTGGGCGTAGCGCAGCTTGATGCGCCGGCCGCGTACCAGCGGCGGCTGGTGGACGGTAAGCGCGTGCTCGAGGGTGCGCGTGAGCTCGCGCGTCGGCATGGTGCGCATCGCCGCTTCGAACGCCCGCACGGTGGATTGCACCAGCTCGCCGACGCCCGTGCCATGGCGCGCTGAAATGAAATGCAGCGGCGCGAACGGCACGAAGTCGAGCTTCAAGGACAGCTGCCGGCGGATATCGTCACGCTGCTCTTCGGGGATGCCGTCCCACTTGTTGACGGCGATGATGAGCGCCCGCCCACGCTGCAAGGCGATCCCCAGTACGCTCGCGTCCTGCTCGGCGACCGTGTCATGCGCGTCGAGCACGAGAATGACCACGTGCGCCTCGTCGATCGCCTGCAGCGTCTTGGCAACGCTTGCGCGCTCGACCACGTCCTCGACCTTGGAGCGGCGCCGCAGGCCAGCCGTGTCGATGAGGACGAAGGCACGGCCATCGCGCTCGAAGGGCACGAGAATGCTGTCGCGCGTCGTGCCCGGCTCGGGGTTGGCGATGACGCGCTCCTGCCCCAGCAGCCGGTTGACGAGGGTTGATTTGCCGACGTTCGGCCGGCCGATGACGGCGATGCGAATGGCGTCGGCTTCCGCGTCCTCGTCACGCTGGGGCTCGAGGCCTGCGAGCACCTGCTCCATGAGCGTCTCGCAACCCTGGCCGTGGCTCGCCGAGATGGTGAGCGGCTCGCCCAGACCCAGCGAGTGGAAGTCGGCAGCAACGATGTCCGGATCGAGCCCTTCCGCCTTGTTGAGTGCCAGCGTGACGGGTTTTCCCGCGCGGCGCAGCTCGCGCACCACGAAGTGATCCTGCGGTGAGAGTCCGGCGCGCGCATCCGCGAGCAGCACCAGGTAGTCGGCCTCCGCCACGGCAACCTCGGTCTGGGCGCGCATCTGTGCTTCGATGCCGCTCGGGTTCTCGACCAGACCACCGGTGTCGATGACGACATACGGGACCGGCCCGACGCGGCCGAAGCCGTACTGGCGGTCGCGCGTGAGGCCGGGCACATCCGCCACGATGGCGTCGCGTGTGCCCGTGAGCACGTTGAACAGCGTCGATTTGCCGACGTTGGGTCGGCCGACGAGAGCGACGACGGGCAGCATGAGCGGCAGTCGTGAGGCGGCGCGGCGGCGCCGTTACTTGACGGCCCCGCCCGCGGGAGCCGGCGTGTCCGGGGCTTTCTTGTCGGATGTCGCCAGCGGCCGGGTGCGGAAGGCGCTGATGTGGCCGCGGTCGTTGATGACGAGCACCTCATCGCCCGCCACCACCGGTGCGGTACTGACACGTGCGTTGCCGGACGACGCACGCGCGATCAGGGCGCCGCTGGCCTTGTCCAGCCAGTGAACGTACCCCTGGAAGTCGGCGGTGATTACGGCGCCGTCGGTGACCGCGAGCGCGGACAAGCCGCGATGCAGCAGCGCCTTCTGCCGCCAGATCTCAGCCCCGGTGCGTGACCGCAGGGCCACGATCTCCCCGTCCGCGGTTGACATGTAGAGCGTCTCGCCATCGAGCGTCAGGCCGCGATAGCTCGAGGCCTCGTGCGACCACCAGATCTGCCCGGTGTCGAGCGCGAGCATCGCCACACGTCCGCGGAACCCCACCGCGTACACATCCTGGCGCAGGACACTTACCGGTGAGTCAATGTCATCGAGGCGTTCAAGCTCGGTGCGCCCCTGCGGCGGGGAGACGGTTGCCTCCCACTGCATCGCGCCATCGGCGATGTTCACCGCCGCAACCTTGCCGTTGTCGAAACCACACAACACCAGATCCCCCGCGATCACCGGGCGGGACGTGCCGCGCAGCGAAAGCTTCGGCACCTGTTGTTCGTACGTCCATAGCTCGTGGCCATCGGCGAGGCTGAGTGCGTGCAACTTCCCATCTACGGTACGCAGGGCGATGAGCCGCTCGGAAATGGCGGCCGGCGCCAGCACCTCGCCGCTGACCCTAACGTTCCAGCGCGCCGCGCCGTTGGCGGCAGCCAGCGCGAATAGCCGCCCGTCACTCGTGCCAACCAACACCAGGCCCTGGCCGACGGCAGTGCCGCCCGATAGCGGCGCGCGCGTGCGCGTACGCCAGACTGTGTGACCACTGGCCAGATCGACCGCCATGACATCGCCGCGATGGCCGGCCGCGTAAGCGCGATTTTCGTCGACCGAGAGGCCCAAGCCGAGCCGCAGCGCGACCGCCTTCTTGTCATCGACGGTCGCAGTCCACGCGCGGTCAACGCGCAGCGTCGCCGCGAGCGGCGTCAGCTTCGCCGGCTCATCTATGCTCTTGTCCTTGGAGCAAGCCGCGATGCCGATGATCAGCGCCGCAATCCAGGCCCCGCGTTGCAGGTGTCGCATGGGTATCTACTTTGCTGGCGCTGCGGTGTGCGCGGCGGCCGGTGATGGCGCGGGGGGCGCATCGCCCGCCAGCTCCGCGATCTTGAGATTCAGAAGGCCCGCCTCGCCGCCGGGGCTCGACGTCTGCGCGCTGCGATACTCGCTGAGCGCGGTCGCCTTGTCGCCGTTTGCGAAGTAGGCATCGCCGCGCACCTCGTGATAGCGGCTGGCAAACGCGCCCGGGTCGACGCCATTCAGGATCGCCAGCGCATCGGCGGCCTTACCCTGGGCAATCTGCACCCGCGCCAGGCGCAGCCGTGCGATGAGCGCGAGCTCCTGGTCCTTGGATGTCCGCATTACCGCGGTGAGCTCGCTGTTGGCCTTGTCGAGTTCGCTGGACTCGACATACAGCTTGGCGGCCAGCAGGCGCGCCTGGTCGGCATAGGGTGAGGACGGGTAGGTACGCTCGAGATCTCCCAGCTGCGCAATCGCCTGGGCGCGATCGCCGTGATCCAGGGTGGTGATGATCTGGGTGTACCTGGAGCTGGCCGCGACGCGTTCCGCGTCCTGGTGAGCCTGCCACCAGCGCCAGCCAAACAGTGCCGCCGCGGTCACCGCGATCGCCGCGATCACGGTCGGCGCGTTCTGCCGGACCTGATCACGCAGCCATTCCCATTGTTCTTTTTCAGACAGATAGTCTTCCACGCATCCTCCGCTTGACTCACGCCGGCTTCGCGGCCGGCCCCAGCGCGGCCAGGGCCGCGTCCACTCCCGAAGCCAGCTGCACGATCGGGCATTCGCTCTGACCGGATTCCTGGCGCAAAGGTTTCATCGCCACCACACCGCGCGCAAACTCGTCGTCGCCGATGATCAGCGCCAGGGGCGCGCCGCTCTTGTCCGCACGGCGGAACTGCGCCTTGAAATTGCCGCCGCCGAGATTCAATTCGATCCGCAGTCGCGGCCGCTCGGAACGCAGCCCTTCCACCAGGCGTACCGCCTCCGCGCCGGCACGTGTGCCGCTCACGATCACGTACACATGCGGGTGGCTCGGGGGTGGGGAGCGGCCCGCGGCGAGCAGCAGCGTCACCAGCCGCTCGATGCCCATGGCAAAACCGATAGCCGGGGTGGCTTCACCGCCGAGCTGCGCGATCAGGCCGTCATAACGGCCGCCGGAGCATACGGCATTCTGCGCGCCGGTGGATTGGGTGATCCACTCGAACACCGTGCGATTGTAATAATCCAGTCCCCTGACCAGGCGCGGATTGATCTCGAAGGCCACCCCCACGCCGTCCAGCATGGCGCGCAGCTGTGCGAAATGCTCCCGCGACTCAGCATCCAGACTCTCCGTAAGGAGCGGCGCGCCGCGTATCAGCTCCTGCATTTCGGGATTCTTGCTATCAAGAATGCGCAGCGGGTTGCCGGTGAGCCGCCGCTGGCTGTCAGCGTCGAGGCTGCCCTCATGGGCGCTGAAGTAGTCAATCAGGCGCGTACGATATTCGCGGCGGCACTCGGGTGTGCCGAGAGAATTGATCTGCAGCCGCAAGCCTTCGATCCCGAGTCGCTGCCACAGCCGGGCGCTGAGCGCGATCAGCTCCGCGTCCACGTCGGGCCCCGGCCAGCCGACCGCCTCCACGTCCACCTGCCAGAATTGCCGATAGCGCCCGGCCTGCGGGGCTTCATGCCGGAACATGGGACCTGAGCACCACAGCTTGTGCCGCTGGCCGCGCAGCAGGCGGTTGGAAATCAGCGCCCGCGCGATCCCAGCCGTCGCCTCCGGCCGCAGCGTGAGGCTGTCACCGCCGCGATCGGTGAAGGTATACATTTCCTTGCCAACCACATCGGTGTGCTCGCCGATGGCGCGCTTGAAGAGCTCGGTGTGCTCGACCACCGGCACGCGAATTTCCTCGTATCCATAGGAACCGAGGAGTTCGCGGGTGCACGCTTCCAGGAACTGCCACGCGCTGATGTCGGCCGGCAGCAGGTCGTTCATGCCGCGGACGGCCTGGATTTCTTCCGCCACCTTCAGCCCCTGTGCGCAGCCGCGGCGCGCCCGGTGCGGTCGATGACGATGTGCGCGCTGCCGTCGCTATGCACCAATCCGTCCAGCGCGACCGTTTGCCCGTTGAGCTCGAGTGCCACCCCGTGAGCGTTGCCGAGCACCACCCGTAGCGGCGCCTTCCCGGTTAGCGTGCGCGCACTGCCCGCCGCCTCGACTCCGTGCAACAGCCGCCGGCCACCCGCCTCGTAGATATCAACCCAGCTGGCGGCGGCAAATTTCAGCGCCAGCTGTGCCGCGCCGGCGCTCGGTGCCGCGCTCCCGGCGTGCGCAGGTGTGCTGCCTGCGGGTGCCGGCGGCGGCGCAGCTCCGGCAGGCGCCTCAACAGCAGAAGTGGCAGCGGCTACGTTAATCATCGTGCCCGGTGCCGGGGACGTGCCGGCTCCAGCAACCGCGGCAACCGTAACGGGTTGCAAGGTGCGCACCGGCGCAGCCTTGCCCGCCTGCATGCTCAACAGCCACCACAGGATCCCGGCAAGCGCAAAGCCGGCCAGGATCAAGAGCGCCGGCACCATGAGCCGCGAAGGATCCCCGTCACGCTCGCGGCGGGGGATGCGCGTCAGGTCAGGCTCCACAGTGTGCGTCGTCTCATCGTAGAGCTGCTGCAGTTGCGTTGGCGACTCGCCGACGAGGTCGGCGTAACGGCGCATGTGTCCGCGCACGTAAACGGCAGCACCCAGCGTGGAAAACTGCTCAGCCTCGAGAGATTCGAGCAGCCTCACGTCGACGTGCAGTTTCTCCGCCGCCTGCAGTACGGTCAGGCCCTTCTTCTCGCGGGCGCTGCGCAACCGCGCGCCGATGCCGCGGACCTGCTCGCCGCCAGCTTCGCTCGCCACGCGCTTCAGCCCGGGTTGCGGTCGAGCGCCGCCAGTTCGCGGGCCTGCTCCGTGCCCGCAAAGTCACGCTGCAGGCGCCGCGCAAAACCCTGCGCGGCGCCGCGATCGCCCTGGGCGCGCGCGACTCGCACCGCGAGCAGCAACAGGTCCGGGGTCGCATCGTGGTTGCCCAGGAAAGCATCGATCTGGCTGCGCGCCGCCGGCAGCTGGCCGTGATCGAACTGCAGGTTCGCGAGCTGGAAGGCCGCTTCGGCATAGTCCGGGCGCACTTGCAGTGCGTGGCTGAAGTTAACGGCCGCCTCGTCATCGTGTTTGGCCGCGCGCTGGCAGACGCCGGCGTTGGTATACGCCGCCTCCGGAGTACGGTACAGCGGGTTGTGCGCGGCCTCGAGGAAGGTCTTCACGCCCTGCTCGCGACGCCCGTTGGAACACAGGAACACCGCGTAGCTGTTGATGACCTGCGGATCGTGGGGCCCGATACGCAGGGCGCTGTGGAACTCGCCGTCCGCCTTGGATGGCTCGCCCATGCGCTCGAACAACATGGCGCGCGCACTGTGCGCGTCGGCGCTCTGCGGGTCCTCGTTCACGGCGCGATCGAGCTTGTCTTTGGCGCGCGCCAGATCCCCCTGGCGCATGTACTCGACGCCGAGCTGGGTGTTGTAGGAGGCCGCGTCCTTGTCTTTTCTTTCCTGCCGGACGGTCGCGGCGCAGGCGGCGAGCGCCAGCGTCGCGAGGCCAAGCAGAGTCAGCTTCAGGGGCGAGAGCGGGTAAGCAGTGCTGTTCACGTGTTTGCTCATGGTTGGACCGCGACACCGAATGTCTTGCTGCCGAGCCGCGCCGTGGTGCGGTCGATTACCCGTCCGGCGAGCTGCCCGCAGGCCGCATCGATGTCATCACCGCGCGTGCGGCGGATCGTCGCCAGCACGCCTCGCTGCAGCAACTCGTCGCGGAAGCGCTGGATGACCGGCAGCGGCGAGCGCCGATAGCGCGTGCCGGGAAAAGGATTGAAAGGAATGAGATTGACCTTGGCCGGGTGTCCCTTGAGCAGGCGCGCGAGCGCGCGTGCCTGCGCCGGCGAATCGTTCACGCCGTCGAGCATTACATACTCGAAGGTCACGCTGCGGCCGTTCTGTTCGTCCAGGTAGTGCCAGCACGCCTGCAGCAGCTCCGCGATCGGGTGCTTGCGGTTGATTGGCACCAGCTCGTTGCGCAAGGCGTCATCCGGTGCGTGCAGCGACACGGCGAGCGCGACGTTGGACTCCTGCGCCAGCTTGTATATCTGCGGCACGAGACCGGAAGTGGAGAGCGTCACGCGGCGCCGCGACAGGTCGAAACCGAAATCATCGAGCAGGATCGAAAGCGCCGGCACCACGTTACGGAAGTTCGCGAGCGGCTCACCCATTCCCATGAGCACGACATTGGTGACATGCCGCTCATCACCACCGCCTGAATCCGCGGCACCGTCCGCCACCGCGAGTCGCTCGAGTTCCCGGCACGCGAGCCATACCTGGCCGACGATTTCCGCGGTGCTGAGGTTGCGGTTGAACCCCTGCTGGGCGGTGGCACAGAAGGAGCAATCCAGCGCGCAGCCGACCTGCGAGGAAATGCACAGCGTGCCGCGATCCGCCTCGGGGATGAAAACCATTTCGAACGCCTGGCGTGCATCCGCCCGCAGCAGCCACTTGGTGGTGCCGTCGGCAGAATTTTGCGTCGCGACGATCTCGGGTGGCCTCACCTGCGCCACCGCGCCGAGGCGCGCCCGGAAATCCTTCGCCAGGTCCGTCATGTCCTCGAAGGAACTCGCGCCGCGCTTGTACATCCAGTTCATCAGCTGACGCGCACGGAAGGGCTTGCTGCCCAGTTGCGCCACGAACGCCTCCAACGCCGGGCGCGGAAGCCCGAGCAGGTTGGTAAGCGCTGTGTCGCCGTCTGTCATGGATGCGAGGTGCGTCTTCAGACGCGCGGATGCAACTGTGTCGCGCTGAAGAAGTACGCGATTTCGTTCGCCGCGGTTTCCGGGGCATCCGAACCGTGCACGACGTTCTGCTCGATGCTGGTGGCGAGATCCGCGCGGATGGTTCCGGGCGCCGCCTTCTTCGGATCGGTCGCTCCCATGATGTCGCGGTTGCGCTGAATCGCGCCCTCGCCCTGCAGCACCTGCACCATCACCGGGCCAGAGGTCATGTAGCGCACCAGGTCCTTGAAGAACGGACGTTCGCGGTGCACGGCGTAGAACCCTTCCGCCTCGCGCTGCGACAGGTGCAGCATGCGGGCGGCAACGATCGACAGGCCGGCCTTCTCGAAGCGCCGATAGACCTCGCCGATGAGATTGCCTTTGACGCCGTCGGGTTTGACGATAGACAGGGTGCGCTCGAGCGCCATTCGCTTTTACCTTTTTGTAGAACAGATTTGGAGGCGGAAGGCTTGGGCGGCACGCGGGCCGGCCAAGGGTAAGCCCGTAAGTTTACCTTGGGTGTGGACCGCGCGGCAATTCAAAAGGCACCGGAAGTGCCGGTTTGCTAAGGGTTTTTGACCCTAGCCCCCGTGAATCGGTAGCCGGCAAAAGTCACGCCTTTTGCCGGCGGAACCGCAGCCGAGGTCCGAAAAAGCGCCGCAGGCGACTTTTTCCCATCGATCTAGACGGAGAAGCTCTCCCCGCAGCCGCACTCGCCCTTCACGTTCGGGTTGCGGAAGCGGAATGCCTCGTTCAGGCCCTGTTTTACGAAGTCAACGATGGTGCCATCGAGCAGCGTGACGCTGGCCGCGTCCACGAACACCTGCACGCCGCGGTCTTCGTACACCGCATCCCCCGGCTCAGGGCCGTCGGCGTAATTGATCACATACGCGAAGCCGGAACAGCCCGTCTTGCGCACGCCGAGGCGCAGACCCATGCCGCGACCCCGCGCGGCCAGGAAGCTCTTGACGCGAGTGGCAGCGGAGTCCGTCAGTGAGATGCTCATCGGTCCTCGTATTCTAGCGCCTTAGGGCCACTGTGCGAGGCAGGCGCGCAATGCGTCTTCGATGGCGAACAGCCGCCCGAGCTTTTCCACCGGGACACGCTGCGCCTGCGACCACTCCTGCGGCGTGCCAGGAATGAGCGCCGTCCGCCTCCGCCCTGGCAATTGCGCACAAACCCAGGCGGCGGTACTCATAGTATGGGGGCAGCCAAAGGCTTTAAAACGTGCGTCTTTCACAGTGTCCCCTGCCACGAGGAGCTGGAATCGCACCCAGCTGTCCTCGCCGGCGCCGCCCCCTTCGCCACGCAGGGTCCGGCCTGTGCCGCCGGCCAGCTCGGTCACCCAGGCCGACGGCAGGTCGTCGCCGGCCACGGTACCGGGGGACCAGGCGCGCAAGCCAGCGAGCACCTCCCGCACGGCTTCGATGGCGCGGTCCACCTCGCTTTCTGAGGTTGAGCGCCCGAGACTGAACCGCAGTGAACTCTCGGCCAGTTGCCGGTCCCTTCCCAAGGCCCGCAGCACGTAAGACGGTTCAGGCGAGTCGGAGTCGCAGGCTGCGCCCGTCGAGACCGCAATTCCGGTAAGCCCGGCCACCAGGCTCTCACCCTGCACGCCCTCAAACGAGACATTCAGAATGCCAGGGAGGCGCGGCGCGGCGGCGCCATTCAGGTGCACGCCACCCAGGGCGGCAAGACCGGCCCACAGGCGCGCGCCCAGGAGCGCCAGCCGCGCGGTCTCCGCGCCCAGTCCGTGCCGGGCGAGCTCGCAGGCCGCGCCAAAGCCTGCCAGCTGATGGGTCGGCAACGTCCCCGGCCGCAGGCCCCGCTCCTGGCCACCGCCGAAGGTCAGCGGCTGCAGGAAGGCGTGGGTGTCCTTGCGTACGTACAGCGCCCCGACACCCTTGGGTCCGTAGAGCTTGTGCGCCGTGAAGGACAAGAGGTCGGCGCCACACTCGCGCACGTCCAGCGGCACTTTACCGGCCGCCTGGGCCGCGTCGCTGTGGAACGCAATGCCGCGTGCCCGGCACACGGCGGCGAGCGCGGTGATGTCCTGCAGCACGCCGGTTTCGTTGTTCGCGTACATGACGGACACCAGCATGGTGTCGGGCCGCAGCGCCGCCGCGAGGGCCGCAGGTTCAACAACGCCGCCGTCGCCGGGCGTGATCCAGGTAACTGTGAAGCCCTCGCGCGTAAGTTGCCGCAACGCATCGAGCACCGACTTGTGTTCGGTGCGCACGCTCACGAGGTGGCGTCCGCGGTCAGCGTTGGCGCGCGCGTAGCCGAGGATTGCAAGGTTGTTCGCCTCGGTGGCGCCGGAGGTGAAAATGATCTCCTCGGGCGTAGCGCCGATGAGCGCCGCGACCTGCGCGCGCGCCGCGCTGACGCGGGCCGCTGCCGCCAGGCCATGGACATGCGTGGACGAGGGATTGCCGAACGTGCCGCTGTCGGTCAGGCAGGCATTCATGACCGCGACGACCTCAGGATCAACCGGAGTTGTCGCGGCGTAGTCCAGGTACACCGGGCGCGGCGAATTCACCGCGGTCCACCGCCAGCCGGGCGCCTGCGGCTCTGCACCGCCGTGAGAATGCCCCGCAGGATGCTGACTTCGTTGTGGTCGAGCTCGGCGCGTTGCAGAAAGCGCCGGATCCGCGCCATCAGGTGCGTCCCGCTTTGGGTGCGGTCACGGAAGTCGATGTCCTCGAGCACCTGCGCAAGGTGCGCGTAGAGGCGCTCCATTTCCTCAGGCGCGGCGAGCGGCGCGTCCGGCGGTACGGCGACGGCCGTGGGCTGCGGCGCAGCGCGCGCCCGGAACAGTTCGTAAGTCACCAGCTGCACCGCCATCCCGAGGTTCAGCGACGGGTATACCGTGCTTGCGGGGATACGGATGAGTGCGTGTGCGCTCTCGAGCTCCTCGTTGGTGAGTCCGGTACGCTCCGCTCCGAACACCACCGCCGCCGGCCCGCGCCGCGACTCGTCTACGACACGTACGGCCGCATCGCGCACGTCCATGATCCGGAAGTACTGGTCCCGATCGCGTGAGGTCGTCGCCGCCACGAAGCCGCAGCCAGTCAGCGCCTGCGCCAGGTTCGGCACCACGCGCGCGGCCGACAACACGTCATCCGCCCCGGAAGCGCGAGCGGTGGCTTCGGGATCCGGAAACTGCTTCGGATTGACGAGCACGAGCTCATCCAGCGCCATGTTCTTCATGGCGCGCGCAGCGGCGCCGATGTTGCCCGGGTGCGAGGGCGCCACCAGCACGATGCGAATGCGGGAAGACTTCATCTGTTACGCTTAGCAGCTACCACCGATTGGTCACGCGAGCTTAAGGATGGTGCAGCCGCTTCTCAACATCGCCGTGCGTGCCGCGCGCCGTGCCGGCGAAGTCATCATCCGCAGTCTGAACCGGCTGGAGTCGCTCACCGTCGCCTCCAAGGGGCGCAACGACTTCGTGACCGAGGTGGATCACGCCGCCGAACACGAGATCATCAGCAGCATCCGTCGCCACTATCCGCAGCACGCGTTCCTGGCCGAGGAAAGTGGGGCCAGCGGCGAGAGCGACACGGTGTGGATCATCGATCCGCTCGACGGCACCACCAACTTCATGCACGGCTTCCCCGTGTTCGCCGTGTCGATCGCCTGTCAGATCAAGGGCCGGCTCGAGCATGCGGTCGTATACGACCCGATGCGCGGGGAGCTGTTCACCGCCTCCCGTGGTGCCGGCGCGCACCTGGAAAATCACCGCCTGCGTGTCAGCAAGGCGCGCACGCTCGAAGGCTCGCTGGTAGCGACCGGGTTCCCGTACCGCGCCGATTCACCGCACGCCGACGCCTACTTCGCCATGCTCAAGGCGGTCAGCCAGCACGCTGCCGGGGTCCGCCGGCCGGGCGCTGCGGCACTCGATCTGGCGTACGTGGCGGCGGGCCGTGTCGATGCGTTCTGGGAATTCGGCCTGTCGCCGTGGGACACCGCGGCCGGGACGCTCCTCATCCAGGAGGCCGGCGGGCGCATCGGCACGCTCACGGGCGGTGAGTACGTCCAGGGCGGCCACATCGTTGCCGGCACGCCCAAGGTCTACACGGCACTGCTGGAAGTGATCGCGCCACACGTTCCCGCGGAGTTGCGCGACTCTTAAGCCCGCGGGCCCGCTTGCTCGCTTTCCCAGAACCCCTTGTGTAGAGTCCTTCGCGCATAAGAACGGGGGTTCCATGGCGTCACAGCTCTTTGCGACCAAGTCCATCGATGAACTTCACGAGCAGGAGTCCTCCGGTAATCAGTTGCGGCGCGCGCTCACCGCCACGCAACTGACGCTGCTCGGCATCGGCGGCATCATCGGCACCGGCATCTTCGTGCTGACGGGTGTGGCGGCCGCCCAGCACGCCGGACCTGCA
Source organism: Steroidobacteraceae bacterium (assembly GCA_025451375.1). Lineage (GTDB taxonomy): Bacteria > Pseudomonadota > Gammaproteobacteria > Steroidobacterales > Steroidobacteraceae > 13-2-20CM-66-19. The sequence goes on from JANWKL010000006.1 coordinate 13,378, forward strand.
CTGGCGTTGTCGTTCATCCTGGCCGGTATCGGCTGCACCTTTGCCGGCCTGTGCTACGCAGAGTTCGCCTCGATGATCCCGGTCTCCGGCAGCGCCTACTCCTATTCGTACGCGACACTCGGCGAAGGCATCGCCTGGTTCATTGGCTGGAATCTGGTGCTCGAATACCTGTTCGCGGTCGCCACCGTCTCGGTAGGCTGGTCGGCTTACGCGGTGAGTCTGCTCGAGCAGCTGCACATCCACATCCCGGCAGCGCTCTCAAACGCGCCGTTTGGTCCGGGGGCGGACGAGCTGCATATCGTGCGCACCGGCGCCATCCTCAACCTGCCGGCCATGGCGATCGTCGCCGCGATCTCCGCCATCTGTTACATCGGCATCAAGCAGTCAGCCGCCTTCAACTCCGTCATCGTCGCCATCAAGGTCACGGTGATAGTACTGTTCATTGTCTTTGGCCTGAGCTACATCGACACGGCCAACTGGCATCCATTCATCCCGCCCAACACCGGCGTAAGCGGCGCCTTCGGCTGGGACGGCCTCGTGCGCGCCTCCGGCATCATCTTCTTCGCCTACATCGGCTTTGATGCCATCTCCACCGCTGCCCAGGAGGCCAAGAATCCGCAGCGCGACATGCCCATCGGCATGCTCGCGAGTCTGGTCATCTGCACCATCCTGTACGTGGCGGTCGCGCTGGTGCTCACCGGCATGGTCAATTACCGCGAGCTCGACGTCGCCGCCCCGGTCGCCCTGGCGATCGACAAGCACGCGCAGCTGCACTGGCTCGGAATTCCGGTAAAACTCGGCGCGGTCTGTGGCATCACCTCGGTGATGCTGGTCATGACCATCGCACAGGCCCGCATCTTTTTCGCGATGGCGCGCGACGGTCTTTTGCCGCCGGTCTTCGGCCGCGTGCACCCGAAGTTCCGCACACCCTCGACTGGCACTATTGTGACCGGCGTTTCCGCGATGATCATCGGCGGACTGTTCCCGGTAAAGCTGCTGGGCGAAGTGGTGTCGATCGGCACACTGGCAGCGTTTGTCACGGTGTGCATCGGCATTCTGGTGTTGCGCCGCACGCGTCCGGATCTGCCGCGCCCGTTCCGCACGCCATGGCCCTGGTTCACCTGCATCGCTGGCGCCCTGGTGTGCGGCTATATGATGTATTCGCTCGGAGTGGCCACCTGGTGGCGGCTCGGCATCTGGACCGTGATCGGCGTACTCGTGTACGTCCTCTACGGCTACCAGCACAGCAAGCTGCGCGCCGGGGTCGTGACCGCCGCAGCCGCCTGAGGCGCGGCGCCCCGGCCGGGCGCTTCAGGTTGCTATCGCTGGCGGCTGCGCAGCCGCGCGTTGATCAGCTCCACTACGAGCGAAAACGCCATCGCGAAGTACAGGTAGCCCTTCGGGATCTCGAAGTGCAGGCCTTGCGCGACCAGCGCCACGCCGATCAGCAGCAGGAACGCCAGCGCCAGCATTTTCACCGTGGGATGGCGTTCGATGAAGGCGGCAACGGCGCCCGACACCCACATCATGACCAGAATCGCCACTACGATGGCGGCCACCATCACCGGCAATTCCTTCACCAGCCCCACGGCGGTGAACACTGAATCCAGCGAAAACACGATGTCGATGAGTGCGATTTGCACGACCAGCGCCGCTACGCCGCCGCGCAGGCGCGCGGTGCCGGGAGTTTTCCCCGGCCCTTCGAGCGTGCCGTGGATTTCCATGACGCTCTTGATGAGCAGAAACAGTCCGCCGCCGAGCAGCACCAGGTCGCGTCCGGAAAACGCCACACCGCCGATGGTCAGCCATGGCGTCACCAGATGCGTCAGCAGCACCACACCAAAGAGCAGCGCAATGCGCGTCAGCATGGCAAGCGCGAGCCCCAGCAGGCGCGCTCGCCGCTGCTGCGCGGGCGGCAGCTGGCCAATCAGAATGGCAATGAAGATCAGGTTGTCGATGCCGAGGATGATCTCCAGCACCGACAGGGTGAGGAACGCTAACCAGGTGTGTGGATCGGCGATCAGGCTGAAGAGTCCGTCAGCTCACGGCAGGTGATCGAGCGCTTCCTTCTTCACGCTGGGGAACACGTGCTCGGCGGTCAGACCAAAGTCGAGCGCTATGGCGCTCGAGATGTAAATGGATGAGTAGGTGCCGGCGATGATGCCGATGAGGAGCGCCGCCGAGAAGCCCCGGAGCACCGCGCCGCCGAGGAACAGCAGCGCCACCACCACGATGGAGGTGACCACCTTGGTCATGATGGTGCGCGAGAGTGTCTGGTTGATCGACTGGTCCAGGATCACGTCTGAAGGCGAGCGGCGGTTACTCTCGAAGCGCTCGCGGATCCGGTCGAATACCACCACCGTGTCGTTGAGCGAATAGCCGATGACCGCGAGGATCGCTGCCACCACCACGAGGTCGAACGACATCTGCGTGATGGAAAAAAAGCCCAGCACCAGGATCGGATCGTGCAGCACGGCCAGAATCGCGCCCGCCGACAGTCGCCAGGTGTGAAAACGCAGCGCGATATAGATGAATATCCCCAGCAGCGCGAAGAACAATGCCCACGCCGCGCTCACCTTCAGCTCATTGCCCACCTGCGGGCCAACCACGTCGAGCTGCGCCACCTGGGCACCGGCGTCGACTGCCTTGACCGTCCCCTCCAGGCGCGCACGGATCTCGGCCGCCGTCTGCTTCGCGTCCGGAGGCAGGCGGATGGAAATATCACGCGCGGAGCCGAAGTTCTGCACCTGCACGTCGTGGAACCCGCTCGCCGCCAGGCGGGCACGCACGTCATCGACGTTCACGACCTGGGGGAAATTCACCGTAGCGCTCACACCACCGGTGAAGTCGATGCCGAGGTTCACCCCGCGCGTGAAGAATGAGACCAGCGAGATGACCATCAGCACTGCCGAGAGCGTGTACCACACCTTGCGGGTGGCCATGAACGGGTAGTTGGTCTGATGGCTGAAAAATTCCACGTGTAGTCCTTGGCGTGCGCGTGCGCGTCAGATCGACAGGCGCGCGAGCTTGCGCCGCCCACCGTACATGAGAGTCAGAAGTGCCCGACTGCCCATGAGTGAAGTAAACATCGAGGTCGCGATACCCAGCGTCAGCACGATGGCAAAGCCGCGGATCGGACCGGTACCGAACACCCACAGGACCACGCCCGCGATCAGCGTCGTGATGTTGGAATCGGCAATAGCCGAGAACGCCTTCTCGAAGCCGGCGCGGATTGCCGCCTGCGGCGAGACACCCTTGCGGACCTCCTCACGGATGCGCTCGTAGATCAGTACGTTGGCATCGACCGCCATACCGACGGTGAGAATGATGCCGGCGATGCCCGGCAACGACAGCGAGGCGCGCATCATGGACAGCAGTGCCGTCAGCAGCACCACGTTGGCGAGCAGCACCACGTCGGCGACCAGACCGAAGGTCTTGTAGTAGAGCGCCATGAAAACGAACACGGCCGCCATGCCGACGAGCAGTGCGTTCACGCCCTTGACGATGTTCTCGCGGCCCAGGCTCGGGCCGATGGCCCGTTCCTCGATCGAATACAGCGGGATCGCGAGCGACCCGGAGCGCAGCAGCAACGACAGCTCGCGCGCCTCACCCGCCTGCAGCCCGGTGATCTGGAAGTTGTTGCTGAAAACACCGCGGATGGTGGCGTCGTTGATGACCTCCTCGTCGGTCACGTCCCGGGTCACCTTCTTGCCATCGACCTCGCTGATCTCGCGGCGTTTCTCGATCAACACGACTGCCATGCGCTTGTTCAGATTCGCGCGGGTGGCCTTGAGCATGCTCTCGCCGGCGCGCGCGTCGAGCTTGACGTTCACCGCCGGCCCCTCCTGCGACTGGCCGCTGGTGGCGTTGGTGAGCTGATCACCGGTGGCGATGATCTCGCGCTTGAGCAGCACCGGCCGCCCGAAGCGGGTGTGCGTGTAGAGCTTCGCTCCCAGCGGCGCGCGCCCGGTCTGCATCGCCTCCACGGCGTTGTCCTGCATGTCCTCGAGCCGAAACTCGAGTGTCGCCACGCGACCGAGGATGTCCTTCACTTCGGCGGAGTTCTGCACGCCGGGCAGCTGCACGTTGATGCGATCGATGCCCTGACGCTGCACGATCGGCTCGGACACGCCGAGTTCATTGACGCGATTGCGCAGCGTGGTGATGTTCTGCTGGATGGCGTAATCCTGGCGCTCGCGGATCTGCGCGGCGGTCATGACGCCCGTAATGGCCGAACCACTGGCGAGACTGTCGGTGCTGAGGCTGAGCCCCTGGAACGCGGAAGTAAGCGCGCGATTGGCGGCGCCCACATCGGCCTGCGGCGCCAGCACCACGCGCACAGCGTTGGGCTTGTCGGCGCCCACTGCGACACTCGTAACATCCTTCACCGCGATGTTGGCTGTGGCGAGCGCGCGACGCGCGTCCTGCGCATAGCCCTCGAGCGCCTGGGAGACCGCGGCGTTGACGTCGACCTGGTAGAGCAGGTACAGGCCGCCGCGCAGGTCGAGTCCGAGCGGCATGGGCCGCAGCCCCAGCGCGCGCAGGAAGTCCGGCGTGCGCGGCGCAAACGACAGTGCGGTGATATAGGTGCCGCTGAACTGCTCGTTGACGGCGTCGCGCGCGGCCAGCTGGTCCGGCACGCTGGCAAAGCGCAGCATCAGCCGATCACTGTCGATGTAGCTCTTGAGGAAGTGCACGCTGCGCTGCGTGAGAAACGCCTCGACCGACTGTGAGGCGGTCGTATCGACCGCCCCGTGATCCTTGCGCGCCACCTGCAGCGCCGGATCCTCGCCGAAGAAATTCGGCAGCGCGAACAGGAGCCCGAGCAGCAGCACCACCGCGACGAGTATGTATTTCCAGCGGGCGTATTCCAGCATGGTCAGGCGCTTTTCAAAGTGCCCTTGGGCATGAGCTGCGCGATCTGGACCTTCTGGACCTTGACGCGCACCCCGTCGGCGACCTCGAGGGTGAGGAAGGTGTCGCCAACCTCGGCGATCTTGCCGAGCAGGCCCCCGGTGGTCACGACCTCATCGCCGGTCGCGAGCTTGCCGATCAGCGCCTGGTGTTCCTTGGCGCGCTTGCTCTGCGGGCGGATCAGCATGAAATAGAACAGCGCGATGAACGCCGCCATGATCAGGGCAAACTGAAACTGGCCGCCGGGAGCGCCCGGCGCGGCCTGCGCCCAAGCGTCAGAAATGAGGTTCATGGGTAGGTCCAGATACGAAAAAGGGCGGCATTATGCCACAGCATCAGGTCCGCGCCGCGTGGCAAGAAAATCCCTCGCAAAGGCGCTGATTTCGCCCCTGGCAATGGCGGAACGCAGCTCCCGCATGAGCCGCAGGTAGAAGTGCAGGTTGTGAATGGTGTTGAGCCGCGAGCCGAGGATCTCCTTGCAGCGGTCGAGATGGCGCAGGTAGGCACGGCTGTAGTTGCGGCAGGTATAGCACTCGCAGCTGGCGTCGATGGGGTTGACGTCGTCCTGGTAGGTGCTGTTCCTGATGTTCAGAACTCCGCTGGAGGTGAACAGGTGGCCGTTGCGGGCATGGCGGGTCGGCATGACGCAGTCGAACATGTCGATGCCGCGCAGCACCGCGGCGACGATGTCCTCCGGCCGGCCAACGCCCATCAGATACCGCGGGCGGTCCGCGGGCATGTGCGGCACCAGGCCCTCCAGGACCCGTAAACGCTCGTCCTCCGGTTCCCCAACAGCCAGGCCGCCCACCGCAAGTCCGGGCCAGTTCAGGCGCAGCAGGGCCTCGAGCGAGGCGAGACGCAGCGAGCTGTGCATGCCGCCCTGAACGATCCCGAATAGTCCGCCTGGCGGGGCGGCCGCGGCGGCGCGGTAGTAGTGCGCGTGGCTGCGCGCTGCCCAGCGCATGGAGCGCTCCATGGAAGCGCGCGCCTGGGCCTCCGTCGCCGGATGCTCGGTGCAGTCATCCAGCGCCATGGCGACATCCGAGCGCAACGCCAGCTGCACATCCATGGAGTCTTCCGGCGTCAGGCGCACCTCGCTGCCGTCCACCGGGGAGCGAAACCGTACGCCCTCCTCGGTGATGCGCCGCAGGCTCTTGAGGCTGAACACCTGGAAACCGCCCGAGTCGGTGAGTATCGGCCCCTGCCAGTGCATGAACCCATGCAGCCCCCCATGGGCCGCAACAATCGCCGGCCCCGGCCGCAACAGGAGGTGAAAGGTATTGCCGAGGATGATGTGTGCGCCAAGATCGGTGAGTTCCTCGGGCGTCATCGCCTTCACCGTGCCATAGGTGCCTACGGGCATGAACGCCGGGGTCTCGACCTCCCCGTGCGCCGTCACGAGAGACCCGAGCCGGGCCGCGCCGTCCTGCGCGCGCACGCTGAAAGTTGGGTTCACGTGGCCTGCCGGGTGAGGAGCATTGCGTCCCCGTAGCTGAAGAACCGGTAACGTTCGCGCACCGCGTGCGCGTACGCTGCCAGCAGTTCGCTGCGTCCGGAAAATGCGCAGACCAACATGAGCAGGGTCGACTCCGGCAGGTGAAAGTTCGTCAACAGCATATCGCTCACCCGGAAGCGAAAGCCCGGGGTGATGAACAAGCGCGTGTCTCCTGACCACGGCGCCAGCGTTGGGGTGAGCGGCGGTTTCCCCGGCGGCGCCAGCGTCCCCGACGCCTGCGCGGCGGATTCGAGCGCCCGCACCACCGTCGTTCCCACCGCCACTACGCGGCCGCCTGCTGCGCGTGTGCGCGCAATGGCCTCGCAGGTCGCAGCACCCACCGACATCCACTCGGCGTGCATGCGGTGCTCGGTGAGATCCTCCACGCGTACCGGCTGAAAGGTACCGACGCCGACGTGCAACGTCACCAGGGCACGCTCAACGCCGCGCCCGGCCAGGGATGCCATGAGCCCGGCGTCAAAGTGCAGGCTCGCGGTCGGCGCCGCCACCGCACCGGGCTCCCGGGCAAACATGCTCTGGTAACGCTCGCGGTCAGCCGCGTCCGCGGCGCGGTGGATATACGGCGGCAGCGGCACCTCGCCCCAGCGTTCGAAGAACTCCACCGCCGGCTGCGGCAGCTCAATGCGCCACAGGTCCCCGTCGCGGCCCAGCACACGGACCGGGCCGCCGGCCGTCGTCACGATGAGTCCTTCGCGGATGGCCTTGCTGGCGGACAGCTGCGCCAGCGCGGCGCCTCCTGCGAGCCCCCGCTCGAGCAGGATCTCCACTCGCCCGCCCGAGGGCTTGGTGCCGAAAAGGCGCGCGGCGATGACCCGCGTGTCGTTGAATACCAGGAGATCCCCGGCCCGAAGGTATGACGGCAGGTCGCGCACGTTGCCATCGGTGAGTGCGCCGCCGGCCGCATCGAGCACCAGCATCCGGCTCGCGGAACGTTCGGCGAGTGGTGTCTGGGCGATCAGTTCCGGTGGCAGTGAGTAGGCGAAGTCCTGGCGGCGCACGCGCGCATGGTACACGCGCGCGTGGCGCGCGCTGTCAGGTGTCGTCGCTGTGTTGGTCCTGGATGAGAACCCTGCGCTGGACCCGCGGCCGCGGTCCGGCGCCCCGCGCCGGCACGGTCGCCTGGACATCGAGCGTCTTGTGCTCGCGCATGATATGCAGGCTGAGCTTCTCGCCCGGCTGGTAGGAAGCGAGGATCCGGGTGGCGTGCGAGCCGTTCAGGGGCTGCCGGCCGTCAATGGCGAGAATCACATCGCCGTCCTCGAGCTGCATGCCCCCGCTCGGGGGTGAACGCACCACGAGTACACCCTTGTCGGCGCCGAAATAGTGACCGAGCTGCGGCGTGAGCGTTACCAGTTCCATATCCATGAACGGCCCACGCATCATGAGTCCGGGAGGTGGCATGGGTCCTGAGGGGCCGAAATCCAGCTCCGGCATGCCGTGCGCGAGAGCAAAGAAACCCGGCCCGCCGCGCACCATGACCGTGAGCTCGCGCGGCTTGCCCTCACGCAGTACCCGCACGTTCACTTTGCTGTCCGGCTTCACCTCGCGCATGAGGCTGACGACCTGCCGCGCGGGCTCGGCACCGGACAAGACGCTGCCATTGAGTGCCACGATGACATCCCCGGCACGAATACCGGCTTCGGCGGCCGGTCCGCCAGGACTCACTTCGCGCACGCGCGCCCCCGCGGCTCCAGTGGTCTTTTCCAACTGCACCCCGAGAATGGCGCGGCGGGGCTCCCTGGCCATGGCGGCAGTGAACTTCTCGATCAGCGGGCCGCTCATCTGCGCCGACAGCTCCGCGACCTGGTGTGCGGCCTCCTCGAGCTTCCGGCGCGCAGCTTCCAGTTGCGCGTCGAGATCATCGCTATCAGCGTGGACGGACGGAGGCGGCGGCGCACCCTGGGACAGCGCACTGCGAGGCGCCAGCACCGCCCCAACACCCAGCGCCGTGGCAGCACACAGGATCAAGGGAAACAACACGCGTGTCTTCTTCACAGAATGCTCCTTTGGAAGCAGTTCGTTTTAACGTGACTGGTCGGCCAGTGTCTCGGCATAGCGCACCTGCACGAGTGAACCTACGAGGCGGGCACGCTCGCGCTGCAAGGCGAGCATCGGCACCGACTGACCGCGCTCGGTACCGCCGGCGCTCAGAAGGTCATCAACCTCGGCGATACGGTCCTCAAGTCCAAGGACGTCCGCGCGCGTGCCAACACGGACGATCACCGGCTCGCGCGGCAGGCTCGCCAGCCAGCGTTCCGCAGCGTGTGGGACCTCAGCCCCCTGCGCCGCACCCCCCGCCGCTGTCGTTGTGGCTTCCGGGTCAGCACCCGCAGCCACGGTGCGCACGTCGGGGTAATGATCCAGACGCACTCCCACGGCGATCAGCGCCAGCGCGAATACGGCCGCGGCGGCCAGCGCCCCCACAGCACCAGCCCGCCCCACGGGCACAGCGCGCGTCCGCCGGCGCTCGAACTGCGCCCAGTCGCAGGGCCGTGCGTCGTCGGTGGGCAGCGCGCGCAGTGCCTGCGCGACTTCCCGCTCAAGGTCTGATTCGCTGTACATGACTCTCGGTTCCCGGTGGCGCGAACCACGCGCGCAATCGCGCATGCGCCCGCGCCAGCTGCGATTTGGAGAAACTCACTGAGCGGCCAAATGAACGCCCGATCTCCTCGTGTGAGAAGCCTTCGACCTCGTACATCCAGACGACCGCCCGGGCCGTGGACGGCAGATGCGCGAGCGCGCGCTCGACGTCGATCAGCTCCGGGGTGACCGGGACGGTGGCGAGCGGCAGCGCCGCCGCGCTGGTGTCCAGCTCGAGCGCCGCGAGGCACAGGCGCGCCCGCCTCCACGGCGAGCGCAGATACATGAGGCACCTGGAGATGGCGATCTGCCGCAGCCAGGCCCCGAATGGCGCCTCGCCGCGAAACTGCGCCAGCTGCTCGTACATGGTCACCATGGTGTCCTGGAACAGGTCCTCGGAAATCGCACCCCGTCCGACGAAGCGGCGGATGAGGGTGAGCGTCGCCGGCGCCACCGCCTGGTAAATGCGCTGCTGCGCCGCGGCGTCCCCGGCGCGCGCCAGCGACAGCTCTCCTTCCGTCACGTTGACTTCGACCAGTCTCACGGAGGTCTTAGATGCGCGAGCGAGGCAAAAGGTCGCATGGGCATCGCTTATACTGTCGCGAAGCCCGAGTGGCGGAATTGGTAGACGCAGCGGACTCAAAATCCGCCGCCGTTAAAAGCGTGTCGGTTCGACTCCGACCTCGGGCACCAGTATCACTATGAAGCCATGAAGTACTGCAGCAACTGCGGCGCACCTGTCACGCTGCGCATTCCCGAAGGCGACCAGCTGCCGCGGTACGTGTGCGACGCCTGCGGCACCATCCACTACCGGAACCCCAAGATCGTAGTGGGCTGCGTGCCCGAACACGCCGGCCGCATCCTCCTGTGCCGCCGCGCCATCGAGCCCCGGCGCGGGTTTTGGACAGTTCCCGCCGGGTTCATGGAAAACGGCGAGAGTCTGCAGGACGGGGCGGCGCGGGAAACACGCGAGGAGGCGCTGGCTGCGGTTGAGATTGGCTCGCTACTTGCCGTCGTGCACGTACTGCACGCCGAGCAGGTGCATGTGTTCTTTCGCGCGGTCCTGCCGGCGGCGCGCTATGGGGCCGGAACCGAGAGCCTCGAGGTCGGGTTGTTTGATGCCGCCTCTATCCCCTGGGAGGACATCGCCTTCCCGAGTACCGAGTTTGCGCTGCACCGCTACCTGGAAGACCGCGCCACCGGCAGCCAGGCGCATCACTTCACGACCATAGACCGACGGCTTAAGCGCCCGGACTAATCGA
>JANWKL010000007.1 GCA_025451375.1 Steroidobacteraceae bacterium
ATGGCACAGTCGCAGGGATTCAAGGACGCCATGTGCCACTGCACCAACTGACGCCGGGGCCGCAGACCCAAGCCGCCGCGCCCCGTTACGACCGCGGGGCGATCGCCTTTCACTGGACTGTCGCGGTGCTGGTGGCCGTGGTCGGCACCATCGGGGTGGTCCACGACTCCCTGCCGGAAGAGAGCCAGCCCTTCTGGATAAACCTGCACGCGATCATCGGCCTCGTGCTGCTCGCCGTGGTGCTCGCGCGTGTGTGTTGGCGCGCGACGCATAAGCCGCCGGCATTGCCGCCCGGGAGCGGCGAGCTGTCCCGCCGACTCTCTTATCCAGTGCACATGCTGCTGTATCTCCTGCTCATCGTCATACCACTCATCGGCATCGTGACCTTCATATGGCACGGCCGCGTGTTTGACTTTGGATTGTTCAAAGCGGATTTCGGCGTGCACAAGAATCGCGCCATCTTTCATCCCACCGAGGACCTCCACGGCTGGCTCGCGTACACACTATTTACCGTGGTCGGGCTGCACGTGCTGGCCGCGCTGTGGCACCAGTTCTACCGGCGCGATCGTCTTCTCCTGCGCATGTGGCCGGCGCGTCGGAACAGTGATTCACGCGCCCCGCCGTAAATGCCCGCGCGACGGCGCTGGCCCATGCGCGGCGATTTCACTGTCAATGTTCCGGTGGCAAGCGCACACTGTTTTAAGCCGTCGCGAGCGAACCTGGCTCATGGCCGACGGCACGCCCGAGCAATTTCCCGGAGAATCTTTTGGACTTAACGCCCCTGCCTCTCGTAAATGACACCTCTCACCGCGCCGCCGGCGATCTGATCAACGATTACCGCGCACGCCGCGCCTTCGAAGAAGAGGAGCGCGCCCAGCGGCGGCGCATCCAGCTCGAGGAGCAGCGCTCCGATCTGAACCCTCCTGATGTGCGGATCCGCGCCTGGGAAAAAGTGCATGGACTGCGCATGCCGGCTGATTCTGGCCACCCTATTCTTGAAGTCATTGCCGGCGACACCCGCCTGACGCTGGTCGAAGTGCACGGCGAGCAGCAGGCGCGCGTTGCGGAAGCGGTTAAGCGCAAGGCGCTTAAGACGAGCGTGGTGACGCCCGCCTCTGAGTAACTGCGCGTTCCGCTAGCGTTTGAAGAAACTCAAGCACGAAGGCGAACTGTTCAAGGCGGCGCTGCTCGCGGGCGTCGCGTACGCGGAAAAGCGTAAAGCGGTCGAGTTCGAGTCGACCGACTCGGCGAGCGACAAAGCGCTGTACGTCTATCGCCTGCTGGTGCACGACAAGGTCATCTCGCCCATGCCAGAAGAACAGGTCAGTGAAAAGACCATCCGGCATCGGCTCGCAACCTGGCACGCCCATCAGTTGCCCGAGGGGCACCCGCTGCTCGGATAAGGCTCGCCTGGGTTTTCACCCTACGGGCAGCTGTTGTAACCGAGAATCGCAAGCATTAGGCCCGCGAAGCTGACGTTGGCATTACCGAGGCCTCCCGACTCCGTCCAGAAGTTGGTGAACGGCGTCTCGGCGTTGGGCATCGTGTGTCCGACACACACATCGGCGTAGATCGATGACTTGTTCTGAAAGAAACCGGATGCGGTGCCGAAGGAGGTAGGCGCAGCTACTTGGCACTCTCGCTGTCGAGGGTCGTTGTGGACGAGATCAGCTGGAGGGTTACCCATGTGTCCGGAAGGTTGGCGCGCCCGGTAGAGATTGCTCGGCCGCTGGCGCGGCCTCGTCCCTCGCGGACGCTCGGGAGTCTGACCGCAGGGCGACACCGCTAACTCGACTATTTTTTGGAAATTGGCGCGCCCGGAGAGATTCGAACTCCCGACCTCCTGGTTCGTAGCCAGGCGCTCTATCCAACTGAGCTACGGGCGCACCGCGGGAAACTGGCCCGTCGGGGGGCGCGCATCCTACCACACACCGGAAAGCCGGCGCCGGATTGCGCGGTGGGCGCAAAGCCAGGCCTTTCAGTAGCTTGGGTAACTCCCCAGGGGCCGAACTGGTGGCGACGTCCGGTGACGCCGCCACCACGGATCCGCTACCGGATCAGCCCATCACCTTGCCGTAGATAAACAGCACGATGAGCGCGCCGACGATCGACATGATGATTCCAGCCGGGTGAAAAGGTGCGCCGTCCGCAGGCTTGCTGAACAGGCGGCCGATGAATCCCCCGACGAAGGACCCAACGATGCCGAGAATGCCCGTCATGATGAGACTCATATGCTCAGCGCCCGGCATGATGAAGCGCGCAATGAGGCCCACGACGATGCCCACGATGAACATCCAGATGTAGTGCATCAAGGTCATTTCTCCTGATTGCGGGACCACAAGCCGATCCCGGTTGTTGTTGTTGGGGGACCTTCCCCGGGGGCTGATTCTAGCGGGACCACGGGGCCGGCGGGTAGCACAGGCCCTGAGAGACGCGGCAGAGGTACCGGCCACGTCACGCTTAAGAAATTGAAAAGTATATGAATTTCTCAGATCGTTCGCCTGGGACCGGAATTCGGCGTCTTGATTGGGTGCTGCAGCACGAAACGGGTGCCAACCGCGTGATCCTGCGCACGGATGAGCGCGGGACTCGCCCGCAGAATGAGCGCATCAGTAGCAATCCGCGTGCATGGCACCCCCAATGAATCTGAGTCAACTTGTCATCGGCAGCGCCCTCGGCTTTCTCCTCGCCCAGGGCGTGTTGTACGTCCTCAGGCGCGCGATGGTATGGCTGCAGCATGACGAGCCACGCCAGACGACGACCACGCTGAGTCCTCCGCGAGAGTCAGCCATCGTGGACGGCCTCCTCAGGCACGCAGGACTCATCGCGGCCGGAGCCGCAGTGATCACCTTGGGCACCTGGGCCGCCAGGGACTACCTGCTGAGCAAGCCTTCGCCGAGCGAGTCGGTGGCGGACATGCCGGATGCCTCAACGCCCGTGCCGGTTGTGAGCACGCAGGCTTCACCGGAAGGGCCTTCGGGCCTCCCCCCTGCCAGCAAGTCCGAGACTTCCACTGCGCCAGCGAATAAAGCTGACCCCTATCGTGACCCGGATTACCAGGTCCACCGGCGCGCGGGCAAAGCGGTGAGTCTCAAGGAGACGCTCGTTCGGCGATCTGAGGCGAAGGCACGCGCCGAGCTGATCCGCGAAACTCAACAGCACGCTCGTCGCTCGCAGTACGACTGTGAGGCCGCCGGCCGCGCCAGCAGGTACGTCAAGGGCGGCCTCGACGTCTGGGGATTTGCAGCCTGGCAGGTGAAGTACTTCCCGGTGGTCAGCTACACGGGCGCGACGCTGCCGCAGTGCCAGACCATCAAGAGCGTCGTCGATCCTTCGTGGGTGGACATCCACTCCACGGTTGCGCAGGTCAATCGTCCCCCTAGCTGAAGCGCTTGACGTACAGGCTCGGCGCAATGCCGAAACGACGCTCAAACGCGCGTCGAAAGCTGTCAGCGCTCGCATAGCCCACGGAGGCTGCGACACTATCGACCGTCTGCCCGGCCGCGAACAGGCGTGTACGGGCTTCATCGAGACGCATCTGTTCGACGTAGGTCGCGGGCGGCACGTTGAAGACAGCGCTGAAGCGACGGGTGAAATGACGTACACCCAGGCCGGCCCGCTGGGCAAGTACCTCCACGGAAAGATCCTTGTGCAGGTTGGCAACCATGAAGGTGGCGAGGTCCGCGAAGCGCTCGGCGGCGCGCGTCTGAAACCGCAAGGGCTCGGAGAACTGCATCTGGCCGCCAGACCGCTTCAGGTAAACGACCAGCTCGCGCGCCACACTGAGTGCGACGCGCGCCCCCAGATCGCTCTCGACGAAGCAGAGCGCGAGATCAATGCCTGCCGTGACTCCGGCGGAGGTGAAAATGTTGCCGTCCTGCAAATAGATGGCGTCAGGCTTGATGGCGATCGCAGGAAAACGGCGCCCCACGTCCGCCGCGAAGCGCCAATGGGTGGTGGCACAGCGCCCGTCGAGCAAGCCGCTTGCCGCCAGCGCGTAGATGCCGGTGCAGACCGATGCGATGCGTCGCGTCCGTCGCCGTTCCCGTAGCCATGTGACGATGGGCGCGGCGATGCGAGGATCGCGCAGGCCGTCGCCACCTGGAATGACAATGGTGTCGAGCGGCGGCGCGTCGCCGAGCCTGCAATCGGGCAGCAGCTTCAGACCCACGTCCGTCGTCACCGGCTTCATGGCTGAACCCAGCACGAACAGCTCATAGGCGTCGGCACGGAGCGTGTTGGCGGTGCCGAACACTTCGGCCGGGCCGGTGAGGTCGAGTACCGTGACACCGTCAAAGCACACGAAACCAATGCGACGGGTCATAGGACAATCCTCCTCAACCCATCATCCCGCGCGGCGCTGGGAAGGGACAATGGATTTGCCGAGCCGAAGTCCGAAATCGTCGGAACAAGGTCCTACAGGACAGGCACTGCAGTGGTTATCCTGCGGCCTGGTACCGGATGGGGGAATTCACATGCGCCTGATCGTTGTAGCAATGCTGTTTTGGGCAACGTGCGCGGCGGGAGCGCCGGCGGAAACCCCACTCACGCTTCCCAAGTCCGGAATCGTGAAAGTGGCTTTCGTCGTGTCGGACCAGGCCACGCTGATCGACATAGCCGGACCAATGCAGGTGTTCGACCAGGTGCAATCGCCGGGTACCACAGGGTTTCAGACCTTTACCGTCTCTGCGACACGCGAACCCATCAAGGCAGGCACGATGACTATAGTGCCCGACTATACTTTCGCCGATGCCCCGGACGCCGACATCGTGGTCGTCGGCGCGCAGTCGGGAGACACGCCCCCCTATATGGATTATCTGCGACGCATGACGGCTCGTGGCCGGCTGATGTTGTCAGTGTGTACGGGTGCGGCGAAATTCGCGCAGGCCGGCATCCTCGACGGGCTGCAGGCGACGACCCATCACGACTACGTCGATAGCATGCAGAAGCGCTTTCCCAAAATTAATTTCCTGCGTGATCAGGCCTGGGTGCACAGCGCGCCGAGAATCTACACCGCAGGTGGCGAGACTTCCGGAATGGAGCTGGCGCTGCACATCGTGGAGCTGTACTTCAATCATGGTGTGGCGGTGAAGACCGCGCGCTACATGGAGTATCGCGGGCCGAGCTGGCAGAGCTGAAAGCCTCCATTTGGGCGGACTTGGCGGGAGAGAGATCCACATCGCCGTGCCCCGGTAGAATCTCACTTACCGCTCACTTTTTTGACTTATGTGAGCGATAAAGTGCTATTTTGTCGCCCATGCGCTGGAACTGGCAGGACCCGGATTGGCCCAGTTTTCGCTTCCGCCCAAACCTGCTGGCGGACAGTGAAGGGCTATTCCTGCGCCAGTGTGGCGTCGTGGTCGGGACCGTTCGGCACCTGCCGAACGAGGAGCGGCTGCTGCTGGT
This sequence comes from Steroidobacteraceae bacterium, assembly GCA_025451375.1. Taxonomy (GTDB): domain Bacteria; phylum Pseudomonadota; class Gammaproteobacteria; order Steroidobacterales; family Steroidobacteraceae; genus 13-2-20CM-66-19. The sequence goes on from JANWKL010000007.1 coordinate 5,407, forward strand.
CATCGAACTCATCAGCACCGAAGCCTTGAAGACATCCGAGATCGAAGGGGAGGTGCTGGACCGGGACAGCGTTCAGTCCTCGCTGCGTCGGCAGTTCGGTCTTCAGGGCGAGACCGCGGGTTCCGCACCGCCCGAGCAGGGCATTGCCGAGATGTTCGGGGACCTTTACCGCCGCTGGGCCGATCCGCTGGACGATGCCACGCTGTTCCAATGGCACAAATGGCTGATGCAGGGACGCACCGGCCTGCGAACTGTTGGCGACTACCGGAAACACCCGGAACCGATGCAGGTTGTCTCCGGCAGGATCGACAAACCCAAGATCCACTTCGAAGCCCCGCCCTCCTCGTCTGTTGCCACCGAGATGACCCGCTTTTGTCACTGGTTCAACGCCACGGGGCCTACGGGCGATACACCTCTGCCGACGCTGGCGCGCGCTGGACTTGCACACCTCTACTTTGAGTGCATTCATCCGTTCGAAGACGGCAACGGCAGGATCGGACGGGCTGTTGCAGAGAAAGCGCTGGCACAGGGTGCCGGACAACCCAGCCTCACCGCGCTGTCGCTCCTCATCCAGCGCCGCCGCAACGACTACTACGCGCAGCTTGAACGCGCGAACAAGACGCTGGACGTTGAGCCCTGGCTAAACTGGTTCGCCAGTCTCGTGCTGGCAGCACAGGCGCACACGCTGCAGGGACTTGATTTTCTGCTGGCCAATACGCGTCTCTGGGATCGCCTGCGCGGCCAACTCAACACGCGCCAGGAAAAGGCGCTCTCACGCCTGATGCGCGCAGGAGTCGACGGCTTTGTCGGTGGCCTTTCCGCCAGCAAGTACATGGCGCTCACCGGCGCGCCAGCGGCCACGGCGCGACGTGACCTCGGACACCTGGTGGAGCTTGGCGCTCTTCGGCGTACCGGGCAACTCAAGGGCACACGTTACTGGCTACCTCACGGGCAGGTCGCCACGATGGCAACATCGCCCGGCTCAGACCCTATTCGTGTGCCGCCTGGTTAAGTGAAATCTCCGGAAATACTTCGTGTGTGAAACCGTACTTCAGGCCAGGCGACTTTTGGGCCAGCGATACTGCTTGATCGATATTGTCGGCTTCATAAACGATTACTCCGCCGACAGCCGTCGGGGCGGGCGTCGAAAGTTTTGTATTCACGAGCACGACCAGCGTGTTCGGGCACGCACTGAAACCCGCAGCTGGGCAAGGGGCGCTCTGGATCGACGAGGACGTGCCACCGCGGCCGCGAAACATCTATGGGATCACCAAGCTCGCAGCCGAGCATCTGTGCGAGCTGGCCAACCATTCTGACCACGCGCGTGCCGTTGCAAACGAGAGCACCGGCAGATCCTTGGCTGTCGACTCGGCCTGCGAAGCCGTTCGTCCACCTTTGCCCTTGGCAGAGAGCTCGGACACACTACTCTTCCTGCCCACCTTGCGTGACCTGTCCTGGAATGACCCAGTGCGCAGATTGACGGCTTCCGCAGCGACTGTCACCGTGGCTCTTGGCCTTAGTGAGGACGGATATGCGTGGTAAACGTGCGCCGCGGGTTCGAAACCCCACCGCGCGCGGCATGACCGGCGACGCGTTTGCAGCGGTCATTGCCGCGTTCGCCGCTGACCGCCAGGTCACTCCTCCCGGCGAAGACAAAGGGTTCGGCTCTGGTGCGCTTAAGGTCAAGGGCAGGATCTTTGCGATGATCTCCTCGAAGGGCCAATTCGTCGTCAGGCTGCGCGCAGACCGTGTCAGCGAGCTGATCCGTGCGGGCCACGGCGTCGCCTTTGCGCCGCGTCCCGGTCGGCCGATGAAAGAGTGGCTCGTGGTCACGACGAGCGATCAGACCTGGGTACCGCTGGCGCGCGAGGCGCGCCGATTCATCGACGAGCGCGGCAACAGACAGCCGCATCCTCGATCCACTGCCTAGTCGCGACACTCGGCCCGTCGACAGATCAGCCACGCGCGTTCGGCGTGCGTTTCGATCAGGGCAATCGCCCGGTCATAGGTTTCGCGTGCCTCCCCGATGCGCCCGATGCGGCGCAGTAAATCGGCGCGCACCGCGTGATACGGGCCATATTCGGTGACGAGCCGGGGATCGAGCGCTTCCACCTCTCGCAGCGCGGTGGCTGCGCCGCGTACTTCCGCGGTCGCGACCGCCCGGTTTAACCGGACAACGGGATCATCCTGGAGCAGGAGCAGTCGATCGTACAACGCGAGAATGGCGGGCCACGGCGGCGGTTCCGACAGCGCCTTGCGTGCGCACCACTGTCCGTGAATCTGGGCTTGCAGTACGCGTCCGCAGTCGGGGTGGTTTTGGTTGGCGTGATCGAGGTAGCGCCGGCCCTCGTCGATCAATGGCCGGCACCACAATGCCGGATTCTGTTCGGAGATCGGGATCATGACCCCGTCCGCGTCGACACGTGCCGGCCGCCGTGCTTCGGCAAAACGCACCAACGCCGCCAGCGCGGCAGGTTCGGCTTCCTCCGGCATCAAAGTAGCGACGGTTCCGGTCAGCTCCAACACTTCGGCGGCATAGCGAGCGTGCGCACCAGACGCGGCGGCATCTTCATGCGCTTTAGCGTAAGCGATCTCAAGCGTGCTCAAGACGGCATCCAGGCGCTCCAGCCAATGTTCAGGGCCTGGGGTTTCGAAGGGGACGCCGGCGTCGGCAATCTTGCGTTTCGCGCGACTGAGTCGTTGACTCATCGCGACTTCAGAGGTCAGAAAGGCGCGCGCGATCTCCTGGGTCGACAATCCGCACACCAGCCGCAACGTGAGCGCGGCCCGCGCATCGACACTCACGGCCGGATGGCAGCAGATGAAGATGAG
>JANWKL010000008.1 GCA_025451375.1 Steroidobacteraceae bacterium
CGCAGCCTGACAGCAAAACGGTGCCGGAAACTGCGTACCCGAGAGTTTATGGTGGGTGCTGTAGGGATCGAACCTACGACATTCGCCTTGTAAGGGCGACGCTCTACCAGCTGAGCTAAGCACCCTGATCTATTGGCTGAAATCGCCTGCGGCGATTTCAGCGGACATCAGTTTCGTTGCCGCCGGCGAAAGGCGTGACTTTCGCCGGCTGCGCCCTGCCAATCCTCTACCGCGATTTCAGCGGACATCAGTTTCGTTGCCGTCGGCGAAAGACGGGGCTCGATGCACCCCTGCCCGATCACCTCACCAGCCGAGCACTTCGTAGCAGGGCTGGCGGATGGGCTTTCGCCGGCTGCGACCTGCCGACCCTCCGCGGCAATTTCCGCAGACATCAGTTTCGTTGCCGCCCCGCTTCAGTGCGCCGGCGGTAGTACCGGCTTCACGCGCCGGCCATTGCGCCGCGCGCGCTTGTCGTCGGTCTGCGCCGCGGCGACCGCCGCGACCGGCGACGGTGCGTCCGCCGCCTGATGCGGTACCGGTTGCTGTGTCAGCGCGATGGCCAGCACCTCATCGATCCACTTCACCGGCTTGATCTCAAGATTACCCTTGATGTTGTCAGGGATCTCCACGAGATCCTTCTGGTTCTCATCCGGGATGAGCACGGTCTTGATGCCGCCGCGATGCGCCGCCAGCAGTTTTTCCTTCAGTCCGCCGATGGGCAGTACTTCGCCACGCAGTGTGATCTCACCCGTCATGGCGACGTCCGAGCGCACCGGGATCTTGGTGAGCGTCGACACCAGCGCCGTGCACATGCCGATACCGGCGCTCGGGCCGTCCTTCGGAGTCGCCCCTTCCGGGATGTGCAGGTGGATGTCGTGCTTCTGGTAGAACTCGGGGTCGAGGCCCAGGGTCTGAGCGCGGCTGCGCACCACCGTCATCGCGGCCTGGATCGACTCCTGCATCACTTCGCCCAGCTGTCCGGTGTGCTGCAGCTTGCCCTTGCCGGGCACCACAGCCGCTTCGATGGTGAGCAGTTCACCGCCGACTTCGGTCCACGCCAGTCCGGTGACCTGGCCGACGCGGTCCATGTCCTCGGCCTTGCCGTAACGATAACGGCGGACCCCTAAGTACTTGTCGAGGTTGCGCGGCGTGACCGAGACGGATTTCGTCTCCTTCTTGTGCAGCAGCATGTGCTTCACGGCCTTGCGGCCGATCTTGGCGATCTCGCGCTCGAGGTTACGCACGCCGGCTTCGCGGGTGTAGTAACGCACGATGTCGAGCAGTGAGCCGTCGGAAACCTTGAGCTCTTCGGGCTTGAGCCCGTTGTTCTTCATCTGCTTCGGCACGAGATAGCGCCGCCCGATATTCATCTTCTCGTCTTCGGTGTAGCCGGGCAGACGGATGACTTCCATGCGGTCCAGCAGCGGCGCCGGGATGTTGAGCGTGTTCGCCGTGCACACGAACATCACCTCCGAAAGGTCCAGGTCGACCTCGAGGTAGTGGTCGTTGAAGGTCGAGTTCTGCTCCGGATCCAGCACCTCCAGCAGTGCCGAAGACGGATCGCCACGGAAGTCCGTGGACATCTTGTCGACCTCATCGAGGAGGAACAGCGGGTTATGGACCCCCGCCTTCGACATGTTCTGCACGATCTTGCCGGGCATGGAGCCGATATAGGTGCGCCGATGGCCGCGGATCTCCGCTTCATCGCGTACGCCGCCCAAGGACATGCGCACGAACTTGCGGTTCGTGGAACGCGCAATGCTTTGTCCGAGGGAGGTCTTGCCCACTCCCGGCGGACCTACCAGGCACAGGATCGGACCGCGCAGCTTGTCGACGCGCTGTTGCACCGCGAGGTACTCAACGATGCGCTCCTTGACCTTGTCGAGGCCGTAGTGATCCTCGTCCAGCACTTTCTGGGCGCGGGCGATATCCTTGAGGATCTTGGTGCGTTTCTTCCATGGCACCTTCACCAGCCAGTCGATGTAGTTGCGTACCACCGTGGCCTCGGCGGACATCGGCGACATCATCTTCAGCTTGTTGAGCTCACCAGCGGCCTTGTCGCGCGCCTCCTTGGGCATGCCGGCCTTGGCGATTTTCTGCTCGAGTTCGGTGATCTCGTTGCCGCCCTCGTCCATCTCGCCGAGTTCCTTCTGAATGGCCTTCATCTGCTCATTCAGGTAGTACTCGCGCTGGCTCTTCTCCATCTGCGACTTGACCCGCCCGCGGATGCGCTTCTCGATCTGCAGCACGTCCATCTCGGACTCGATGGCGACCAGGATGTGCTCGAGCCGCTTCTTGACGTCGAGGATCTCCAGCACCTTCTGCTTCTCGGCGAGCTTGAGCGACATGTGGGCGGCCACGGTGTCGGCGAGGCGCCCGGCCTGTTCGATGCCGGCGAGCGCCGTCAGCACCTCCGGTGGCACCTTCTTGTTGAGCTTCACGTACTGCTCGAACTGCGAGATCACCGAGCGCGCGAGGACGTCCATCTCCTTCTCGTCGTACGCTTCCCCCTCCGGCAGGAGGGAAGCGTCCGAGGAATAGTAGTCCCCGGCGTGCAGCTTCTCGATGCGCGCGCGATCGACGCCCTCGACCAGCACCTTGACCGTGCCGTCGGGCAGTTTCAATAGCTGCAGGATGGTCGCCACGGTGGCGATGCGGTACAGGTCGTCCGCCTTCGGGTCATCAACGTCGGCAGCTTTCTGCGCAACCAGCATGATGCGCTTGTCGGAACGCATGGCCACATCCAGCGCCTGGATGGACTTCTCGCGCCCCACGAACAGCGGGATCACCATGTGCGGATAGACGACCACGTCCCGCAACGGCAGGACCGGCACGTTCTGGAGTACGGCAGGCACAGGAACAGTCGGAGTGGTCGGTTCGGACACGCTCAAGCCCTCGATCGCCTATGGGAGAACGGCCCGCGCCTGTCAGAAACGCGGCCGACAGCGTATGTAACGCTAGTGTAGCGGGAATTGAGGCCGCCCCGTGCGCGTTTCAAGAGCGGCGCGCGGTGAAGGCCCGCGCGCAGGCGCGTGCCGCAGCCTAAGTCAGTGGTGATTGGAGCCGGAAACGCGCCGCGGCTCATCCACGCTCGCGAGCCGGTTCTCGTCCGAGCCGTACACGACGTAGGGCTTGGTCTGCCCCTCGATGACCGTCTCGTCGATGACGACCTTGGAGACGTTACGCATCGAGGGCAGCTCGTACATGGTGTCGAGCAGCACGGTCTCCAGGATCGTGCGCAAGCCGCGGGCGCCGGTCTTGCGCTGCATGGCGCGGTGCGCTACCGCTTTCAGAGCCTCGTCGCGGAACTCAAGCTCGGCGCCTTCCATCTCGAAGAGGCGTCGATACTGCTTGGTGAGGGCGTTCTTGGGCTCCGTCAGGATGGAGATCAGGGCGCCTTCATCGAGCTCATCGAGCGTCGCCACGACCGGCAGGCGGCCGACAAACTCCGGAATCAGGCCGTACTTGATCAGATCTTCCGGCTCCACGTCGTGGAACAGGTCGGCACCGTGCGGACGATGATTGACGTCGCGAACCTCGGAGGTGAAGCCGATGCCGCTTTTCTGGGTACGATTCAGGATCAGCTTCTCGAGGCCCGCGAAGGCCCCGCCGCAGATGAACAGGATGTTGCCGGTGTCGACCTGCAGGAATTCCTGCTGCGGGTGCTTGCGCCCGCCCTGCGGCGGCACCGAGGCAATGGTGCCCTCGATGAGTTTCAACAGTGCCTGCTGCACGCCCTCGCCCGATACGTCGCGGGTGATCGATGGGTTATCCGACTTGCGCGAGATCTTGTCGATCTCGTCGATATAGACAATTCCGGTCTGCGCCTTCTCGACGTCGTAATCACATTTCTGCAAGAGCTTCTGGATGATGTTCTCGACGTCCTCGCCCACGTAGCCCGCCTCGGTCAGAGTCGTGGCGTCGGCAATCGTGAACGGCACGTTGAGAAGCCGCGCCAGAGTCTCGGCGAGCAGGGTCTTGCCGCAGCCGGTCGGGCCGATGAGCAGGATGTTGCTCTTGGCGATCTCGACCTCTTCCTTGGCGCGCGCGCTGGCCGTGCGCGTCTGCAGTCGCTTGTAGTGGTTGTAGACGGCGACCGAGAGCACCTTCTTGGCGCGCTCCTGGCCGATGACGTACTCGTCCAGAACCTTCTTGATCTCGTGGGGCTTGGGGAGCTTGTCGCGCGCACGCTCGGCACGATCCTCGAGCTCCTCGCGGATGATGTCGTTGCACAGCTCGACGCACTCATCGCAGACGAAAACGGAAGGGCCGGCGATCAGCTTGCGGACTTCGTGCTGGCTCTTCCCGCAGAAGGAGCAATAAAGCAGCTTGCCGTCGTCGTGACGATTGCGGGAGTCTTCACTCATCGAGGTGCCTCATAAGCTCCGTACTTATATATCACGCTCTCCCGCATTCAGGCAAAGCGCAGATGCGCAGCTAACTCATTGTCCAATCGGGGTTTGTATGACGCGCGTCACTACTTTGACATTTGTCGGAACTCGCGTCCCCCGCAGGGGCCGTCACGCCGGCTTTGGCGCCTGCTGGGCCGCCGGAGCGGCGGCTTCGCCACGTTTTTCGAGGACCTTGTCGATGAGGCCATAGCGGGCCGCCTCGTTCCAGTCCATGAAATGGTCGCGGTCGGTGTCCTGCTTGATGCGCTCGACGCTCTGGCCGGTGTGCTTGGCGAGGATTTTGTTCAACCGGTCGCGGGTTTCGAGCATCTCCTTCGCGTGGATTTCCATGTCCGCCGCCTGTCCCTGGAAGCCACCCAGCGGCTGGTGGATCATCACCCGCGCGTGCGGCAGGCAGAAGCGCTTGCCCTTGGCACCGGCGGCCAGGAGTACGGCCCCCATGCTGGCCGCCTGGCCGATGCAGATGGTGCTGACGTCCGGCTTGATGAACTGCATGGTGTCGTAGATCGCGAGTCCCGAGCTCACCACACCCCCGGGCGAATTGATGTAGAGCGCGATGTCCTTCTCCGGATTCTCCGACTCGAGGAACATCATCTGCGCGACGACGATGTTCGCCATGTAGTCATCGACCGGCCCCACGATGAATACCACCCGTTCCTTCAGCAGACGCGAGTAGATGTCGTACGCCCGCTCGCCGCGCGCGGTCTGCTCGACGACGATGGGGACCAGATTCAAGCCACGTTCATTCATGTGCCGCTCGCCTGTTCATGCTCGTGTTCGTGAGTATGCTCGTGTTCGTGCGCATCGCGCCCGAAGCCGGTGACCTCGGAAAAACTCATCGGCCGCTCGGTTATATGGGCACGCTCCACCACCCATTCAACCACCTGGTCCTCCAGGGCGGCGGATTCGATCTGCCGCATCGCGTCCGGGCTCTGCTCGTACGCGCGTCGCGCCTCCTCGGGATTCGGGTAGCTCGCCACCAGCTCATCCAGCCGCGTGGCCACACGCGCCGGGTCAGACTTCAGCCCGCTGGCCTGCACGATCTGGCCCATGAGGAGCCCCAGCGCCACGCGCCGACGCGCGGCTTCCTCGAACGGCTCGCGCGGCGGCAGCTGGCTCGCCTCACGCACGCCCATCCGCCGCGCAGCCTGCACCTGCAGCTGCTGCGTCTCTTCGTCCACCATGGATCGTGGCAGCTCGAGGGGATTCGCCTTGTACAGCGCATCCAGAACCTGCGCCCGCAGGCGCCCGCGAACCAGCTCGTCGAGTTCCCGTTCCATGCTCTTGCGGACCTCGACCCGCATCTGCGCGAGGCTCCCGTCCTCAACACCATACGCGCGGCAGAACTCCTCATCGACCGGCGGAAGAGACTGTTCCTCGACTCTCTTAATGGAGAGCAGGAGTTCGGCGGACTTGCCGGCGAGGGTCTTGTTCGGATGGGTCGCGGGAAACGCCGCGTTGATAGTGCGCTGCTCGCCGGCCGTCGCGCCCTTGAGCCCCTCCTCCAGTTCCGGCATCGCCTGCCGGGAGCCGAGGATGACGCTGATATCGGCGGCATCGCTGCCCTCGAACGCCTTGCCGCCGATGCGGGCCTGGTAATCCACGATGACGCGGTCGGAGTCACCGGCGGCGCGCTCGACGGTGGTGAACACCGGCCGCTGGCGGCGCATGTTCTCGATCATCGCGTCGAGGTCCGCCTCGGTCACCGTTGCGGTCGGCCGCTCGACGCGCAGGCCATCGGGTGAATTGACCTTAACCTCGGGCAGCACTTCGATCAGGGCCGCGTAGCGCAGGTCCGCGCCCGATTGCATGGACAAGGGCTCGATGCGCGGTCCGCCTGCAGGCTTGAGATTCACCTGGGTCAGCGCTTGTGTGTAGGAGCTGCGCATGAGATCGCTTAAGACTTCCGCGCGCACCTGCTCGCCGAACTGCTTTGCAACCACCGCGAAGGGCGCTTTGCCGGGACGAAAGCCCTTGAGGCGCGCAGTGCGCGACAGCCGCCCGAGACGCTGCTTGACCTCCTCGCTCACCTCGGTCGCTGGCACAGTCACTTCCAGGCGCCGCCCGAGTCCCCCGGTTTCAGAAACAGCTACTTGCATCGTCAATCCTCAAAGCCGTAAGAGGAGCGCCCGCACACACCCGGCGATAACCCGTCGTTGGTGCAGCGAGAACTGGTGCGAAAGGAGAGACTCGAACTCTCACGGGTTTCCCCACTGGAACCTAAATCCAGCGCGTCTACCAGTTCCGCCACTTTCGCCCGTGCCTACGCAAGCGGCCGTGCGTCGGATGCGGCGCATTATAGCTGATAGTTACTGTCGTTTCGGCGTGTCCCGGCGCGTGGCGCCGCCACGTACCGGACACCATATTCGTCACGGAATCAACGTGTTGTTGAACACGGCCGCACGCGGCAAGCGGGAGTCTGAGCGGCACTACCGGACGGAAAGGGGCCCCAGCTACTCATCGAAATCAGGTTCGAATGGACGACTC
>JANWKL010000009.1 GCA_025451375.1 Steroidobacteraceae bacterium
CGGGATCCGCCACTCCGCACCGTCGAGATCAAACTCTGTCCACTCGGCTTGCCGGAGTTCGCCCGGGCGTACGAACACGAGCGGTGCGAGTTTGAGCGCCAGTGCTGTGGCCGAAAAGTACCCCGAATGTACCCCAGGTCTAATCGCGGCGCCGTCAGACAGGCTCAGACACCGCTGAACGCGGAAAGCCTGTAATTTCCGGCATTTCGAGACTTATTGGGACCCGGAAGGACGCCCTGGGACGGGCGAATTGGATTCCGGGAAAGGCTAGGGTCGGAATCGAACCGGCGTAGACGGCTTTGCAGGCCGCTGCATGACCACTCTGCCACCTAGCCATCTGAGGTGAGGCGAATCGGGCTGGGCGCGAACCCATACCATGGAATCCCGCCAGACTTATTGCCTGCGGAGGCGTTCGCTTCGATTGCAGTGGCGCGCAGCGTAACAAATGCGAAAGAATGCGTCGATTGCTAACGACCTAATAATAAAGGAGCGCGCGATGTCCGCTGCAAACGTCACTGCCCGGCCTGGGTTCCTCGACAGAGAACGCATCATCGCCGGCCCCGGCTACAGCCGCTGGCTGGTCCCCCCCTGTGCGCTCGCAATTCACCTGTGCATCGGCATGGCCTACGGGTTTTCCGTGTTCTGGCTGCCGCTGCACAAGGCCATCGGACTCACCAAGCCCATCGACTGCCCGAAGGACCTGGGGTTCTTCGCGACCATTACCAGCACCACCTGCGACTGGAAGATTTCCTTGATGGGGTGGATGTTCACCCTCTTCTTCGTGTTCCTCGGCACGGCCTCGGCGCTTTGGGGTGGGTGGCTGGAACGCGTGGGCCCACGCAAGGCCGGCATCGCCGCCGCTTTGTGCTGGTGCGGGGGCCTGGTGATTTCCAGCTTCGCCGTCGTCGGGCACCAGCTGTGGCTCATGTGGCTGGGCTCTGGAATCATCGGCGGCCTGGGGCTGGGCCTGGGTTATATCTCCCCGGTTTCGACGCTCATCAAATGGTTTCCGGACCGCCGCGGCATGGCCACCGGCATGGCCATCATGGGCTTCGGCGGTGGCGCGATGATTGGTGCACCGCTCGCCGATCTTCTGATGAAGCACTTCGCCACGCCAACCTCGGTCGGCGTGTGGCAGACGTTCCTCGTGCTGGCCGCCGGCTACTTCGTATTCATGATCGCAGGCTCCCTCGGCTATCGCGTGCCCGCCGAGGACTGGAAACCTGCAGGCTGGCAACCCTCGGTTGCCGGCAAGGCGAAGGCGCTCGTGACGGATCGCCAGGTGCACCTCAACGTCGCCTCCCGCACTCCGCAGTTCTGGCTGTTGTGGGCCGTGCTTGCTCTCAATGTGACCGCCGGCATCGGCATCATCGGCATGGCCTCACCGCTTCTGCAGGAGGTGTTTGCCGGCAAGCTCATCGGCGTTAAGGCCGCGTTCGATCAACTCACCGCGCAACAGCACGGCGCCATCGCCGCCATCGCGGCCGGGTTCACCGGTCTTTTATCCCTGTTCAACATCGCAGGCCGGTTTTTCTGGGCCTCGACTTCGGACTACATCGGCCGCAAGGCCACCTACATGGTGTTCCTGCTGCTCGGGCTGGTGCTCTACGCGTCCATTCCGTGGATTGCCGCCGCGGGAAACCTCGCCGTGTTTGTCGGCTTCTTCTGCATCATCCTGTCCATGTACGGCGGCGGCTTTTCCACCGTTCCGGCATACCTCGCGGACCTGTTTGGCACCAAGATGGTTGGCGCTATTCACGGGCGCCTGCTGACGGCGTGGTCAGCGGCCGGGGTCCTCGGGCCGGTGTTGGTGAATTACATCCGCGAGTACCAGCTGAGCCACGGCGTGCCGCGCGCACAGGCCTACAGCATCACCATGTACATCCTGGCCGGCCTCCTGGCAGCCGGCTTCGTCTGCAATCTGCTGGTCCGGCCCGTGGCCGAGAAGAATTACATGACCCCGAAGCAGATTGCGGACCTCAATGCGAGCGGCGCGAGTGCCGCAGGCGCGGCGACCGCCAGGGCGGGGGATTGGATTCCGAAGGTCACGACCCGTACCCCCGCATGGCAACTCACGGCCGCGTGGCTCGGGGTTGGAATTCCGCTTGCCTGGGGTGTGTGGGTGACGCTGCAGAAGGCGGCGATCCTGTTTGGATTCTAAGGCGTGCGCTAAGACCCCAGCGTGAGTTCACAGCCGCGAATCCGCCGCCAGGTCGGCACCTTCGCGCTGATGCTCACAGGCTTAGGCTCGATCATCGGATCGGGCTGGCTGTTCGGCGCCTGGCGCGCGGCGGGACTCGCGGGTCCCGCCGCGATCTGGGCCTGGGTGCTGGGCGCGCTCATCGTCACCACGGTGGCGCTGACTTACTCCGAGCTCGGTGCGATGTTTCCGGAATCCGGCGGCATGGTTCGCTACGGCCACTACTCGCACGGCATGCTGGTGGGATTCATCGGCGGCTGGTCGAACTGGATCGCAGTGGTCTCCGTGCTGCCGGTTGAAGCTGAAGCGTCGGTCCAGTACATGGCGTCGTGGCCCTTTCAATGGGCACGGGATCTATACATCCACCTTCCCGATGGTCACGGGGAGTTGTCAGTCCCGGGGCTCATCATTGCCGCGGCCCTGGTGATCGTCTACTTCCTTCTCAATTTCTGGAGCGTGCGCCTTTTCGCGCGTTCAAACAGCGCCATCACGGTGTTCAAACTGGTCGTGCCGGCGGCCACCGGGCTCGCCCTGATCGCCAGCGGCTTTCATCCCGGCAACTTCAGCGTCGGCATCCACGGCAACGCCAACGTCACCGACTTTGCGGCCGTCCTCACCGCGGTGGCGACGGCCGGCATCGTGTTCAGCTTCAACGGTTTTCAAAGCCCGATTAACCTCGCTGGCGAAGCGCGCAACCCTGCCCGCAGTATCCCGATCGCGGTGCTGGGTTCGATCGCGCTCGCCACCGTCATCTACGTGATTCTGCAGGTGGCGTACCTGGGCACGGTACCGCCGGATTTGCTGGCGAAAGCGGGCTGGAACGGCCTCGACTTCCGCTCGCCGTTTGCGGAACTGGCGCTGATCGTGAATCTGCAATGGCTGGCCATGCTGTTGTACGCGGACGCGTTCGTCAGTCCGAGTGGAACCGGCATCACCTACACCGCGACGACGGCACGGATGATTTACGGGATGGAGCGCAACGGTGTGCTGCCCAAGCTGTTTGGCAAGCTGCACCCGGTGTACGCCATTCCCAGGAACGCGATGTGGGCGAACCTCGCGGTCTCATTTCTCTTCCTGTTTTTCTTCCGCGGCTGGGGGACGCTCGCGGCCGTCATTTCGGTGGCCACGATCATCGCCTACCTGACCGGGCCGGTCAGCGCGCTGACGCTGCGCCGCACGGCCTCAACCATGAAGCGACCGCTGCGTATTCCCGGGCTACCGGTCATCTCGGCGTTCGCGTTCATCATGGCGACCGAGCTTCTGTATTGGGCCAAGTGGCCGCTCACCGGGGAGATCCTGCTGCTGATCGCCGCGGCGCTACCGATATATATCTATTATCAGGCGAAGAGCGGCTGGCACGACCTGGCCCGGCAACTGCGCGGGGCGTGGTGGCTCATCATCTATATGCCGACCATTGCCGCGATATCGTGGGCCGGCAGCGCGAGATTTGGCGGACACGACTATCTGCAATGGGGATGGGATCTGCCCGTGGTCGCCGTCGTGGGCCTGGGGTTCTTCATGTGGGGTGTGAAGTCGGGGTGGGATACCCCGGCGGTGCAGCAGGCTCAGCTCGATTACGCACCGGGTACGTGATCTCGCGCAAGAAATTGCGCGCGCAGGCGGTGCGCGTTAGCGACGCGATGCGATGCGTATGATGTACTTCACAGTGTCGAGGGTCATGCGCGCGGTGATGGGCGCGTGTCCGAAGAGCGCGCGGTAGTAGAACGGCCCGGTCAACATGTCGAGGAGCAGCTCGATGTCGAGATCCTTGCGAATCTCCTCGCGCGCCATGGCTCTTGCGAAGGCATCGCGCATCGAGTTGCGTCGCGCAGCGAGCACCTCCTCGCGAATAGTAGCGGCCAGCTCGGGATCCTGCGCCATGTCCGCGACCAGCCCGGGAAGGGCGTGCCCCAGTGGTCCGGAGAACGCACGCAACAGTGTGCGCACCGCCGCCTCAAGTTCCTCGCGCAGCGCCCCGGTGTCAGCGGCTGGGCTAGCTCCCATCTCACTCACGACGGCGTAGGCTACGAGGTGTCGCTTGCTCGGCCAGCGACGATAAAGACTCGTGCGTGCGGTTCTCACCCTGCGCGCAATGCCCTCGATAGTGACAGCGCGGTATCCGCGTGTCTTCAGCACCTGTAACACCGCTGCGACCACTTCCGTATTGATGCTCTCATCACGCGGCCGCCCGAGCGGGGCGTTGGTGCAAGCGGCTCCTCGTGTTGCAAGCCGGGACTGGGAAGCGGAAAGCCGCATAAATGCTCCGCGCTCGGGCCGGCTCAGTTCAGTTCGGCTGTGCTGAAGGGCCGGGAGCAGTGATTGGCGCCACCGGGGCCTTTGGCTCAGGAATGACGGGTTTGTCTGGCGAGGGCGCCAAGCCGTTCGTCGGACTCGCCGTGCCGGGAGTCGCGCCTGGGAGTTCAAGCACCGCGACGCTGATGACGCCTGGGTCGTCGCGGAGCTTCACGTAGAGCTCACCGTGCGTGGGTCGCGGCACGGAGAGGGTGGATCCGGTGAACCCATCGGGAACGGCCGTCCGCGCGCCGAAGCGCGCGTCCGCGGATACCGAATCCAACAGAAACAAGTTCTGTCCGGCGAGCCGGCAGGGAGCGTCTGGTCCGTCGGGGCAACTCAGCTCTTTCAGCACGGGAAGGCGCACGAGCGTGGCGAGTGGCTGCCAATCACCCGCAACCCCGTGGCTCACCATACGAAAGCGCAGGGGTCCGAACGTCGAAGGGCCGAACGCTTTGGATGGATCGAGCCTGGCCACCGCGATCTTGGCATCCTGGAGCGTCATGGAACCGCTCGCGAGATCGAGCAGGGTCGAGGCGGAGCCGTCTGCGGTCGCCACCTCGATCCTCTCGTCCCGCGTGAAAGTGGGCGGTGTCTGCGCGTGCAGGGAGAACGTCAGCTGCGCATTTTGTGGCAGCTCCTCATGATCCGAGAGACGGATACTCGCGGCGGACGGTCCAGGTTGCAGCGTCTTGCCAATCAGCACCGCGCGTGGGCGAACTGCCTGCACGGCGACTTTCAAGTCGTAAGCGCGGCCGTCCTTCAGTGTGACGTGCGCCTTCGCCGTCTCACCCGCCTTCAAAGCCGCGGTCGCCGGCGTACCGCCTGCCAGCAGTGTCAACTCATCGTGCCCCTCGGTGCTGGTCAGGGTCTTGGGCGTGAAATCGACTCCGTTGAGAGCGAGGGTGGCGACCTCATCCAGGCGACTGCCCCGCAACACGCCATGATCATCCCCCGCATGAACCGTGAAGGCGTCGAGGTGACCGGCCTCGGCGTAGGTGCGCACCGTTAGGCGCTGCGGCTGAGGGCTGCCGTACTGTCGGATGAGCAGGGTCACCTCCCCTGCACTCGCATCCTCGAGGGGCAGCTTCGCCTCGACTTCGTCAGCCTTGGCCGCCTTCCAGTCTACTTTCAGTTGGCGCCCATCGGAGTCGGCGAGCTTGATGTCGCTCACGCAGCGCACGCTGGCGCTCACCAGGTGCACGGTATCCTGCCGACCCACCACGAGGGCTGCCTCGTCCCCCGGGGCAAGCTTCCAGGCCTGAGCGCGGGCGTCCACGAAATTGAAGGTCGGCCCGCTATAGGTCGTGAATCCCCAGCGGCCCCGCAGCGAGCCGCGCGTGCTCTCCCCCAATGCAACCTGATTCAAAGCTGACGTGTCGATCACGAACCCGCCGCGCGCAGCATCCGGTGTCGCGGGCAGCTCGATGCTGGTGCCTCCCGGACCGTCGACTCTTAGAGTGACGTGGTGCGCATAGGAAGACGCAAACATTAACGGCGCGCCTTGTGCCGCGAGCACCAGCGGCTCCTTCCTCAGGCAGTAGACCTCCTTGGAGTCAACGGCGCGCAGCTCGGGCAATTGCGGATTCTCCACCGGAGGCAACGCCGCCACCAGCACGGATTTTGGATCATGAAAGGACGGCGGCGCGTTCAGCGTAAGCGCCAGCTCCCGCCCGTGTGGAACGGCCAGCGCCGGAATGTATTGGTACTTGGCGGTATGGAACGAATCGAAAAGACGGGCGATATCCAGGATCGACCCGATGAAGGGTCCGTAGTAGCCGGACTTGAGTTGGGGGGCATTGCTCGCCTGCATCGCCAGGTCGCTGGCGGGGCCCGAGGTTAGAGTCGCAGTCACCGACTCACTGTGTCCGTCGGCCATGATCAGCGACTCTCGGCCCTGCATCAGACACGCCGCCTGTAGTGTCGAAGGTTTCTCCAGACACTTCTCGTCAAGCTTGATCGCAAGACTCCGCGACAGTAACGGCGCAACCTCTTTCAGGCGTGCCGGATCGGAGTCTCCCAGGCGTCCAATCTCCCTCAGGTAAGTCTGCAGCCGCATATGCTCGGCGGCCGCCTGATTCAGGTCCTGCGATGCACGCACAAACACCCCGGGCCGGCCCCGTACAGCGTCCTCGAGTGTTCCGAAGTCCCCGCCGGTCTCAGGCGCAAGAAACACCAGAAGCTGCCGCGCTTCCTTTGGCACCGTCAGCCTTATGCCCTCGGTCGAGCACTTGCGCGTCCAGGTATCACAACGACTGAACCAACTCGCAGCCGGCGGCTCGGTGGATCCCCGCAGAAAGACGGCGATCATCAGGTAGTGCACGGACTGGCCGGCGCTGAGCTCCGCCTTAAGCCACACGCGATCGCCCGCGGCGAGGTTCGGTACCTGGGAGATCGGCAAGGTAACCGCCCCGCGCGTGACCTCCGCCTCCACAGTAGGGCCGGTGAGATCAAAGGTGGCAGGGTCGGCCAGCGCGCGGGCGGACGCCCAGAGCATGAGGGCAACTCCGGCTTTGAAAGCATTGACAGTCAAGCGCATCAAGAGACCTTGTAGTGCAGGCGTGAGGATATCCGTGTTGTCACGTTCCGCTACATAGCGTAGCGTATCTGCGTCGCGTTTGAGCGTGTGTTCGCCTCCAGTCGCACCGTTCGCGACAACACGGCAGCGCCCTCCTGCAAGTCATGATCCTCACGTACAGTCCTGCGTGACCAATCGCCGGATCCTCATCTCGGGCGCGGGCATCGCCGGCCCCTGCCTGGCGCACTGGCTTCTCAAATACGGCTTCGAGCCGGTGCCGCGGCCTGGTGTTCGGACAGTCCGAACGCTACGAGAAGTACCTCGGCTACTATGTCGCCTCATTCAGCGTCGAGGGCATCGCAGACGGTGCTGCCCATCGCGCCACACGATCTGCAGACGCACAAAGCGGTCTTGAAACAGAGGTTTCGGGCCGCGCTGTGGGAGTGCCCGGACATTCTCCGGGCCCTGGAGGAGTCCCTCGTTGCTCGCGGGTCAGGGC
>JANWKL010000010.1 GCA_025451375.1 Steroidobacteraceae bacterium
CGCGGTTGGCTGTCGCGAGCGTGAAGGTCGCGTAGGTTTTCTCAGAGGTCTCGACCTTGAAATCCAGACGCCGGCCGTTTTCGATTTCCCCTGAGGTGTCGTCCGGGTTGATGGCGATCTGCGCGTCAACCAACGCCCGGTGCTCGCGCAGCAGGTACCACATGCCGTCCTGCTCATTGCCGACTTCCTCGTCGGCGGTAAAAGCCACGATGATGTCGCGGTCGGGAACAAATCCTTCCAACTTCAGGCGTATGAGTGCCGCAGCCATGGCCGCGTCCTCATCCTTCATGTCGGTCGTGCCACGACCGTAGAAGTAGCCGTCCTTCTCGGTGAGCTGAAACGGCGGCAGTGACCAGTCCTTGGGGATCGCTTCGACCACATCCAGGTGGCCGTGCCACAGAATTGGCTTGGCCTTGCCCTTGCCCCTGAGCCTCACGACCAGGTTCACCTGGGCGGGATACGCCTCCTCTGGCAGCACCTGCAAATCAGCGTCGCTGAACCCGCCGGCCTTGAGGTAACGCACCAGTATGTCCGCCACTGCCCGGGTGCCGACGGCGTGCACGGAGCGCACTTGGACCATCTCCTTCAAAAGATCGTGCGCGAGCTGGCGGGTGGCCGGCGGCGGCACAGGCCCAGCGGGCGGCAGGGTGGCGGCTGCAACGCTTGCGGTGATCAGCAGCGACGCGACGCTGAGCAACGTAGTGCGCATGGTGTTGGTCTTCATTCCCGTGGTTTATGGCCCTGCCACAATCGCCCGCCAGTTGATGATTGCGTTCCACAGCAGACGCTGATCGCCGCGATTCAGATCGCGGTGCAGCGGATTGAAGTTGAACGCGACCACGTGGCCCGCACCTGAGCGCAGATCCAGGATCGCCGGACGTCCGATCAGATTCTCTTCGCCCCACGCCTGGCCACTCACCACCAACGGCGTGCCCTCGCGGTCGCCCCACTCCAACACCACGCCGCTGGGATCGGGCGGACCGTCGAGGCATGAGGTGCAATACGCCATGCGCAGCCAGCGGTGCGGTATCGAGTAAAGCGCATAGTTCTGCCGGAACACCCAGGTGCGCGCGGCATAACCATACGCGATCGGATGCTCGGGTCGCGCGAACGTAACACGCAGATGCGCGCCCGGCGTGCGGGTCACGGATGACTGGGAAGCCGCGGCCGCGGCGGCCCCGCCGCCCTGGGTGCTGCGGGGCACCCCGCCGGATTCACGGCGCACGCCCCGCACCATGCCCGCCTCCAGGGGCAGCATGGAGGCGTTGCCGAGCGTGATCAGCAAGCCGCCCGAGTCGACGAATTGCTGCAGCTCGGCAAGTCCGTTCCAACCGATACCGCCGGTGATGTCGTCGGATGCCGCGGGTGTGCCGAAGCTCGGCGTCGCCTTGGTTTTCCTGAACGGCATCGGGCCCCATGCCTTCGGGATCCCCTCGATCTGCTCCGCGAGCTCCAGATCGACGTGGCCGTACAGCAGCACGTCGTATTTGTCGCGCAGCCTGCCGGCGCGAATGTCCTCATCGCGGACGTATATATAAGGTATGTGCCGCTGGTCGAGCGCGTAGCGGGCCCAGCCGATCGTGTCGGTATCGGCCCACGGCACCCACAGCCCCAGCCTTGGTGTGGGCGCCGCGTGGCTCGCGACGTCCGGAACCGAAGCGACGCTCGCGAAATCGAGCCCCAGCTGCGCTGCCGCATCGCGCACGGCCGCCGCCAGGCCCGCCTGGGGGCTAAGGATCCAGGACCCCGCCGGGTAGTCCGCGCCGTTCACACTGAACGGCCGCTCGGCGATCGCAAGTTTGAAGCGCGCCAGCCGGTAACGCGCCTCGAGCAGTCCCTCCTGCCCCGTGTCCTTCACCACGTACACCGGACCCGCGCCTGAGACCTGGCCCCGATAGTGCGGCGCCTCATTTAACGGTGTGAGGTTTGCCGTGCGCACCTGCGGGTCCGCGGTAGCGATCGCCGCCAGGTGATAGTGGGCCGGCAACTCCCAGGACACGTCATCATAGGGTTCGCCTGCGTCCTTCGGGTAATTTTGGGGGGTGAGCAGATCCACCGCATAGTCGCGATACGGCTGATCGAGCCGCACGACGTAGGTGCCGGCTGCAAAGGCGCCCTCCTTCAGGGTGAGCGGTCCCACCGCGCGCTGCACTTCGATTCCCTGCGCCAGCAGGCGCGCGATGAGTTGCGCCACGCGGGTCGGGTCGCCCTGCCCATCCGGAATGAGGAACGCATAGGGGGTCTCCTCCACTCCCCTGCGCCAGGAGTGCAGGCCCTTCAGGTAGAAGTTTCTGAGCAAACTCTTCGACTGCTGCGCAGCGTCATCCAGTGCGGCGAGCGCTGCGGTCTCGGTGTAATTGAGATTGTCGCGCGCCGACCAGAGAAACTTTCCGCCCGGCGCTGGCAACGGCCGATACCAGTCGCGACTGCGCTCCTCGGCGGGCACCTCCCGCACGAGCGTTTCGGCCGTGCCGTTGCCGAAGGTCTCGTAGCCGCGGCCGTCGGAATTGTGGTTGGTGGCGATCGAATCCAGGTACAGGTGCGCGAAATCGTCGCCAAAATTCCAGCTCCACACCCCGGGCATCCCCAGCGCGGTCAGGGCCTGGACCTCGTGGAATGACAGTTCGAGGCGTTCGTCGTAAGTGAGCGGATCGACGTGCTCATTGGTGGGGCCGGTGCCATTCCACGTCAGGAGCAGCGCCTCGCTCTCGTGCAGATCGTGCACCACCTGCGGATGCCACTCGTGGAACATGCGCCACACCGCCTTGGTCGTCTCGTGAACCTGCTGGTGCGCGTCGCGGTTGATGTCGACAAACGCGTACTTCGACCAGTAGGGCGGCGCCTGCCGCGGCAGGCTCGCGAAGTCCGTCTTGCCCTTCAGATAGCGGTAGAACCACTCGACCTGCTTGTCGCGACCGTCCGGATTGGAGACCGGGTTGATCAGCACCACGAGATTCCCGCGAATGCGCCGGATCATCGGCTGCTCCGAGACCGCGAGGCGATAGGCGAGCTCCAGCACCGCTTCGGTCGAACCGGTCTCATCCGAATGCAGCGCCGCGTTGAAGTAGTAGATCGGGCGGGCGCCCGCCACGATCTGCTCCGCAGCCGCCGCGTCTGTCTGGCGCGGATCCGCGAGCGCCGCGGTCGCGGCCTTGAGACGCTCAAGATCCCGGATGCCCTGCTCATCCGCTATGGCGAGCAGCACGATGTCGCGGCCCTCTTCGGAGCGCCCGATGGTAAACAGGCGCACGCGCGGCGAGGATGCGGCGAGCGCCCGGCAGTAGGCGTAGGCCGTCGCGGAATCCGCCAACTCACCCGGCGCCCCGGGAATGCGGTGCAGGAAAGTCCGCGGTGAGGCGACGCTCGCGGATGCCGGGAGACTCGCGACCCAGGGCGAGAGAAAGCGCGACTCGGTGCTCGCGCGCGCGATCTCCTGCTCCGAGCCCGGCTCGGGTGTATCCGCCGCCAGCGGCTGCGCGCTGAGCATTCGCGGCGCAAGTGTGATCAGAGTCAGGGCTACCAGCCGCTTGTCGAACATGAGTTCTTCCTCGCGCTCAGGCCGCAGATTTCCTCAGCAGTGGCAAGCATAGCGGGTCGATGCGATCATCGCCCGATGAAGCTGGACCTGGATTTCGTGCGCCAACAGTTCCCCGCGTTCGCGGAAGCTTCGCTCGCGCAGCACGCATTCTTCGAAAACGCCGGCGGCTCCTATGCCTGCGCACCGGTGGTGAGCCGCCTTACGGAATACTACCGGCGGCTGAAGGTGCAGCCCTACTACGCGTTTCCCGCCTCCACCGAGGCCGGCGAGTGGATGGACGCGGCGCGCGTGCGCCTGGCCGAATACCTCGGCGTCACCGCGCCGGAGGTGCATTTCGGGCCATCGACCTCACAGAACACCTACGTGCTCGCGCAGGCCTTGCGCGCGGTGCTTAAGGCCGGTGATGAGATTATCGTCACCAATCAGGATCACGAGGCCAACAGCGGCTGCTGGCGGCGACTCGCCGCGCAGGGCGTCATCGTGCGCGAGTGGCGCGTGGATCCGGAAACCGGCGCGTTGGAGGAAGCGCAACTGGAGCGCCTGCTGAGCAACCGTACGCGGCTTCTCACCTGTCCGCACGCATCGAATGTTGTGGCGCACATCAATCCGGTGGCGCGGATCGTCGCCCGGGCACGCGCGGCGGGCGTCATCACCGTCATCGACGGCGTGGCATGGGCGCCGCACGGCTTGCCCGACGTCGCGGCCCTGGGCGCAGACGTTTACCTGTTCTCCCTGTACAAGACCTACGGCCCTCACCAGGGATTGATGGTGGTGCGCACTGATCTGGTCAGCCGGCTTGCGAACGAAGGCCACTACTTCAATGAACGGGAGGCGCTGAAGCGCCTGGTGCCCGCCGGACCCGATCATGCCCAGGTGGCTGCCGCGCGCGGCATAGCTGAATACTTCGACACCCTGGATGCGCATCACGGCGAGCCGAGCCCTCCCACGACCCAGGCCGGCCGCGCTGCCCGCGCCGAGCGCGTCCGCCGCATTCTGCGCAGCGCCGAACTGCCGCTCCTCGCGAGCATGCTCGAACAGCTGGCGGCGCGCCGGGACATCCGCCTGCTCGGGCCTGCCGCAGCGCAGGATCGCGCCGCCACCGTTTCCTTCGTGACCAGCACGATTGATCCGGGGCACGTGGTAAGAGCACTGGCCGAGCGCGGCTTCATGGCCGGCCACGGCAACTTCTACGCCGTGCGTCTCCTCGAGGCCATGAACGTGAACGCGGAGCGCGGCGCCGTGCGTCTGTCGCTGGTGCATTACAACTCGCCCGCCGAGGTGGCGGGAGTCATGGAGGCGCTCGAGCAGATCCTCGCGCCGCACGTGCGCTCGCCATGACGTGTCCTGCCCCGGCGCGCAACCCGCGCTACGATGTCCTGTTCGAGCCGGTGAAGATCGGACCGGTCACGGCCCGCAATCGCTTCTACGCGGTGCCGCACGCCGCCGGCATGACCAACTCGATGCCCCACATGCGTGCTGCGTTCCGCGAAACAAAGGCCGAAGGCGGCTGGGGCGTGGTCTGCAGCGGCTATGTCTCCATTGACCCGAGCTCCGATGACACGCCGCTGCCCTGCGCGACCCTTTGGGATGACGAGGATATCCGCTCACACGCGCTGATGACCGAGGCCGTTCACAAACACGGCGCGCTGGCGGGCGTCGAACTGTGGCACGGGGGCGGGTCGGTCATGAACCGCACCAGCCGCGTGGCGCCGCTGTCGCCTTCCGGCACCTCGTGGATGGCCACTCACGTCAACTTTATGGGTAACCAGCGGCCACGCAGCATGGAGCCGCAGGACATCCGCCAGGTGCTCGACTGGCAGGCGCAGGCGGCACGCAGAGCGCAGCGCGCGGGCTTTGACATCGTCTACGTTTACGCCGGCATGGGCTACCTGCCCTACGAATTCCTGTTGCCCGACTGGAACCGGCGCACCGATGCCTATGGTGGCAGCGTGGAGAACCGCGTGCGCTTCGTCAGGCAGCTGCTTGAGGTCACGCACGAGGCCGTGGCCGGCAAGTGCGCGGTGGCGCTGCGCATCAGCCTCGAGGAACTGCGCGCGCGCCCGAGCGCGGTCGCGCCTTCCGAGGCGCACGAGGTCGTGGGTCTGCTCGCGCAGCTGCCAGACCTGTGGGACGTGAAGCTCGATTCCTCGCCGACCGACTGCTCGCCCTCGCGCTTTTCCGCCGAAGGCAGCCACGAGCCGGTTATCGAGTTCGTGAAAAAGCTCACGACGCGACCGGTGGTCGGGGTTGGCCGTTTCACTTCACCCGATGCCATGGTCGGGCAGATCCGGCGCGGCGTGCTCGACCTGATCGGCGGCGCGCGACCCTCGATCGCCGATCCCTTCCTGCCGAGGAAAATCGATCAGGGGCGCGAACAGGACATCCGCGAATGCATCGGCTGCAACATCTGCATCTCCAGCTGGCACGACAGCGTGCCGGTGCGCTGCACGCAGAATCCGACGATCGGCGAGGAATGGCGCCGCGGCTGGCATCCGGAGCGTATCGCGCCCGCTGCCAGCGACGGCTCGATCCTCATCATCGGCGCGGGGCCTGCCGGCCTGGAGTGCGCGCTTTCCCTGGGGCGGCGCGGCTACGCCGTGACGGTAGCGGAGGCCGCAGAGGATATCGGCGGACGCCTGCGCTTCGAGACGCGGCTGCCCGGGCTTGCCGGCTGGGGGCGCGTGCTTGACTGGCGTCGCGGCCAGCTCGAGCAGCTCCCGAACGTCACCCTCTACCGCGGCAACCGCCTGGCGGCGGAGGACATCCTGGAACTCGGTAACACCCACGTGGTGATCGCGACCGGATCACGCTGGGCACGCCTGCTCTACTCACCGCTCGAACTTCCCGTGGGCGGGCTCGAGGGAGTGAACGTCTACACGCCCGATGACGTCGCCGCGGGTGCTGCGATTGAAGGCCCCGTGGTCATCTATGATTTCGACAACTACTACATGGGCAGCGTGCTCGCCGAGCACCTGGCGAAGAGCGGCCAGCACGTCAGCTACGTGACGCCCGCCGGACACGCCTCGGCGTGGGCCGTCATGACCAACGAGCAGCCACAGATTCATCGCGCGCTGTTCACAGCCGGCATTGCCGTGCACACGCTGTCGCGGGTTGCGAACTTCGAAAGCGAGGAGCTCACGCTCGTCAATCAGTTCACCACTGCCGAGCGTCGGCTGCCGTGCCGGTCACTGCTGATCGTCGGCGCACGCACCGCCAACGATTCTTTGCACGGCGCGCTCTGCGCGCGGCCTGACGACCTCAGGCGCGCCGGCATCATCTCGGTCACGCGGATCGGCGATGCCGCCGCCCCCGGGGCGATTGTGCACGCGGTCTACAGTGGCCATCGTTACGCGCGCGAACTGGACGCCGACCGCGCGAACCTCACCTGCCGGCGTGATGCGCCATTGGCTACCATGGCAGACCGCCCATGAGCGCGCACGTCCCCCCCGCGGTTGCTGGTCTTGAGCCCACGCTGCCCTCCAGCTGGTACAGCTCAGCGCAGGTGTTTGCACTCGAGAAGGAGCGAATCTTCTGTCGCGAGTGGATCAGCGTCGCCCGCGAAGAGGAACTCGCCGCACCCGGAGCGCACCGGGTGCTGGACATCCTCGGTGAAAGTATCCTCCTGGTACGCAACCGCGAAGGACAATTGCGGGCCTTCTACAATGTCTGCCGGCACCGCGGCTCGCGTCTGTGCCGCGAAGCCCAGGCAGGCGCCGCGCCGGTCGCTCTGGGCGGTGGCATCGCCGGCGGTCGTATCACCTGTCCCTACCACCAGTGGACCTACGACCTCGATGGTCGCCTGATCGCCGCCCCGCATGTCACCGGCGAGCCCGGCTTCGACAAGTCGCTGTTCAACCTGTACCCGGTTGGCGTGGATACCTGGGGCGGTTTTGTTTTCCTCCACCTGAGCCCCGCCACTGCCGTGCCGCTGCGCGCGCAGCTCGCGGCTATCCCGCAACGCCTCGCGCGCTACCCTTTGAGTGAGCTGCGCATCGGGCGCACGATTCGCTACCAGGTCGCCGCCAACTGGAAGGTCATCTGCGAGAACTACAACGAGTGCTACCACTGCGCGGGCGTGCATCCGGAGCTGTGCGCCCTGGTGCCGGCGTTCCGTGAGCGCGGCGGCGCTAACCTCGACTGGGCGCGCGGCATCCCGCATCGCCCCGGCGCCTATACGTTCACGAGCTCCGGCGTGACCCGGCGGCGCGCCTTTCCGGGACTCGACGCCGATGAACAGGTGCGTCACAAGGGAGAACTTGCCTACCCGAATCTTTTTCTCAGTCTGGCTTGTGATCACGCCGCGGTCTTCATTCTGCAGCCGCGCAGCGCCACGCGTACCGACATCGCGTGTCACTTCCTGTTCGAACCATTCGAGATCGACAAACCTGATTTCGATCCCAGCGACGCCAGCGAATTCTGGGACCTGGTGAACGCCCAGGACTGGGCGATCTGCGAAGCGGTGCAGCAGGGCATCAGCGCCCGCGTGCACCAACACGGCTACTACGCGCCCATGGAAGACTTCAACCTCGACATCCGTCGCTATGTGCTCGAGCGCATCGGCGACGCCGTCGGGGTTGTGTGACGCAACCCCAAGCGCCGAGCGTGCCACGCCGGGCGCGCCCGCACCTGCGGGTACGCAGGAAGATATACCTGTTCCTCTTTGCCTTCGGGTTCATCGCCTACCTGCAGCACGCCAGTATCACCATCGCCGGCGTGCCCATGATGCCGCAGCTGCGGATGAACGAAGTGCAGCTGTCGTGGCTCTTCGACGCCTTCATCCTCGGCTACACCATCATGCAATTCCCGGGCGGCCTCCTCGGCCAGCGCTTCGGGGCGCGCCTCACGTTCGTGGCAATCGGGCTGGTGGCATTCGCCGCCATGCTGGCGACGCCGCTCGCACCGGCGCTGTTCACGGGCGCCACGCTAGTCGCGGTGCTTCTGACCGCGCAGCTGCTGCTGGGTCTTGCGCAGGGGCCGATCTTCCCGGTCAGCGCCGGAGTCTTCGAAGCCTGGTTCAGGCCCGTGAGATGGCCCCTGGTACAGGGGGTGCAGAGCATGGGCCTGCAGCTTGGCGCAGCGGTTGCTCCGCTGCTCATCGCCCCACTCATGAGCGCATTCGGCTGGCAACGGGCGCTGTTGTGGACCACCCTGCCAGCGCTCGCGGTGATCGTGTGGTGGGGCTGGTATGCCCGCGACACGCCGGCCGGGCACCCCGGTGTCAGCGCCGAGGAACTCGCGGAACTCGGGCCGACCTCGACAGGTTCCGCGCCCCAGCCCATGAGTTGGGCGCGCGCCTGGGCGCTCTTGAAGGATCGGGACGTCCTGCTCCTGACGGTGTCCTACCTGCTCATGAACTACGTCTACTACCTCCTGTCGACCTGGGTGTTCCTCTACCTGGTGCAGGAGCGGCATTTCACGGTGCTCGAGAGCGGCGTCCTGGCCGCGGCACCCCCGCTCGCGGCCGCCGTGGGTGCGGGTGCCGGGGGCTACGCGGCAAGCGTGTTGAGCAAGCGGCTCGGGGCTCGCAGGGGGCTGCGGATCATCCCGCTGCTGTCACTGCCAGCGGCCGGCCTCCTGCAGTTCCTGGCGGTCGATGCGGTGAACGCCTACCTCGCCGTCGTGGCGCTGGCGTTGTGCTACGCATGCGTGGAGCTGAATGAAGGGCCGTACTGGGCGGCCATCATGCACGTGGCGCGCACCGACACCATGGCGGCATCGGGACTACTCAATACCGGCGGCAACATCGGCGGCCTCATCGGGATTCCGATCGTAGGCTACCTGGCTCAGCACCAGGCGTGGACGAGTGCTTTCCTGCTCGGGACGGTGCTCGCCGTGCTCAGTGCCGCCGCGTGGCTGTTCGTGGATCCGACTCGCCGCGCTTAGGGCGGGGGCGCGTCCGCAACCACAATGTTGCCTGCCAGGGTTCCGCGCACCGTGGCACGGGCCAGGCCGACACCCTCCGGCCACTGCGCCTGAAGCTTCCCGCGCTCGCCGTGTGGTGTATTCAGTGCGAGAACCGCGCGCACCAGACCGGTGCGACCCGGTGAGTCGATTTCACCGGATACCTCCACGTCCTCGGTCCAGCGCACCTCACGCAGCACGATGTGGTAGCCGGATCCGGCGCCCGCGGTGCTGAACGTGCCGCCGCGAAGTCCCAGACCCTTGCCCGGTCCGTTCGCAACTGCGCGCACAATGACGTCCTGTGCGGTGAGCAGCGCCGCGCTCACCACACGCAATGCTGCGTCTGCGGCCTCGTTGCCGGCCAGCGCCCGCGCCGGTGCAAGTTCGGCGGCGTGCAGGGCGAACTGCGGCACCAGCCGCACGGGGGGCACTTGCGCGGCGCAGCTTTCATCGCCGGTCGACAGATCCGCCATGAAGCGGCGCACCAGGATTGCGCCGCACTCATCGCGCGAGTACGGCAGCGCGTTGACGTGCAAGCCATTGGCGATGACCACGTGATGGGCGCGCGGAAAACGCGCAGCCGCGGCGGCGCCATCCGCCACTGAAGTCATGTTGTCGAGCTCGCCCGAGACCACCAGCACCGGCACTTGCGGATAGGGTGCATCGGGCACCAGGGTCGGCGCCGACGAGTGCGCGGCGCGCGCCGGCCACTGCACGCACTGGTCGATGAACGCGTAGTCCAGGGGCATCCCGCGGTACTCATCGATGGTGAACGGCGCATAGGTGTCAGGCGCCGTGGCCTTGCGCTTCCTGATGGCAAGATCGCGTGCCGCGATACGCTGCGCCACCGGCAGACCCATGTCGAATATCTGCGGCGGATCCCCGCACGCGACCGCAGCCGCGAGTCCGGCGCTGAATAGCATCGGTGAGTGCGTTGGATCGCGCGAATCGGTGCCGACGGTCGTTTCCGCCATCAGCCGCAGCAGTGGCACGTGGTCACCGGCGACGAACGCGCGCGCCGCCGCGTCCGTCTCGCGCACGGAGGCCAGGGCCGGCGTGCCGCCGAACATGAGAATCGCAAGCCGGGTGGCGTCGGCGGTGAAGCTCGCACTGCGACCGTCGCTGGAACGTGTTGTCACCGCGAGGGGCTGCGCGCGCAGCGCCTGCAGTGCGGGGGTGATGTGCGCGAGCGAATCCCCCGGCAGCGCGCGACACGCCTCCGAGCGCTCACAGGCGCGGTTGAACTTCTCGCGCATGGCCGGGGCATAGTGGGGATACCACGCATAGTCCGGACCATCCAGCGGGTAGGCGCCATCGAGCACCAGGGAGCGCAGCCGCTGCGGATGGCGCAGTGCGAACACCTGCGAGAAGTAAGTCCCGTACGAGTCGCCGTACAGGTTCACCTGCCGGATCTCGAGGGCATCCAGCACGGCGGCGAGATCATCCGCCGCGAGCCCCGTGCTGTAGAGACTCACCCGCGCCCCGAGCGAGCGTCCACAGGCGCCGGTGTTGGCCTGGGTGGGAGCCCGGGCCTGCTGCAGTTGCCGGCAATTAACCGCACCGGAGCGACCGGTGCCGCGGTTGTCCATGATCAGTACGTCGTAGCTGGCGCGCAAAGGCTCGAAGAGCGCCAGGTACTCGTCCCGGGATTCGGTCGCCGGATAGCCCGGACCACCCTCGGTCGCGACCAGCGTACCGGCGGCCGGCCCCGGTGCCGAATGCGGGTAGTACTCAAAGTAGACCGCAACTGTCCCCGCCACCGCACCGCTCGGATCAAGCGCACGCACGAGTTCCCCGCACCAGGGCGCCGGCGTGTCGCAGCGGTGCAAATGCGCCTGTCCCACCATGACGGTGGTTTGCGGCGCGGCCCCCACCAGCGTCGCGATGGCTGCTGACCCGAGGATCGCCAGGAGCGCCGGCGTTAAACGATCGTGGTTATGCATGGCCGTGCGCGACGATATGCGGACAACGCACTCGTCAGCAAGGTCTCAACCTAGCTGACACCCGGGCAGGCGGCGCACATAATCGCCCCTCCTAAGCTCCCGGACCCAGGACAAAACAGGACTTCACAATGTCACGATTTAGCTGCTGGAGTTGGTGTATCGGCCTGGTCGCGTTGCTCGCCTGCCCACCGCCCGCTGGCGCGCAGACCGCGCCGCTCAGGACCAGGAACGTCGTGCTCATCGTCAGCGACGGCCTGCGCTGGCAGGAGATCTTCACCGGCGCCGACGCCACGCTGCTCAATGAAAAAGACGGCGGCATCTGGGACAAGGAGAAGGACCTGCGCCGCGAGTTCTGGCGCGCTGACGCCATCGAGCGCCGCAAGGCATTGTTCCCCTTCCTGTGGGGCACGGTCGCCGTGCGCGGCCAGATCTTCGGCAACCAGGCCCGCGGCAGTATCGCCCGCGTCACCAACGGACTGGCTTTCTCCTACCCCGGCTATAACGAAATGCTGACGGGCCATCCTGATGCGCGCATCAACTCAAATGAGTTCGGCCCGAACCCCAATATTTCCGTGTTTGAATGGCTCAACACTCTGCCGGACCTGCACGGGCGGGTCAGTGTGTATGCGACCTGGGCAACGTTCAACGATATTTTCAACGTGCGCCGCAGCCATCTGCCATTGCACGTTGGATGGGACCTGCCCTATCAAAGCCCGGCGAACCCCCGACAGGAACTCCTCAACCAGCTCTACCGGACCACCACGCGCATGGACGACGAGGACGTCTACGACGCGTTCCTGCAGATCCCGCTGCTGGATTCCCTCGCGAAAGACCCGCCGCGCGTGCTGTTCGTCGGCTACGGCGAGACGGACAATTGGGCGCACGCCGGCCGCTATGATCTGGTGCTGCACAGCGCGCATCTGTTCGACCAGTTCGTCGGGCAGCTGTGGAACGCCTTGCAGCGTCTGCCGGCGTATCGCGATCAGACTACCTTCATCATCACCACCGATCATGGCCGCGGCAGCGGGCCGGTTGAGTGGAAGGAACACGGCGTGGAGCAAAAGGGCTCGGAGAACATCTGGATCGCGGTGCTCGGCCCGGATACCCCGCCGCTCGGCGAGCGCACTCAGGTCGCGGAGGTTCACCAGGCGCAGATTGCGGCCACCGTCGCCGCGCTGCTCGGCAAGGACTACCGCCAGGCCGTGCCGGCAGCCGCCGCGCCCATCGCCGAAATCCTGGGCAAGGGTTCGTCTGCGGCTCGGTGACGAGGCCGGGGCATGCGCGTTCTGCTCGTCACACCGCCGATGATTCAGCTGAATACGCCGTATCCTGCGACGGCGTATCTGATGGGGTTTCTGCGCCTGCATGCAGCTGACCTCGGGCTCGAGCTGACCCAGGCCGACGCCTCCCTCACGCTCTTCCTGCGCCTGTTCTCGGCGCCCCTCGTCGCGCGCATAGCTGACGTGCTGCGCCAGCGCGCGCGTATCACTGGCAGGCGCGCCCCGGTGCCGCCGCCGATTGCGCACTTTCTCCGGCACGCGAGGCAGTACGTCGATACTGTGGAGCCGGCGATCCGGTTCCTGCAGCGGCGTGATCCGAGCCTGGCATTTCGCATCGTCGGACGCGCCTTCCTTCCCGAAGGTCCACGCTTCGGGCACCTGAGCCCGCCTCCCACGCCCGAGCATGCGGCGCTGGACGAACAGCTCCTGTCCGCGTTCGGCACGCTGGGCACGACCGAGCAGGCGCGTTACCTTGCGAGTCTCTACATCGACGACCTTGCGGATGTCTGGCGGATCGGCATCGACCCGCGCTTCGAGCTCTCCCGCTACGGCGAGCGACTCGCCGCCAGCGCCACGTCCTTCGACCTCTTGCACGAGGCGCTGACGGGCGAGCCCACCCTCATCGACACCACGCTCGATGAGCTTACGCGCGAGTTGGTGGCACAGCCACCCGAGGTCGTGGCGGTGACCGCGCCGTTTCCGGGAAATGTCTACGGCGCCTTTCGCATGGCGCGCACCATCCGCGCAGCCGCACCGAAGGCAACGCTGATTCTTGGCGGCGGCTGGGTCAACACCGAGCTGCGCGCACTACGTGATCCGCGCATATTTGACTACTTCGACTACCTGACGCTCGATGACGGCGAGCGACCAGTGCTGAATCTCCTGACGCGGCTGCGGGGCCGCCCGGCAGGGCTGGTACGCACCTATGTGCGCAAAGGCAGGGAAGTCACGCTCGAAAACGACCCGACCCAGCACGATATTCCCCAGCGCGACACCGGCATCCCGACGTACGAGGGCTTGCCGCTGGGTGACTACGTGTCCGTCATGGAAATGCTGAATCCAATGCATCGGTTCTGGTCGGACGGTCGCTGGAACAAGATCACGCTGGCGCACGGCTGCTACTGGAAGAAATGCTCGTTCTGCGACGTCTCGCTCGACTACATCGGCCGTTACGATCGGCCGGGCGAGGACATTGTCCTGGAGCGCATTCGGGCGCTGATCACGGAGACGGGCGAAACTGGCTTCCACCTGGTTGATGAGGCCGCACCGCCAGCCGGCATGCGCGCACTCGCCAGGCGCCTTATCGATGAGAAGCTCAGCATCACCTGGTGGGGCAACATCCGCTTCGAGAAGACTTTCACCCCCGAGCTCTGCGGGCTTCTCGCCGCAGCCGGCTGCGTAGCGGTGAGCGGTGGCCTCGAAGTGGCGTCGAATCGCCTGCTCAAACTCATGCAGAAAGGCGTCACGGTCGAACAGGTTGCGCGCGTGACCCGTGCCTTCAGCGATGCGGGCATCATGGTGCACGCGTACTTGATGTACGGCTTCCCGACCGAAACCACACAGGACACCATCGACGCGCTCGAGCGTGTGCGTCAGTTGTTTGCGGCCGGATGCATCCAGTCCGCGTACTGGCATCGCTTCGCCGCCACGGCGCACTCACCCATTGGCCTGCATCCGGAAAAGTACGGCATCACGCTGCGACCGCCCCGCGACGTTACGTTTGCGCATAACGACATCGAGTTCGATGACCCGGTGGGTACCGATCATGACTTCCTCGGCAGCGGCCTGCGCAAGGCTCTGTACAACTACATGCACGGCGTCGGTCTGGATGCCGACGTGCGCGAGTGGTTTGAATCGCGCCCGGCAGGCAAGCCCCGGGGCGGACGGCGCCCCCGCGATGCGCAGCGCTCCATCCCGATCACCACCGTGCCGCGGGATCTGATCGAACGCGTACTCAGCTGATCTGCGCGTGCTGATCGCTTTCAACAAGCCGTTCGGGGTGATCTGTAAGTTCAGCCCCGAAGCCGGGCGTCACACACTCGCCGACTACATCAAGGTCCCGAGCGTATACCCCGCGGGGCGCCTCGATACGGACAGCGAAGGGCTCCTGCTGCTGACGGACGATGGCCCGCTGCAGGCTCGCATCGCAAGTCCGGGACACAAGCTTGCGAAGCTCTATTGGGCGCAGGTCGAAGGCGCGCCGACCGAGGCCGCGCTCACTCAGCTGCGCAACGGCGTAGACCTCGGGGAGTTCAGGACGCAACCCGCTGGCGCGCGCCGCATCGATGAGCCGGCTGATCTTTGGCCGCGCGATCCGCCCATTCGCCATCGCGCCAGGATTCCGACGGCGTGGCTCGAGCTGACCTTGCGCGAGGGCAAGAATCGCCAGGTTCGCCGCATGACGGCGCGGGTCGGTTTTCCGACGCTGCGCCTGGTGCGGGCCAGTATCGGGCAGGTCAGCGTCCACGGCCTGGCGCCTGCCGCGTGGCGTGAGATCGATGCGGCGGCGCCGTGGGCTCTCAAGTGAGGCCATGGTGGCCGAATCTGTGGGGTGCTGGTGCCTTTGCCTGCTGTCGCGAAATCCAGGTCCGCGAGTGCTATCTTCCCGCAGCGGACCTATGCGGTTTGGCAGGAACCAATGAGCGGAATCTCCAGTCGCTGGCGCGAAAAGGGCGTGAGGATCATTCACCCCAACGA
>JANWKL010000011.1 GCA_025451375.1 Steroidobacteraceae bacterium
GCGGGATCTCGGTGCCGCGCGCGCGCGCCTTGTCCATGAGGCGGCGGGCAACATCCAGCATCTGCGTCTCGCACAGCGATTTGCCAACATCGATACCGCTGGCCGCGAGAAAAGTGTTGGCGATGCCACCACCGACGATCAGCTGGTCGACCTTCTCCAACAGCGACTCGAGCACCGTCAGCTTGGTGGAGATCTTGGCGCCGCCGACGATGGCGACCAGCGGCCGGGCCGGGGTTGCGAGCGCGCGCTCCAGCGCCTCCAGCTCCCCCACCAGCAGCGGCCCGGCGCACGCCACCGGCGCGTAACGCGCTACGCCGTGGGTACTGGCCTCGGCACGATGCGCGGTGCCGAAGGCATCCATCACGAACACTTCGCACAGCCCGGCCATGCGGCGCGCGAGCTGCTCGTTGTCTTCCTTCTCGCCTTTGTTAAAGCGCACGTTCTCACATAACACGGCGCTGCCGGGCGCGCAGTCGACGCCGGCGAGCCAGTCCTTGCGCAGCGGCACCGGCTTGCCGAGCAGGTCCGAGAGTCGCGCTGCAACCGGCGCCAGCGACAGCGCTTCTGTCGTCTGCCCCTCTGGCGGACGTCCGAGGTGCGACATCACGAAGACCCGGGCGTGCTGATCGAGCGCGTAACGGATGGTCGCGAGCGAGGCGCGGATGCGCGCATCGCTGGTCACGACGCCGTCCTGCACCGGTACGTTCAGGTCCTCGCGGATCAGGACCCGCTTGTTACGCAGGTCCGTGTCGGCCATCCGCAATACCTTCATGACGCCCGCGACCACGCCAGCGTGGTGTCGATCATGCGGTTGGAGAATCCCCACTCGTTGTCATACCAGGAGAACACCTTGACCAGCGTGCCGTCGATGACCTTGGTCAGGGTTGCATCGAAGATCGAGGAGTGCGGATCATGGTTGAAATCGCTGGAGACCAGCGGCGCGTCGTTATAGGCCAGCACGCCCTTGAGGGCGCCGGAGGCCGCGGCTGCCTTCATCATGCTGTTCACTTCTTCGGCAGTCGTGGGCCGCTTGGCAGTGAACACCAGGTCCACCAGCGAGACATTGATGGTGGGCACGCGGATGGAATAGCCATCGAGTTTGCCCTTCAGCTCCGGCAGCACCAGGCCGGTGGCCGCGGCCGCGCCGGTCTTGGTGGGAATCTGCGACATGGTCGCGGAACGCGCGCGGCGCAGGTCCGAGTGGTACACGTCGGTCAACACCTGGTCGTTGGTGTAGGAATGGATGGTGGTCATGATGCCGTTGACGACGCCGATGCCGTCGTGCAGCACTTTCACCACCGGTACCAGGCAGTTGGTGGTGCAGGAGGCGTTGGAGATGACCGTATGGGTGCTCTTCAGCACCTGGTGATTCACCCCGTAGACGATGGTCGCGTCGACATCCTCACCGCCGGGCGCGGAAATCACCACTTTCTTCGCGCCGCCTTTGAGGTGCGCGCTGGCCTTGGCCTTGCTGGTGAAGAGCCCGGTGCACTCAAGCACGTACTCGACACCGTTGTCGCCCCACGGCAGTTTCGCCGGGTCGCGCTCGGCGAACACGCGGATGCGGTCGCCGTTCACGACCATGTAGTCGCCGTCGACCTGCACCTCACCGTTGAACTTGCCGTGCACCGTGTCATAGCGCGTCAGATGCGCGTTCGCCTGGCTGTCACACAAATCGTTGAGCGCAACGATCTGCAGCTCCCCGGTGCGCTTGCCCTCGTACAGCGCGCGCAGCACGTTGCGTCCGATGCGTCCGTAACCATTGATGCCAACCTTGATTGCCATTGCGCTCATCCCTCCAGCAGGTCGCGTATCTGTCGCGCGACATTATCGGCCGTAAAGCCAAAATGAGTGAACACGTCGGCGCCCTTGCCGGACGCGCCGAACCGATCGATACCCAGAATGCGCCCCGCGAGTCCCACGTAGCGCCACCAGCACTGCGTGGCTCCCGCCTCCACCGCGAGCCTGCGGGTCACGCCCGGCGGCAGAACGCTGTCGCGGTACGCTGCGGGTTGGGCCTCGAAGACTTCCGTCGACGGCATCGACACCAGCCGCACGCGCGAGCCGGCGGCGTTGCGGGCGTTCACTGCCTGCGCCGCGATGCCGATTTCGGAGCCGGTGGCGATCACCAGCACCTGCGGCGTGCCCTGGCACTCGATCAGGACGTAACCGCCACGACTGATGTTGGCTAGCTGCTCGGGCGTGCGCGCATTTTGCGGCAGCCCCTGACGCGTCAACACCAGTGCGGTGGGCCCCTGACGTTCGATGGCGAGCGTCCAGGCGACGGCGGTCTCGGCGGCATCGCACGGCCGCCACAGGTTCAAGTGGGGCATGGCGCGCAGGCTCGCCAGGTGCTCGATCGGCTGGTGAGTCGGTCCATCCTCCCCTAAGCCGATGGAGTCGTGCGAGTACACGAGGATCGTACGCACCTGCATCAGGCACGCGAGGCGCACGGCGTTGCGCGCGTAGTCGGAAAACACCAGGAAAGTGCCGCCGTAGGGAATATGACCGCCGTGCAGCGTCATGCCGTTCATGATCGCGGTCATGCCGAATTCGCGCACCCCGTAGTGCAGGTAGTCGCCCATCTCCTGCGTCGGGGTGATGGTGATCGCCCCCTTGAAAAGCGTGCTGTTCGAGGTCGTCAGGTCCGCCGAACCGCCCAGAAGTTCCGGCAGCGCCGGACCCATGACATTCAACACCGCCTGCGAGGACGCCCGGGTCGCCTGCGGCGCGGTCTGCTTCACGGCCGCCTGCAACGCCTGCGCTGACGTTTCGCGCCAGTTGGCGGGCAGTTCGCCGCGCATGCGCCGCTCGAACTCGCGGGCAGGTTGCGGAAACGCGCTTGCATAGCGCGCGAAGAGCTCACGCCAGCTGGCCTCCGCCGCTGCGCCCTGCGCGCGATGATCCCAGGCAGTGCGAATCTCCTCCGGCACTACGAACGGCGGGTACGGCCAGCCGAGCGCCACGCGTGCGGCAGCCACTTCGTCCGCGCCCAGGGCCTCGCCGTGCGCCTCCGCGGTGCCCTGCCTGTGGGGCGCACCGTAGCCGATGATGGTCTTGCAGCAGATCAGCGAGGGCCGCGCTGTTGCCGCACGCGCCGCCGTAATCGCCTTACTCACAGCCTCCGCGTCGAGGCCATCCACGGCCGGCACCACGTGCCAGCCGTAGGCCGCGAAGCGCTTCGGTGTGTCGTCGGTGAACCAGCCCACGACCTTGCCGTCGATCGAGATGCCGTTGTCATCGTAGAAAACAATGAGCTTGCCGAGGCCCAGCGTGCCGGCAAACGAGCACGCCTCGTGCGACACGCCCTCCATCAGGCAACCATCGCCGCAGAACGCGTAGGTGTAGTGATCAACGATGTTGAGGCCCGGGCGGTTGAACTCGTTGCCGAGCAGTTTTTCCGCAAACGCCATGCCGACCGCGTTGGCAAGCCCCTGGCCGAGGGGGCCGGTCGTGGTTTCGATGCCGAGCGGCGGGTCGTGCTCGGGGTGGCCCGGGGTCTTGCTCCCGAGCTGCCGGAACTGCTGGATGTCCTCGATGGTCAACGGATAACCGGTGAGGTACAGGAGCGAGTACAGGAGCATCGAGCCGTGCCCGTTCGAAAGCACGAAGCGGTCGCGGTTGGCCCACTGAGGATTTGCGGGGTTGTGGCGCAGGAAGCCGCCCCACAGGGCCTGGGCGATGTCCGCCATGCCCATGGGCATGCCGGGATGTCCGGAAGCTGCGCGCTGCACAGCGTCCATCGAGAGGGCGCGGATGGCATTGGCAAGTTCGCGGCGTGTAGTCATACCCTTCTTATGGCGGCTCGTGGCCGCAGTGCAGTTCGTCGGCGCGGTGGGGCGCGCATTTTCCACCAGTCGCGCCTTATGCTCAATCTACCGTTTCCGGGGACCGCCTGCGGGCCTCGCGGCGGCGCCTGAAGCGGCCAGGTGTAGGCATAACCCGACGCCGGGACACATTCCGCACCGTCAGCGCGTCCTGTTTCACATTATTTACAGTGCGAAACGCGCAACGCGTCATGTCGCTCAAGCGTGACGGATCGGCGCTTGACCTGGTTCACTGCGCGGCTCGCGGACGCTCTGCTAGGCTTCCATCATGAGCGTTGTACGTCTCACTCATTTTACAGACCCGCATCTGTACGGCGGCGAAAGCCAGCGTCTGCGCGGCGTCGCGACCCTGCCGGCACTCACCGCGGCCCTGGGGCAGGCGCGCTCGCACGACTGGCCGCCGGATGCGGTGCTGGTGACCGGTGACCTCGTGCAGGACGACCCGGCGGGGTATCCCCATTTCCGTCGCCTGTTCGGCGCCCTGGGCGTGCCCGTGTTGTGCGTGCCCGGCAACCATGATGAGCCGCAGGCCATGCAGCGTGAGCTTGCCGGTGAGCCGTTCGTGCTCAGCGGCTTCGTGGACATGGGCAGGTGGCGCATCGTGCTGCTCGACAGCTGCATCCCCGGCTCAGCGAGCGGCGCCATCAGCGAACAGACCCTCGCCAGCCTCGAGACGGCGCTCGCGAGCGCCGGCCGGCGGCACTGCATGGTCTGTCTGCACCATCACCCGGTACCCATGGACAGTCGCTGGCTGGACAGCGTGGGACTCACCAATGCAGCGGAGTTCCTGAACACCATCGACCGCCACCAGAACGTCCGTGCCATAGTGTGGGGACATGTGCATCAGACGCACGATTCGCTGCGCAAGGGAGTCCGGCTCCTCGCAACCCCTTCGACCTGTGCACAGTTCTTGCCCCGGGCGCAGGACTTTACAGTTGATCAGCGTCCGCCGGGCTACCGCACTCTCGAGCTGCGCGCCGACGGTTCGCTGCTGACGGAGGTCGTGTGGGTCGAACAGCATCGCGGTGGCTCTTCGCGCTCTGCCTCCTCGGTAGCCTGACCCTTCACCCGCGGGACGCAAGTGCCGCAGCTCCGGTGTGGACAGTGCGCGGCGCGCACGGCACGGTCTACCTCGCCGGTTCGATACACCTGCTGCCAGCGAATGACGCGAGCCTCCCGGCCGCGTTCGAGCGCGCTTACTCGGACTCGAC
The DNA here is from genome assembly GCA_025451375.1 of Steroidobacteraceae bacterium. Taxonomy (GTDB): domain Bacteria; phylum Pseudomonadota; class Gammaproteobacteria; order Steroidobacterales; family Steroidobacteraceae; genus 13-2-20CM-66-19. The sequence continues at coordinate 5,039 of JANWKL010000011.1, forward strand.
CATCCTGGTGATGGAACTGGACCTCGGCAAGCTCGATCCGCAGGACCTCGCCAGCTGGATGCAGCAACACGGCATGCTCAGCGCCGACACGACGCTGCTCGCGGTGCTCGGCGAGCCACGCTACACGCGCGTGGCAGCAGCCGCAGCCGGCCTCGGTGTGCCCATGAGCCTCCTCGAGCGGCAGTCGCCTTGGCTGATCGGAGTGGAACTGGCGGAGTTCGAGTACGGACACCTCGGCTTCGACCCCGCACAGGGCGTCGAGGAGCAGTTACTACGGCGGGCGCAGGCTGACAGCAAGCCCACGGGCGGACTTGAAACCGTGGACGAAGAGCTCGGCGGCCTTGAAAGACTGCCGCGCGCGGAGCAGCTGCAGATGCTGGATCAGACCCTCGCGGAACTTAAGGATACTGAGAGCGATCTGCGCGTGGCCCTGAGCACCTGGCGGCGCGGCGATGCCGCGCAGCTCGCGACACTGCTATCAAAGGACTTCCGCGAATTTCCCACCCTTTACCGCCCGCTGGTGACGGACCGCAATCAACACTGGCTGCCGCAGATCGAGCAATTCCTGCAGCAGGATCGCAACACGCTGGTGGTGGTAGGCGCGTTGCACCTGGTTGGCCGCGGGGGATTGCTGGAGCTGCTGCGCCACGCCGGCTACCAGCCCGTACAACTGGATTGATTGGGCGCAAGTCGCCTGCGGCGCTTTCGCCGGACTTCGATCCTCAACCGCCGGCGGATCGGGTTCGGTAGAACCGCCACAACGGCACCGCCATGACGAGGGTCGCGGCGAGCACCAGCCAGCCGACAAAACCGTCGAACCGGCTCAGCAGGAACCGAAGCGGCGCAGCGTCGCGGGGCGCGCTGCCTTCATGCGCGATGAGCATCACCCACACCCAACCGGCGTGCAGGCCGATGCAGGCGGCGATGTTGCCGGTCGCGACCCGCACGCCGCCGAGCACCACACCGACCGCGAACAGCGCCAGAAACGCATCGAGAATGGTGAGCGGCGCTGCAAATGAGTGCAGCGTGCCGGCGAGCAACGCCACGCCACTCCACGGCGTCACCTGCGGTGCGCTGATGTGGTAGCTGGCGAAGAAATGCGTCGCGGCGTAGAGCAACGCCGTCAGGAGCACCGCGGCGCGCGCCCCGGATTGCCTGGCTATCGCGGTGTGCATGGCGCCGCGCAGGAAAGTCTCCTCGATCAGCGCCACTGACAGCGCGCTCAAAGCCCGCAGCACGATGAGTTTCGCGAGCTCGCCGCCACTCAACAGGCGCAGGTGTGTCCAATCGAGCAAGCCGAGCGCTCCCATGATGGCCACCACCCCAAGCATGGTGCCGGTGCCGATCACGACGCCCACGCCGAGCTCGCGCGCAAACGCGCGCCGGCCAAGGCCGTAACCCAGGCTCGCCCGGTCGGCGAGATGCCAGCGCTTCGCAACACCCACGAACGCGATCAGCAGCGCGAGCATGCCGATGCGCTCGCCAATGCGGTGAAACGGAAAATCGAAGTGCGGGTGCAGAACGAGCCACGCGGGGTACGTGAAGAGCGCAATCGCCGCGAACCCGAGCGCGACCAGGCCGAGAAACGCGATGAAGGCACGCATTGCCGCAAAGTCTCTCAGGTCGTGAGCAATGCGCGCCACTGTGCAGCGACGACCGACAACCTGAAGCGCGGATCGGGTCCGACCCGCGGACGCTCGCCACCGCGCCAGCTCCCGATGCGTTCGATGTAGGCATCAAACAGCCCGAGCGTGTCGGCGACGCGCGCCGCTGCCGTGCGCCAGTGCGGCGCGAGACGCCGCAGCGGTGCCTCGTACGCGCGCTGCGCAAAGCTGACCGGCAGCACTTCGCGCGGATTGCCGAGGACTTCGCTGGCGGCGCCGCAATCGGGCGCCAGCACCGGCGTGCCCACTGCGTGCGATTCTGCAAACACCAGCCCGAAGGTTTCAGGGATCACGAAATTGCCGCTGAAAGTGCACAGCGCCGTGCGCGCCTGTGCCAGCACCTGCGCGTGCGGCAGGGAGCCCAGCCACTCGACCCCGGCTATCCCAACGCGCGCGAAGTCCTTGTAGCCGGGGTTGCCGACACACAGACGCAGGTCCGGCATCCGCCGGCGCAGCGCGCGGAACGCGTCGAGCGTAAAGCGCAGTCCCTTGTTCGGCGAGGAAAAGAATACGAGCTTGGAGGTGTCCACGGGCGCGCCATCCGGGACGATGCCGTCATCGACCGGGTTGTAGATCCGGCGCACGACCAGGCGCTCGCAACCCGGGATGCGCGCCAGCGTCGCGGCAACGGTGGCGCGCTGATAATCGGATACGCAGATGATGTCCGGCTGCAGCCGGCGCAGCTCTCCTGCGGCCGCCGCAAACCAGCGCGCGCGCGAGGATCCAGGCTCGATGCGATCGTGAACCCACAGGTACAGGCGCGCGCCGGGGTACAGACGGGCGGCCGTGGCGAGTGCGCGCGGGTCGCGCAGCACGATCACCTGCTTCGGTTCCGCGAAGCTCGCAGGCGCACGGTAACGGCCTGCGGTTTGTGTGCGGTTGTGTTGCGACACCCAGGCGTCGAGCGCCGCCGCGATGCGCACCGTACTCGCCTCGGTGCCGGCAAGTCCCGCCCCACGCAGCGTCGCCTCGTCGTAAGGGCGCGGACACAAAGGATCGAAGAACAACACTGGGATCATGGCGCTGCAGTACTCTACCATTCGCCCCGATGACGAATACCAGCGCGCGCCTCCTGTTCATTCCCGTGTCCGGACCCATGGGGATGGGGGAGTACGCCCGCAGCCTCGCGATCGCGACGGCCATGGCGCAGCGCTCACCGGGAGTCGAAGTGCATTTCGCGCTCAGCCGCGCCGCCCCGTACGCCGCCGCCACGCCGTTCGCGACCACGCTGCTGCCCTCCTCGCCGACCTTTCATCCGCGCGAGGTGTCGGCGCTGATCCGCGAGTTCCGGCCGCAAGTGGTGGTGTTCGACAACGCCGGGCGCACGCAGCAGCTGCGCGCCGCTGCGGCTGCCGGTGCGCGGGTGGTGTTCGTGAGCTCGCGCCGCCGCCAGCGCCGCAAGGCGTTCCGTCTGCGCTGGCTGCCGCTGATCGACGAGCACTGGATCGCGTACCCGGAATTCATCGCCGGCAGCCTGACACCGCTCGAGCGGCTGAAGCTGCGCCTGGCGGGACGCCCGCGCATCCGCTATGTGGATACGCTGCTGCCGCTTCCAGACGCAACGCTTGCCACCAGCACACTGGCGCGCTTCGGCCTGGCGGCGCGCGGCTACGTGCTCATCGTGCCGGGGGGTGGCACCGCCCACCCCGGGGCCGAGGACGCGCCGGGTATCGTCGCCGCTGCGGCCGGCGCCATCGCCGCTCGCGGCTACGCCACGCTCCTGGTCGGCGGCAACGCTGGCGCCAGCAACGACCCCGCGCAGCTGCAGCGCACGCCGCTCCTGCCGCTGGCGCAGCTGTGCGAACTCATCCGCGCCGCGCGCGTGGTCATCTGCAACGGCGGCGACACCCTGCTGCAGGTACTCGCGTGCGGGCGTCCCTGTGTTGCGGTGTCGATCGCACACGACCAGGCGCATCGCATCGAGTGCTGTGCGCGCGCGGGACTCGCGAGGCCTGCGCCCCTCGACAGTCAGGCGATTCACAGCGCCGCGATCGGGTTGCTGGAGAGTCAGTCGCTCCAGCCGACGACAGTGCGCCCCGGACAGCCGCAGGTGCGCGATTGCCTGGAGGAAGTAGTCAGTGCGCTCAGTGCGCTGACATCGTGAGCTGCGCCAGCACCTGCTCGTGCAGGCCGCCAAAACCGCCGTTGCTCATGATCAGCACGTGATCTCCGTGGCGCGCGCTGCGGGCGAGCTCGCGCGCCAGCCCCGGCACATCGGCGCTGGAATGGGCACGGGCGCCGAGGGAGGCGAGGATGGCGCTGGCATCCCAGCCCAGGTCATCTGGGGTGTAAAGCCACACCTCATCGGCACCGGCGAGCGCGGGCGCAAGCGTGTGCTGATGGACACCCATGCGCATGGTGTTGGAGCGCGGCTCGAGCACCGCAATGATCCGCGCGGAACCGACCCGGCGGCGCAAGCCATCGATGGTCGTGGCGATGGCCGTCGGATGGTGTGCGAAGTCATCGTAGACAGTGACCCCGCCGACCTCGCCGCGCACCTGCATGCGCCGCGCGATGCCCTGAAAGCCCTGCAGTGCCTCACAGGCCACGGGCACGTCGACTCCGGCGTGGCGCGCGGCGGCAATCGCGGCCAGCGCGTTCTCCATGTTGTGGGCGCCGATGAGCGACCACTGCACGCGGCCGCGCGGCCGGCCGGCTTCGAGGACCTCGAAGTGCGAAAAATCCTCAGCTCCCGCCACGGCGCGTGCGCTCCACAAGGCTTGCGGACGCGCGGCGCCCGCAAAGCCCTCGAGCGGCGTCCAGCAACCCATCTGCAGCGTGGCGCGCAGGTTGTCGTCGGCTGCATTCCAGACAATGTGCCCGCTCCCCGGCACGGTGCGCACCAGGTGGTGGAACTGGCGCTGAATGGCGGCCAGATCCGGGTAGATGTCCGCGTGGTCGTACTCGAGATTGTTGAGAATCACGGTGCGCGGACGGTAGTGGACGAACTTCGCGCGCTTGTCGAAGAAGGCGGTGTCGTATTCGTCCGCCTCGATGACGAAGAAGGGCGCCGTGCCGAGCCGGGCGCTCGCGGCGAAGTTCGCCGGCACACCGCCGATGAGAAACCCCGGATTCAGGCCGGCGTGCTCCAGGATCCAGGCGAGCAGCGATGAGGTGGTGGTCTTGCCGTGTGTGCCCGCAACGGCAAGCACCCAGCGCTCGTGCAGCACCTCGCGGGCGAGCCACTCCGGTCCCGACAGGTACGGCACGCGCCCTTCGAGCAGCGCTTCAATCACCGGCTGCCCGCGCGTCATGACGTTGCCGACGACCACGACATCCGGCGACGGTGTGAGCTGGGCAGCGTCAAAGCCCTCGGTGACCTCGATGCCGAGCGCCTGCAGCTGGGTGCTCATCGGCGGATAGACGTTCTTGTCGGAGCCGGTGACGCGGAAGCCCACGGCTCGCGCCAGTGCCGCGACCCCACCCATGAACGTGCCGCAGATCCCGAGGATGTGCGCGTGGCGCGGCGAGTTCATGGGCGCACCGGCAGCGGAAACAGCGCGAACAGCAGCAACTGTCCACAGAAAATCTGCAGCACGACCAGCACGATACTCATCGTAAGGGACCATTCGAGCGCCGTTTTCACGACGTGCCCGTTGGCGGCGAC
>JANWKL010000012.1 GCA_025451375.1 Steroidobacteraceae bacterium
GTGACTTGTCTTTGTAGAGCTGTCACGGATTCATGCTCACCGTCGTCTAAGCCTATGGAACGCTTCTGTTCTGCCGGTGTGGAGACGCCCATGCGTACATTTGACGTCCAGGGGATTGAGATCCGGGCACCCCAACCCGTGGTCTTCGCTTTCGTGCGCGACCCGCATAATCTTCCGAAGTGGGCGCATGCGTTTCAGCAGGCGAATGATAAGCGTGCGCGCCTCGAGACTCCGACAGGAGCCGTTGATATCGACCTGCGCACGATCTCGCACCAGGACGCCGGCACAATTGACTGGGAACTTGGGTTTCCCGACGGTTTCATCGGCCTCGCTCAATCGCGCGTGACCGAGACTGGCCGGGGAACCTGCATCTACAGTTTCGTTCTGCATGCGCCACCGGCACCCCTGGAGCAGCTGGAAGGCGCACTCGATGCCCAGCGTATGACGTTGCGTGGCGAACTTGCCGAGCTCAAGCGACTGCTCGAGGCGCCGTGAGTGACACGACAACAGTCGAGGAGGTCGCGCAGCGCGCGGTCACTGGAGACCGCGAAGCGTTGGACGCGCTCGTACGAGCATTGCAACCCGACATCTATGCCCTGGCTCTGCGGATGCTGTGGAACCGAGAGGATGCGGAAGACGCGACCCAGGAGATCCTCGTCCGGGTCGTCACGCAGCTCGCTGGCTTTGATTTCCGCAGCCGCTTGAAGACCTGGGCCTACCGCGTCGCGGTCAACCACCTCCTGGACCGGAAGAAGAGTGCCGTCGAGCGCATGAATCTGAATTTCGAGCGCTTGTCAGAAGACCTGGCCGCGGGGCTCGCCGACGATGGCCCCAGCGAGAACGAGCGCTCGATCCTCATTGAGGAAGTCAAGATCGGCTGCACGCTGGCGATGCTCCAATGCCTTGACCGGCCGCACCGACTCGCCTACATCCTAGGCGAGATTCTCGAACTTCCTGGAGCCGAGGCCGCCGCAGCACTTGGTGCCGATCCGGATGTGCTGCGCAAGCGGCTCGAGCGCGCTCGAAGTGCGATCTTCGCGTTCACACGCTCGTATTGTGGCCTCGTATCTGATGACGCAGCATGCCGCTGCAATCGACGCGTAGCGGCAGCCGTGCGTCTTGGACGGGCTCTCCCCGGCGCACTCGAATTCGCGGATCGAGCGGTATCGTTTGAAGAGGTGCAATCGGCCGTGCGGCGCGCCGGGGAAGCGCGGCGCGCTCTGGAGGTCCACCGCACCAGTCGGCCGCGTGAGTCTTCCGTGGAACTTGTGCGACGGATCGTCGCAGCGATCGACCTGGATCGAGGGTGACTCGAGTTTGTCGCCTTGTCAGAACGCCCGGACGCTGGTCAACTGTGGGGACCATACGAAGGTTTGTGTGGGGAGATTCCAGAGATCTGAGAGACACAGCTATGCACTATTCCCGCCTTTGCGCCATGCTGATCGACTGCAAGACCTCCGACGTTGATGACGCTGCCCACTATTGGAGCCAGGCACTGGGTCGTGCCGTAGACTCCAATCACCCAGGCAGCCGCGGAAACTACCGCATGCTGGAGACCCCGCCCGACGAGCCCATCGTACAGATCCAGCGCGTGGATCACGAAAGCCGCGTCCACGTGGATATTGAGACCGACAACATCCCTGCCGAGGTGGCGCGCTTGGAAAAGCTTGGCGCGAAAGTGGTGGACCGCCTGGAGCGTTGGATCGTGATGCAGGCGCCCACCGGCCAACGCTTCTGCGTCGTGCGAGTACAGCGTCCCGGTTTCCCAAAGAACGCCAATCGTTGGGACTAAAACCTTACTTGGTCTCCAAAAGTCACTCCCACTCGCGGTCACTCGCGGGCGCATGTGATTGCCTTCCAACAGCCTTCAGATGAGGATGAGCTGCACGGTGTGGTAGCGATCTCGAGCGACGCCGCGCTCGCCGGGTCGCCAATTTCCGGAGGTTACGCCGGCGCCAAGGCCCACGCGTGACACCTGAGCGCTGGCAGCGCGTGAAGGAAGTATTCACGCAGGCGAGCGAACTCGACGTCGCGACCCGGGGCCTATTCCTTGATCGCACGTGCGATAGCGACTGCAGTCCAACCCACGCCTGGCACGCCTGGTGCAGCTTGGTAACGCCAAGCACTGCAGGGGAGGTGTTTGACCGTTAGTTGCTCCCCGCGTCCTCACTCACAGATCGTTCCGCCGCTCAGGTTCGCGACTGTGCCGGTCACGGCGCTCGCCATGTCGGACGCCAGGAACGCGGCCGCGTTGCTGAGTTCCTCGAGTGTCGTAAGACGCCTTAGGTGCGTCGTGCTCGCGATGCGCGCCTCGAACTCCGCCGGGGTCGAGCCCGTGGCCTTGGCGAAACGGGCGAATCCCTCGCGGATCGTAGATGTTTCCGGCATCGCGTTCGGCATGAGGCACACCACCCGCACTCCCTGCGGGGCGAGTTCCACCGAGAGGTTGCGCGACAGCGCCACCACCGCCGCATAGGCAGGACCCGCGCCTCCCACGTTCGCGAACGGCAGGCGCGATGGTGTGGCGGTGATGGTGAGGATGACGCCTGAGCGCCGGGTCACCATCCGGCGCCCCGCGGCGCGCGCCGTGAGAAAATTCGAGCGCGTGTAGGCCGTGATGGGGAGTGAGAAATCCTCGGCCGCAAGGTCCAGCAGCGGCGCCTTGCTCGTCACCGCCTTCGAGACCGACATCGCGTTGAAGGAGATATCGATGCGGCCCGTCTTGTCCGCGACCGCGCCCACGTACTGGTTCACAGCCTGCTCATCGAGCGCATCGACCTGCGCCGCCTCCGCGCTCCCGCCGCGCGCGACGATGTCCGCCGCGACCGCCTTCACCGCGGCCAACGTGCGTCCGCTTAAGAAAAGCTTCGCGCCCTCGCGCGCAAACGCGCGCGCCACCGCGCCGCCAATGTCTCCACCGGCCCCGTGTATGACCGCGATCCTGTCTTTGAGCATCATGTCCGCCGTTCTCCTGAAATTTTTGACTCTCAACAGCTAAGACGACGCGAGGCGCCAGAAATCATCGCTCTACCGGGAGCGATTCTCCTGTGGCATGCTTTTCTGCATGAGCGCGCGGGCAAACGATGCATCCTTCAGGTCACTCTTCGAGCCGCATCGTCGCTCGATCACGCTGCATTGCTACCGCATGCTGGGCTCGCTCCAGGATGCCGAAGAGATCGTGCAGGAGAGCCTGCTGCGGGCCTGGCAACGGCGCGACGAGGTGCGATCCACCGACGCGCTGCGGGCGTGGCTCTACAAGATTGCGACCAACGCCTGCCTCGATGAGCTGCGCAAATCCAGCCGGCGCCGCTCGCTCCCGCACCTCGTCGCGACACCAGCCACCGAAGTGCGTCTCGGTGCGCCAGCGGACGATTGGCACTGGGTTGAGCCAGCACCTGACTCCCTGCTCGACGCCGAAGACGACGCCGGCCGGCGACCGGATGCGCGCGTGTCACGGCTTCAGAGCATCGGACTCGCGTTCATCACCGCGTTGCAGCTCCTGTCGCCCAAGCAGCGCGCTGCGCTCCTCATGGTCGATGTATTGGGGTGGCAGCCGCAGGAAACCGCGACGCTGCTCGAGACCAGCGTGGCGTCTGTGAACTCGCTCCTGCAGCGCGCGCGCAAGAGCGTCGCGACACGGAGCGAGGAGGGCGCGCCACAGCCGGTCACCGACTCGGATGCCGCGCTGCTGCAGCGCTTCATCGCCACCTGGGAGAGCGGGGACCTCGATGCCTTCACGGCGCTGCTGGCCGACGATGCACTCCTCTCGATGCCGCCGCAGCCGGAGTGGTACCTGGGTCGCGAGGCTGTGCGTCAGTTCTTCGGCGTTGTCTGGGAAAGAGATTCGGCCCGGCGCCGCCTGCTGCCGCTGGCCGCGAATGGCGGACCGGCAGTCGCCGTCTACCGCCGGCCGCTGACATCGGACGCGCCGTACGAGCCCTCCGGTATCACGCTCGTTACGATCCGGAGCGGGCGCATTGCGCAGCTGACCCGCTTCGGTTCCCTCAAGCTCTTCCCGCTGTTCGGGCTTACGACGCAGCTTGCCGTTTAGTCGGCACGAAAGCCGCAAACTGCCGCTCGAGCGCCTTGGCGGTGCCGCCGCGGACGCCGTCCGCGATGGCGCGGGAGGCGGGATCCGGGAAGATGTCCTCTTCACCGTTCTCCAATCCATCGAATATCCCCTGAGCCGCGGACTGCACCGAGGCTTTCGGAATATCCATACCGCGATTCATATCGGTGTCGACGGGGCCGAGGACGACCGCATGCACCGTCACGCCGTCTGAGGCGAGGAGCGCCCGCAGGGACTGCGTCATGTTGAAGGCAGCGGCCTTCGACATCGAGTAGCCGGGAATGACCGGCAGCGCCGCAAGCGCCGCCAGCGACACGTTGTTGAGGATCGCGCCTCGCGAACGCTTCAGCTGCGGCAGGAATGCACGCGTCACGTTGAACGGCCCCAGGAGATTGACCGCCAGTTGCCGCTCGAGACCCTCGGAGTTGCTCAGGTCGTCATAGAGGGCGATACCAGCGTTGTTGATGAGGACATCGAGCTCAGCGACCTGACCGGCCGCCTGCCGGATCTGCACCGCGCTGGTCACATCGAGGGTGAGTGCGGTCACGCGTGGGTCTGCGTGCACGAACTCACCACGCACACCGGCATAGACCCGCTTCGCTCCGCGTCGCAGCGCTTCGTCGACGAGCGCGCGGCCGATACCGCGGCTCGCGCCCGTGATCAGGACTGACTTGTTCGCGATGTTCATACCTGGTTCCTCCACGTGGTTCCCGCAACGGCGATCTCACGTCTGGAACCGCCGTGGCGGCTGAAACTCATCGGCGTGGCCCCGGGAACGTATCTCGCAATCGATTGTTTGACAGGCAGCTAAATACCTGCATATTATAAATCACGTATCGAGTACCCGCGCTTTCGGAGGAATCATGGTGGACATCCTGCATCGAGTTGGAATCAAGTCATCCCTGGGTGACGCCTATAAAGCGGTAGCCACACGCGAAGGCGTCGCTGGCTGGTGGACCGACGACGTCGGCGGGGACAGCAAGGTGGGCGGTGCGCTTCAGTTCCGCTTCAGCGCCGATGGCAAGGAGCTCGGCCGCTTTGAAGCGACGGTCCTCGAGCTCAAGCCTGACCAGCGGGTGCTGTGGCAGGTGACCGGCGGACCTGTGGAATGGATCGGCACCCAGATCAGCTTCGATCTGAAGCAGGAGGGCGACTACGCCGTCGTTCTCTTCAAGCATCACGGTTGGAAGGAGCCGGTGGAATTCATGCATCACTGCAGCACCAAGTGGGCTACTTTCCTGATGAGCATGAAGTCGCTGGTCGAAACCGGCCAGGGCGCTCCGAACCCGAAGGACATCAAGATCGACAACTGGGGCTGAAGGGATTTTTGGACACCGACAAAGTCTTCAAAGCGCTGGCCGACGCGACGCGCAGGCGTCTCTTGGACCAGCTGCACAAGGACAACGGCCAGTCGCTGACGCAGCTGTGTGAGCACATGAACATGACGCGGCAAAGCGTGACTCAACATCTGCAACTGCTCGAGGACGCCAACCTTGTCGTCATCGTCTGGCAAGGCCGGGAGAAGCTGCACTACCTGAATCCCGTGCCGCTGCAGGAAATTTACGCCCGCTGGATCGAGAAATTCGAACGCGACCGTCTGCGCGCTTTGCGCAACCTCAAGAGGAGCCTGGAAGCTGATGACGACAAAAAAGCCTGACTACGTCTACGTGACCTACATCGCGACCACACCACACAAGGTGTGGCAGGCGATCACCGACCCGGAGCTGGCTCGTCAGTATTGGGGCGATCCGAATTCCGGCTGTGCACGGGTGAACGTCTCGGACTGGCGACCTGGTTCGAAGTGGGAACACCAACGCGTCGACGCCGCCCGCACCGTCGACATCGTCGGCAAGGTCCTCGAGAGCACGCCGCCGCGCCGGCTGGTGATCAGCTGGGCGAGACCCGATGAAGCCGCGGACGACTCGAAGCACTCGCGAGTCGCGTTCGATATTGAGCCGTATAGCGACGGACTCGTCCGGCTTACGGTCACCCACGACGACCTCGAGCGCGATCCGAAGATGTTCGCGGGCGTATCAGGCGGCTGGCCGAAGGTTCTTTCGAATCTGAAGACGCTCCTCGAGACCGGTCGCGCGCTCCCCCGGACGCCTGTTGCAACCGAGCACCGATGAGTTTCGGCCGCCCTGCCGGTTGTATACCGGGAGGGCGGCTTCAGGTAGCCGGCGAGGACAGCAATGCTTCCACTGACAGGCAAGAACGTGGTTGTGATCGGCGGCAGCCGCGGGGTAGGCCGGCGGATCGTGCAGGCGTCGGTCCACGCCGGGGCGCGCGTGCTGGCGGTGGCGCGTGAGACCGGATCACTGGGAAAATTGGTTGAGGAGGTTCCGGGGATTAAGATCCTGGCGCTCGACGCAACCGATGACGACGCACCCCACAAGGTCTTCGCCGTCATGCAACCGGATGTCCTGGTCCTCTGCGCTGGTGCATTTCCGCCCGCCGCGCCGCTTCACGGCCTGAGCTGGCGCGAATTCGCCGTCAACTGGGAGACCGATGTCAGGATCGCGTTTCACTTCTGCAAGGCAGCGCTGTCGCAGCCGTTGCCGCAGGGCGCTGCGGTCATGGTGATCTCGAGTGGCGCCGCACTCGCCGGGTCGCCCATTTCCGGCGGCTACGCCGGCGCCAAGCGTACGCAGATGTTCATCGCCAGCTACGCCCAGAAGGAAGCGGATCGCCTGGGGCTCGGCCTGCGATTCACAACCCTGGCGCCGCGCATGATGCCGGACACTGACCTCGGCAGGCACGCGGTCGCGGGCTACTCCCGCTATCTCGGGATTTCCGCAGCTGACTTCATTCGCAGCATGGCGTCACCACCGACCTCATCCGACGTCGCAACCGCGGTTATAGAATTGGTTACGAACCCGGATCGCTCCGGCGGAAAAGCGTTCACTGTTTCCGGCCAGGGACTCGAAGCCGTGCCCTGACGAGCATGTCATGACAGCCTCAGATCCATCACGACCAGGGCCCGCCTCGCAGCAGGCGAACCAGGCTTTCGAGCGGCTCGCCGAACCGTTCCGCCGCGAGCTCAAGGTGCACTGTTACCGCATGCTCGGCTCGGTGCATGAAGCCGAGGACCTCGTGCAGGAAACCTATCTGCGTGCCTGGCGCAGCTTCGAAAGCTTCGATCACAGCGGCTCGCTGCGCGCCTGGCTCTACCGCATCGCCACCAACGCCTGTCTCAACGCGCTCGCCAGTCGCAAGCGCGCCCAGCGGCATCTGCCTGACCAGCTCGGAGCCGCCACCGAAGCACTGCCCGGCGCCCCGGCAACCGACATCGCGTGGCTCGAACCCTACCCGGACCTGGAGCTGCAAGGCATCGCCGACGACGCGCCCACCCCCGAGGCGCGCTACGCGTCGCGCGAGGCCGTAGAGCTCGCCTTCGTCGCCGCCATCCAGCAGCTACCGCCGCGTCAGCGCGCCGCGCTGATCCTTTGCGACGTGCTCGGTTGGTCTGCCGCGGAAAGCGCGACGCTGCTCGGCGGCACGACCGCCTCGATCAACAGCGCCCTGCAGCGCGCGCGCGAGACACTCGCCAGCCGTTATCCCGACGGGCGACCGCCGGTGGCGTCGAGCCCGACCCCTGCGCACCAGTTGCTGCTCAGCCGTTACCTGCAGGCCTGGGAAGGGCACGATCTGGACGGCTTCGTGGCGCTCCTTAAAGAGGATGCGACTGTCAGCATGCCGCCGTGGCCGCAGTGGTATGTCGGGCGCGAGGCGATCCGCTCTGTCTTTGAGACATTGTGGAAGACCTGTGGCGGCCAGCGCCTGGTACCGACGGCGGCCAACGGGCAGCCCGCTTTCGCGAGCTACGAACGTAGCCGCGACGGGTCGTGGGCCGCGCACTCCATTCACGTGCTCACGCTGGGGCCGGACGCGATCGCGAACGTAACCCTGTTCGTAGAACCGCGCCTGTTTGCGGCCTTCGCACTGCCCATGAGGCGAACCTAGCCGCCCCTCGCGAACTTTGGCCACGGGTTGTCCGCTGGCCGGGAACGCATCCTTCGTTTCGACGCTGCCCTTCCGGGGTGGCGCGGCGTTGACTACCATGGTCGCGCGCCGCCATCCGTACGGACCATCGAGGAGCTGACCATGAGGAACCCAGTCGCTCTGTGCCTGATTGTCCTGGGCTTTTGCTCGGGTGCATGGGGTGCGCCGCCGCCGTTTACGCTCTCGAGTCCCGATCTGCCGTCCGGCAGGCCCATTGCGGCACGCTTCACCGCGGATGCATTCGGCTGTCATGGTCCGAACGAGTCGCCGGCACTCCTGTGGAGCAACGCCCCTGCGGGGACGAAGAGTTTCGCGGTGATGATGTTTGATCCCTACCGTCCGCCGGCCTCGGGATGGTGGCATTGGGTGGTCTATGACATTCCCGCGACGACCACGCAGCTTCCGCACGGTGCCGGCGCTGCGGGCGGCTCCCCCGGCATGCCTCCGGGGGCCCGGCAGGGAAAACCCGACGGCGACGCTCCCGAGGCTCACTACTACGGTCCTTGTCCGGATGAGGGCGATCCGCCGCACCACTACACGATCACGGTGTACGCGTTGAGCGTCGAGCACCTCGGTGTTGCAGCGACATCGACGGCGGCGAACATCGATTACGAAATCGCGGGCAAGACCCTCGCCAAGGCGTCGATCGTGCGGTTGTTCTCGCGTCCCAGGCAGGCCCCATGAAACTGATGTACTCGCCGACTTCCCCCTTCGTGCGACGCGTGCGCGCGGTGGCGTTCGAGCTCGGGCTTGCCGATCGCATCAGCCTCGAAGCGGTGACGGTGGCGCCCGGCCGTGAGAACGAAGAGTTTGCCGCGACCATCAACCCGCTGCGCAAGATCCCGGCGCTGGTTCTCGACGACGGCGCCGTGCTCATCGATTCGAGCGTCATCTGCGCCTATCTCGACAGCCTCGCCGGCGGCGGCCGGGTGATCCCGATAACAGCGCCCGAAGAGTGGCAGGTGCTGTCGCAGCAGGCGATCGCCGACGGTATGACGGACGCGCTGGTGCTCGCCCGCTACGAAGTCGCGCTGCGCCCGCAGCCGCTTAGATGGCCGCAGTGGCTCGAGGACCAGCAAAGCCGCTTCTGGACCGGTCTTGCGTGGTTCGAGCGAATCGCGGCTACCGCCCTGGATTCGCGCGGCGGCGCATGCGACGTGTCGCAGATCGCGCTCGCCTGCTGCCTGGGTTATGCCGACTTCCGCTTCGAGGGGTTTGACTGGCCGGCGCGCGCGCCGCGGGTGAGCGCCTGGTATCGTGAATTCATGCAGCGGCCCTCGATGAGCAACACCGCGCCAGCCTGAGCGCACATCGAGCTACCTCTTGCGCGAGCACAACGAATTCGTGCGCGCCAGAACCAACATCATCAGCGCATTTCCATGGCCGCGGTCGTTCCGTCGGACCATTGCGCCACCGCAACCATAAACGTCGTTACGCGCCGCCCCACGTCGTCCTGCGCGGAAAATACCGGTGAACCCACGAGGTCTGCGCCCCAGGCCGCGCTGTCGGTGCGGGCCAGGAAAAACATCAGATGCGAGTGCCAGTGGCCGTCTGCATCGGATAAGTAGCCCTGCCTGGACATCATGTAGCACATCGCGCCGGGCTCCGGCGCCGGCAAGGTATTGGCGGCGAGCGCGGCCTTAGTGCGAGCAATCATTGCTGAGGTTGAGACACCCGCGAGGACCCAGTTTGTTCGTTGCAGGTAGTCGGCAAGAACGGAGCGCACGCTTGCCGCGTTAAAGCATATCGGTGCGCGAATCTTCGGATTCCAGAACTGCGCATCCTCGAACCCCGCGCCCCATGAGCGTTCCACCACGCAGACGAACCCGTTCCTGCCCTTGGCAGCCGTTTCATAACCGCGCTCACCCAACACCATGACAGCGGCGTCGCTGGCGATTGATGCGGGCGCCGCGCTGCGCGCCAGGGCGATTTCGTCGGCCTGGCTCACCATCCGGTATTGCCCAACCGGGGCCATGTTCGGATAAGGAGCCGTTGCCCCGAGACACGCAGCCGGCGCGATGGCGGCCAACATCAGGACCAACAAGCCGGAGGTTCCTGACTTCGTACGCATATGTTTTATCCCAGCGCGGAAAGTACTCACATCGTAGCCTGGCAGCGCGGCAGCTGTCAGCGCGCAAATTCACCGGCCGGTTTGTCGCGGAAAAATACCCGCACACCGCAAAGCGGTGCGAGCGATGGAGCCCCGGTCGAGCGACTCCCGCAACGTGCGCCGCCCGAATCCCAGCCTCTCGTGCTCGTCCGCGCGGCGGGGCAGGGGCGGCTAACGTGCACTGACGTGCGAGCGCCCTGCGCCATCATAATCCGCCCGTGCACCCCTTAATTTGCGGTGAAGCGGACCAAAATCGCGGCGAAACGGACTCACGATCCAGTCCAGATGGGTGACACCCGGGGTCGTGCGCTACACTCCTTCCCGCGACGTCGCGGACTTTTGCCATGCCGCCCTCACGCCGATGGGACGTATATCAATACCGATAACCCGATAACTCTGGCCTCGGGCCGGACCATTTCGAAAGCGACCCTTTTCAAAGCGCTCCACTACGGGGGCTGGTTTGGTCTTGGCGCATTCATTTGCGCGTTCAACATCACCGATATCGGGCTGTTTCCCTCGCTACTGGAGGAGTTCGTGTGGGTGGGGGTCGGAGCCGCGCTGACCCTTGGTTTTCGCAAGATCTATCGGCGCGCTCGCGCGGCGGGCTGGTCGTACACGTCACTGGCCATCCTCGCGCTGGGGTCGAGCATGCTGGCCGCTCCCATCTGGTACGTGCTTTATGTGGCGCTGCTGCGCGCAGGTCTTGCGGGCGTGGCGTATTGGCCGGGCCTCCACGCGATGTTTGCGCATGAGGTGCGCGAGGTAGCGACGCTGCGGTGGTGGATTCCACTGGGTTACTGGAACATGTTCGTCAGCATCCTGTTGACGTGGTCTTCAATGTATTTCGGCGTCAACGCCATGCTGGACCTGGAGAACGAGCGCGCGCGCTCCGTCCGCGCGCTGAAACTTGCCGACAGTGCGCGGCTGCGCGCCTTGCAGTCGCAGTTGAACCCGCATTTCCTGTTCAATGCCCTGAATGGCATCGCGACGCTGATTCGGGAAAGCGAGCGCACCAGGGCGGCTGACATGGTCGACACGCTGGGCGATTTTTTGAGATCAACCCTGCAAACACTCGACTCACCGGAAATCCCGGTCCGCGAGGAGCTCGCATTTGTCGAGCAGTATCTGCGCATCCAGCGCTTGCGTTTTGGCAGCTACTTTCGGGCGAGTGTGGAAGCCGATCCGGAAACCTACGACGCACTGGTACCGACGCTCATTTTGCAGCCGCTGGTGGAAAACGCCGTGCGGCATGGCGTCCTGGAGCGCGAGAAAGGCGGGGCGCTGTCCGTATCGATACGCCGGTTCGACGAAGTGCTGGTGATGACGGTCGAGGACGATGGTCCGGGGCTCGGCGACGGCGGCGCGCAGCCCTATGGCGTGGGACTCAAGAACTCCGCCGAGCGCCTGGCGGCACTGTATGGCGATGACGCGCACATGTCCGTCGGCCCACGACCATACGGACGCGGCTTTGCGGTCATTGTCTTCCTGCCGTTTCGCCAGGCGCCCGGGACGCCCGCCATCCCCGCGGCGGCCCCGGCCGCCGAACGAGTGGCGGTCGCGGTATGAGCATCCGGGCAATTATTGTCGACGACGAGGATCTGGCGCGGCGCGGTATTCGCGCGCTGCTCAAGCGCGCTGGAGATGTCGAGATCGTATCCGAGTGCGGCAGCGGCGACGAGGCTATCAGGGCCATCAGCGCCACAGCGCCGGAACTGGTCTACCTCGACATCCAGATGCCCGGCAAAACCGGCTTCGATGTGATCGGGGCACTTCCTGAGAAAAAAATCCCGCATGTGATCTTTGTTACCGCGTTTGACCGCTTTGCGATCAAGGCGTTTGAGATACACGCGCTCGACTATCTGCTGAAACCGGTCAATGAAGCGCGCTTCAACGACTCGCTGGCGCGCGCCCGCAGCGCCATTGCGGGTGCGCGCGATGGCTCCATCATCCAGCGCTTCTGGGAAATGACGCGAGAGTTGAGCGCGAGCGCTACGCCGGGTCAAAACCCCTCGCCGGCGCTGCCGGATCGAATACCTGTAAAGTCACAGGGTCGAGTCATCATTGTAAACGTGGCCGAGATCGACTGGGTCGAAGCCGATGGTGACTACGTGTCAGTGCACGTCGGTGCCAAGACCTGGCTGCTGCGCGAGACCATCGCGGCCGCGGAAGCGCGCCTGGCGCTTTCGGGTTTCGTGCGCATACATCGCTCCACACTGGTCAACATCTATCGCGTGCGGGAACTGATGCCCTTGTCGAAGGGGGAGTTTACAGTCGTGCTGCTTGATGGCACGGAACTGAAACTGAGTCGCAACCACAGGTTCGCCCTGGAGCGCCTGTTGGGGAAAGTTCTCTAGCGAAGCGACGGCTGCGCGGTCCGCGATCGCGCCAATCCCCACGCGCGCTGTTGTGAGCGCGAGACGACGAGTTCTCGCTTCGCGCCAGCCTGTCTGTTCCCCGCGCGGAGCCAGATTCCACACTGCTCGACCCGCGTCGCAACGTAATTCACCGCGACAGAATACCGCTTCGGCGTGGGTTCGGTCCCCTGCGCCGCAAAGGCGCCTCGGGCTCACGACGGGCTTTTACACTCGCGCAACGTTTTGGTTGGTGCGCGTCGATCGCAGAAGCGTCGGCGAGTGTCACGAAGCAACAAGTTTGTAGAGCTCAATCAGGGGAGATATCTAATGAGTCATTCTTCATGGGTCAGCAAAGCGACCGACTCGCTGATCCTTCGAGCGTCCGTGATCAAAGCCATGCGCGGCGCGCTGCTGGGAAGTGCGGTCGCAGCAGCGTTTGCATTCGTCAGCCATGATGCAAGCGCCCAGGAGCAACAGGAAGCTGCTGCAGAAACCCCGGTGCTGCAGGAAGTCGTCGTCACCGGTTCCCTCATCAAGCGGCCCAACGCCGAAACCGCGGAGGCCATCACGATCCTCAAGTCGGACACCCTCAAGGACCAGGGCATCACGAGTGTGGAGCAGGCGCTGAACACGCTTACGTCCAACACCCCGTCGGTCAACATCGCCTCAGCCGTAGGCACGTTTACGGGCGGCGGTACTTACGCCAATTTGCGCAACCTGGGCATCAGCCGCACCCTGGTGCTCCTCGACGGCCAGCGACTGGCCCCCAATGCCTTCAGCGGCAATGCGGTCGACCTGGGCGGTATTCCGTTCTCGGCCATCGACAACGTCGAGGTGCTTCGGGAAGGCGCCTCGGCGCTGTATGGCTCGGACGCGATCGCGGGCGTGATCAACTTCAAGACCAAGAGGAATTACCAGGGACTCGAAGTCCAGGGCAATTTGGACCACCCGCAGAAACAAGGCGGTAGCTCGGGCGAGGCGGATTTGATCTTCGGACACGGGGACCTGGCGAGCGACGGCTACAACTTCATGATCACGGGAAGTTTCAACAAGCAAAACGAGATCCAGGCGTCGGCGCGGGGGTTCTCCGCGGCGGGCTATGACCCCGCACGAGGCGTGTTCAATACGAACAATCCCGGAACGGTGCCAGGAACGCTCGTGGACTCCAACGGTACCTTCTGGCAGCCGGATTTTCCGGCCTGTCCGACCAATCCGTACCTGGTCGTCGATCCCGCGAATCAGGGCAACACCTGCGCCTACCGGTATTCCGTCGCGACGGACCTGATCCCGTCGTCCAAGGAAACCTCCGGGATGGTGTCCTTCACCAAGGCGCTGCCGGCCAACAACAGCCTGCAGCTGCAGTACTTCTATACCCGCTCCGAATCGACCTCCTGGTCCGGTCCGATGTTCTACGCGCTGGCGATCAGCCCGACGAACCCCTTCATCCCGAACGCGTCCCGCCTCACCTGCGAGGCCCCACCGTGTGCCCCGCTTGCGACCCCGGTGGCCGCGATTTGGAGCGATCCAAACAACAACCGCTACACCGGCGCCGTCAACACCGAGCAGCGGGTCCTGCTGAACTTCTCCGGCACCAACGGCGGTTGGGACTACGCCGGGATCCTCAATTACAGCAAGAACAAGAACGACAACAATAATGTGTCGGGTTTGCCCAATGAGTACATGCTTGCGCCTGTCGGCGGCAAAGCGCCCACCCCGGGCAGTCCGGGCGTCCCGGGCGTCCTGAGCGACCTGATCAACCCGTTCGGTGCGCAGACCGCCGCGGGACAGGCCTTGATCAACTCGTCGTATAGCAACGGCACCTACCTGGAAGGCGAGGACAAGCGGTGGAGCGCCGACGCCCATGCCAGCCACCCGCTGGGCGATGCTTTCAATGCGGGCACTCCGGCGACCGTGGCGCTTGGCGTCAGTCTGGCGGGCGAGCACTTCGAGTCCGCCACCACCTTCAATAACGACCTCACCAGCGCCGCTACGGGCCTTTCGGACAGTGCGATATCAAAGAGCCGCCAGACAGTGGCGGCGTTCCTCGAGGTGGATGTCCCGATATCCAAGAACCTCGATCTCGACGTCTCGGATCGTGAGGACCGGTACAGCGATTTCGGCAGGACCAACAACGCGAAGCTGTCGCTGCGCTATCAGCCGGCCAGTTTCCTGACCCTCAGGGGAACCGCCTCCACCGGCTTCCGGGCGCCCACGCTCTTCGAACTGTATTCGCCGAATGCCATTGCAGCTTCGACCAGCGGCACCATGGGACAGGGGAACCCGGACTGCCCGCCCGCAGTGCCCACCGCTGTTGCGCCGTTTACCAACGCAACCTGCATCACGCAGGGACTGGGTATTACCGGCGGAAACAGCCACCTGACGCCTGAAACATCGCAGAACTTTGATCTCGGTGTCATCATCTCGCCGATCACCGACATGGGCATTACGGTGGACTACTACCGGATCCTGCTCAAGAACACCATCGGAAACATCCCGCCCTCGGCGATTTACGGCAACCCCAGCGAATTCACGAACGATATCGTGCTGAACAATATCGGGGGGCTCACGCCGTCGGTAGACTCGGCCACGCAGTGCATTCCTTTCACGCTGCCAACCTGCGGATATCTCGTGCTGACCAATCAGAATACGGGCAGGATCACGACCTCCGGTTTTGACCTCAGCGTCCAATACCTGCAGCACACTGGGATCGGCACGTTCCACGAGGATCTGGAAGGAACCGCGGTCACCCAGTTTCTGCAGCAGCAGTACAACGGCGGCCCGCAGCGCAACCTGGTGGGCTGGTTCAATCACCTTCCGCCGGCGTACCGGTGGCAGCACAACCTGAGAGTGGATTGGACGAGCCCGGAGAGCATGTGGGGTGCCGGGCTGAACAACCGCTTCTGGTCGACGTACATCGATCAATTCAAGGTCAACGGCCAGCCGCGGATCGTGGGCAGCTATTCGCTGGTGGATGGTTACGTCAGCGTCAAGCCGATCAAAAACCTGACCGTGTTGTTTGGAATCAAGAACCTGCTCGACAAGAACCCGCCGTTCACCAACGCATCGCAAAACAACTTTGCGGCCGGGTACAACGTGCTCGTTGTGGACCCGCTGTTGCGGAACTTCTATGTCAATCTGAAATACACCTTCTTCTAAATTCCCCAGAAGAAGTTCATTTGAAGCCCCGCCTCGTGCGGGGCTTTTTTTTGGCTTACGCCACCCAATGGCCCGCCCCGGCCTTAAGCTGGCACACGCGCATCCCGGAAACAGCCGACCGCGTTCCCGCCGCCACCTCGGTGGGTTCGAGCGTCAGGCGGATGTCGCGGGCTGCAGCGCGGCTGCCGCGTTCATGGAGCGCGTTCCGCCACGTCCATCAGGCCCGGCCGGGCGGTTCGTGTTCGCGATGAAACCGGTGGATAGTCCACAGGTAGCTCTCCATCAGCGAGTCCTTGCCGAGCGCGGCGAGGATCTCGAGGCGGCGGCTCGCGGCAGACGTGCTCGCCAGCCGCGAGCGCGCGCGGGAGAAGTGCTTCAGCTGATTGCGGTACTGCCACAAGAGCTCGCGCGTCGCCATCTTGTTCTGGTGCAGCTCCCAGGATGCGAGCGTGACGGCTGCCAGTCCCATGACGAACGTCAGTTCATTTTCGAGCGTTATGCCGAACAGCGTCCGCTCGCCCGCGGACTCGCCGAGCCACAAGAGACTTAAAACCACCAGGATAATGATGCCGAACAGCGCGCGCTTCAGCCACTTGGTCCGCATCAGGCTGCGGTGCAGTTGCGCCACCTTTTTGACGAAGTATTGGCGCTGATTCTCGATCCAGACCAGGTA
>JANWKL010000013.1 GCA_025451375.1 Steroidobacteraceae bacterium
CCGCGCCAGGGCGTCGACGACCGGCTGCTCGTCCGGACGGCTGCGGAGCGTGCGGAAATACTGGGTAACCCGGGCATGCGCCGAGGACGCGGGACGTGAACCGGCGCGGCCGGGCTCCGCCGCGGCGGTCAGCTCGACGCGGTCGGTGGGAAACCCGTCGGTGACCAGTCGCGTTCGTACTCGATCCGCGGTCCCGAACTCGTCGAACACAGCGAGTATCACGGCGCTCATGTCCTCACCTCACCCTTGTCGGCAGGCGCGAAGCGCGCGCCCGCGGGTAAAAAAGTCTACGCCCTGAAGGCAGCATGCGGCTACTGCTCCAAGGGCCGAAATCGCATCGAAGCGATTTCGGCGGACAGTAGTTTCGTTTTCGCCGGCCTTGGGCGTGGCTCGATGCCCACCGGCCGCGATCACCTCAGCAGCCGAGCACTTCGCGGCAAGCTTGGCGCAGGGGCTTTGGCCGGCTGCGGCGGTGCGGCTTTCAGGGGCCTACAATCGCACCTGCATGAAGACCTGGATCGCGCTGTTCCGTGGCATCAACGTCATGGGCAACAACAAGCTGCCCATGAAGGATCTGGCCGCACTCCTGCGCAGGCTGAAGCTCCAGGACCCCAGGACCTATATTCAAAGTGGCAACGCGGTATTTGCGAGCACCGGCACGGCCGCGGCTCTTGCGGCACGCATCAGCGCTGCGATCGAGCGGCAGTTCGGCTTCTGTCCTTATGTGGTGCTTCTCGAGGAGCGGGAGCTCGCTTGCGCGGTGGCGAAGAACCCGTTCCCGGAGGCCAGCGCTGCGCCCGCATCCGTGCATTTGTGGTTCCTGGAGGATCGCGCGGCAGCGGCGGCACCGCTCGGCCTTGAGGCCCTCCGGTCGGCGAGTGAACGGTTCGCACTCCACGGCAAGGTGCTCTATCTGCACACCCCCGAGGGTTTCGGTATCTCCAGGCTCGCCTCGCGCGCGGAGCGGATTCTGTGCACCCGGGCAACTGCGAGGAACTGGCGCACCGCGACTACGCTGCTCGCCATGGCCCGAGGCGAGAAGTGAAAAGCGTTACGCAGGTCGCGGCTATCTGGCTTTCGTGCCGCCGGCCTTCCTGACGGGTTCGACCGGCTTCTGCAGCAGCTCTTCGAGCGGCTTGAAGAGGGCGACGTAACGGTACCCGGGGATCTCAAACTCCCAGCCGTCCAGGCGCGCGGCGAGTTTCTGCGCCTCGGCCTGGGTCTGAGGATCGCTGGAGTGGGCGCTGATCGTGATCAGTGACCGCGAGCCGTCCTTGCGGCCGGCGACCCTCACTTCCAGGCCGTCAAAGGTACGGAACACTGCGTGCGCGTCGGGGGCTTCAGGGGCGGGCGCGTTTGCCCGCCGCACATCCTCGAGGTTTAGCGCATTCAAGGCCGCCGCGATCGGTTCTGCCACGGCCGGCCCGGTAAGCAACCGTCCCTTGGGTAGTGGGCTGACGGTGAACTCGGGCGCGTCCTTCTTCACGCGCGTGGCCGTATAGGCCGGCGTGCCGGCCGGACGTTCTTCAATCTCGCGCACACGGTCGCCGCCCAAATCGATGAGCGTGTGATCGAGCCAGCTCTTCGGGTCGGCATCCGGCGCGAGCAGTGGCGCCGCCAGCAGACTTTGCGGCGCGCCCGCGATGCGCACGTACCCGGACTTGCCGCTGGAGGACTTGCCGATGATCACCGCAAAGGTCCTGGCAGGTGTTATCGCGTCGATGCGGGTGCCGCTCGCCTGCGGCGACGTCACATCCTCGACGCCAAGCTGCGGGTAGTTCGCCGCGAGGCGGGTTTTCTCCTCAACGATGTTGAGGGCCCCGAGATCGAGCACCAGCTTGCGCAGCCGGGAGGTATCGGCCGGCCAGCCGCGCTCGGCAACATTCCAGCCCGCGCTGTCCTTCCTGAGAGTGGTGCGCGTGCCGTCGCCCTTGCGCAGGTCGACCTCGGTCACGGTGTTGGCCGAGTGCTCCAGCCCCGGCAGCACCGGATCGCCGGTGAGGGTGCTGCGCTCCAGGTGCCGGGTCGATGCCACCCACATTGAGAAGGCGATCACCATCAGGCCGGCGGCGAGGAGCAGGGCGACGCGTCGGGCGGTCATACGGCTTTCTCCTGGCGGCGTCGTCGCCAGACGCCAAGCAGCAGTGCGATGAGAGCAAACACCGCCGGCATTACGACGATGTTGAGTACCTTGAGCCGCGTGCCCAGGCTGGCGATTTCCTGGTCGAGCCCGGCGCGCACCGCGCGCAGTTCCTTTCTGATGCGCAGCTTCTCGGCCTGGAAATGTTCGAGCTCCTGTTCCTGCGCGGGGGTCAGTATCAGCGCGGATTGGCTGCCGCCCTTCGCCGACTGCAGGGCCGTCAGTTTCTCCTCCGTCTCGCGCAGCTGCTGCTCGAGCTCCTGTTCCTTGGAATGAAAGCGGTCATCCGCCGCGTGCCGCAGCTTCGCCACGCGTTCGAACGGCCGTGCGTAGGAGGCGCGGCCGCGCACGCTGATGAGGTCGGCGCTGCCGGCAAGATTGTCGAGCGCGTTCTGCACCAGGTCGCCGTTGCTGGCCCAGGCCTGCAGCATGGTCTGGCCAAAAAAGTTCTGGGCGTGCACCCACAGGTTGTCGGACAGCAAGTCCGTATCGGCAAACACAATGAGGTTCAGCGGCTTCGCGGATTGCTTCAGCGCAGCCACACCCGCGGGCAGCGTCACCCCCGCCGGCGGGCCTGCGGGGAACGCGCTGGGCACGTCACCGGTGACGCGGGCGGCGAGGGTATAGCGGGTACCGGTTGGTTTGAAACCATCGCGCAGCGTGCCCGGATCCATGAGCACCCGGAAGCGTTCCACGGGCAGGAGCGCGGCGTCGGTGCTCGATTGCAACAGCGGCTCGAAGCGCACCTTCGAGCCCTTGATGGGATCGAGGTGGCCGGCCATCGCTACATTGACGTTTGAGAGCCCGGCCGTGACCACGTCGTCGCTCGTAAAGCTCGACTTGTCGAGTCCCAGGACTCCCAGGTGCATCACCGGTTCCGCATCCTGGCGCAGCGTTACCGACAGCGCGTGGCCGCGATCGGCGACCACCTGCGTCGGGTCGAACTTAACGCCCCAGGCGCGAAGCAGTGGCTCCAGGTGTGAGGCCTTGTCGGCCGTCATGCGCGCCATAGGGTTCTGTGGGTCGGCGCCGGAGGAGTCGGTTTCCGCGAGCGGATCAACGAACACCAGGATGTGACCGCCACGCAGCGCGTACTGGTCGATGGCGAACTGGGTCGCGGGTGAGAGGCTCTTCGGGTGCACGAGCACCAGCACGCTCACGTCAGCGTCGATCTTGGCGGCGGTCGCATCGAGTGGGCGCAGGTCAAAAAGCTGCTGCGCCTCGCTGTACACGGCCCAGGCGGGGCGCGTCTGCCCGCTCTGGGGGTCGTAGCCTGGGCCCATGGGGAGCGAGGAGAGCCAGGCGACGACTGGTTTTTTGGGGTTGGCGAGTTCGTACACGAGCTTGACCACGTCGTACTCGAGGAACTGCTCCTTGTTGGGATCGAAAAACTCGATGGCCGCGTGCCCGTCGGTGGAGTTGGTGGCGGCGAGTCCAAAGTAGAACTGTCCGCCCGAGGCGCCGAGGGGCGCACCGCGTACGCCCAGTTCCGAGGCCCGGTCCTCATCCTCGGAGAACGGCTGCGGATCGATCACATGCAGGTGCAGCTTGCCGTTGGAGCGCGCGGCGAGTTCCTCCAGGAACTCCCGTACCCGCACCCCGTAGGTCTGCAGCTGCGGAATTTGCTGTGCAGCCTTGGCCGAGAAGAAGAAGTACAGGTTGATAGGTTCCTTGATGCCGGCAAGGATGCGCCCGGTTCCAGGAGCGGTCGTGTACAGGTGATTGTGCGTGAGGTCGAGCCGCCAGCCGCGCAGCGTAGAGTTGCCGAGCACCGTCAGGCCGATCAGGAGCAGCGCCAGCGCGATCAGCGCACCGCCGCCCAATGTGGAGCGTGGGTTCATAGGTCTTTGCGCAGATCAAGCGCGACCGCGGTCGCCAGCAGGAAAAATCCGGTCAGCATCACGAAGTACAAGAGGTCGCGCACGTCGATCACGCCTTTGGAGATCGACTCAAAATGGGTGAGGAACGAGAGCGAGGCGATTGCGTCCACCAGGACCTGCGGCGCCCAGCTGCGGAACACATCGAGCACCAGCGGAAAGCCGGCCAGCAGGAAGGCGAAGCACACCGCTACCCCTAAGATGAACGCCACGACCTGGTTGCGTGTCAGCGCGGACATGCACGAGCCAATGGCGAGAAAGCCCCCGGCGAGCAACAGGCTTCCCAGATAGCCGGCGAGGATCGCGCCGTTGTCAGGACTGCCGAGGTAGTTGACGGTGATCCACAGCGGGAAGGTCAGTCCCAAGGCGAGGGCGGTGAACGCCCAGGCGGCGAGGAACTTGCCGAGTACCGCGTCCCACAGTTTCACCGGCTGGGTCATCAAGAGCTCGATGCTGCCGGACTTGCGCTCCTCGGCCCACAGCTTCATCGACAGGGCCGGGATCAGGAACAAGTACAGCCACGGCTGGAAGGTGAAGAACGGCGCCAGATCCGCCTGGCCGCGCTCATAGAAGCCGCCGAGGTAGAAGGTGAAGGCGTTCGCCAGCACCAGGAAAATCAGGATGAAGACATAGGCGAGCGGGGTTGCGAAATAACTCGCAAGTTCCCGACGCGTGATGATGCCCACGTTGTGCATGGTTCTCCAGGGAGCTGCCTTTCAGGCGGTAATGGTGCGGAACACTTCGTCGAGGCGCCCGGCTTCCAGGTGCAGCTCCTTGAGCTTCAGTCCCGTGCGCGCGGCGAGTTCGGAAACGGGCGCGAAGATCAGCGCGCCGGGCTTTGGCAGCGCGGTCACCCGCGCCTCGCGTTCGCTCACTTCGACTGCCGCGACTGACGGCAGCGACGCCACCGCGGCGCGGGCGGTCTCGAGCTGCGACGCTTCCGCGAGCTGCATGGAGACCGCATTGTGATAGCGCGAGCGGGCGGCAAGTCCGGCGGGCGTGTCATCGGCGACGATGCGGCCGCGGGCAATGATGATGGCGCGCGTGCACACCGCGTCGACCTCCTCGAGGATATGGGTCGAGATGACGATGATTTTCTCGCGCGCCATGTCGTTGATGAGCGTGCGCACTTCGTGCTTCTGGTTTGGATCAAGCCCGTCGGTCGGCTCGTCCAGGATCAGGACCGGCGGATCGTGCACGATGGCCTGTGCAAGTCCCACGCGGCGCCGGAAACCCTTCGACAGGGTATCAATGGTCTGTCCGAGGACCCCGGCGAGGTGCAGATTGCCGATGACGTGATCGAGGCGCGCCGTGCGGCGTGCACCCTCGAGGCCCCGCAGGTCAGCGATGAACTCGAGAAAGCGACGCACCGTCATTTCGCCGTAGCTCGGCGCCCCTTCGGGCAGGTACCCGAGCGCCGTCTTGGCGGCGAGCGCATCGGTCGCGACGTCGTGGCCGCAGATACTCGCGGAGCCGCTGGTCGGGGCGACGAACCCTGCCAGCATGCGCATGGTGGTGGTCTTGCCGGCGCCGTTGGGCCCCAGGAACCCCAGCACCTCGCCCGGGCCCACCTGGAAGCTGACATCGTCAACCGCCTTGAGCTGGCCGTAGTGTTTGGTGAGGTGGTCGGTCTTGATCATGAATGCGCATCCACAGGCAACGGCCGCAGCGAGAAGTTCCCGTCATCTTTTTGCAGCGCGCGATTGTGACGGCCACCTCGCCTTGATTCAAGGAAAGATAATTTCTTTGTAATATCAGGCGTCTAAAATCGAATCCTCAGGTGGAACGTGGGACACGCGCGGCAGCGCGCGTCACGCATCCGCCACGGGCGCGTCATATCCGCGTCAACACCACCCCACACACTACGCTCCCGTGAAGGCCAACAGCCGAAGGGGCGCGACAGTGCAATTGCCGAGTTTCCGCGCCGCGCGCGGCGCCGAGGATGTGCTGAGCGCGAATCAGGAGCTCGAACGCGGTGCGGCGTTCTGCGACAACCCGCGGTGCGCGCTGCACGTGCGCCTCCAGGACCTGCACGTCGAGGGCGGTGGCAACTGGGTTTCCCTGCCTGACGGCCGCACTTTTGGGCGCAGCCGCTTCGGCGACACACTCCTGTGCGATGCCTGCGGCACCTGGCGCGGGCCCGTGAGACTGCGACCGGTGCTGGTTACGAACTGAACCGGTGACGCGCGCGCCAGTAGAGGATGCACAGCGCGCCGCCGAGCATGCCGCCCAGGTGAGCGAAATGCGCCACGCCCTGCTGGGTTCCCGTCACGCCCAGGAACAGTTCCAGCAAACCATACAGGGTCACGAACAGCCACGCCGGCATGGGGATCGGCGGGAATAGCAGGATGATGCGCTGTTTCGGGAAGTACCAGGCGAATGCCAGCAGCACGCCGAACACACCGCCCGAGGCGCCGATTACTTCTTCCTCGGCGCCGCTCGGAAATTGCACCGCGAGCTGCGTCAGCGCCGCGGTGAGCACACACACGAGGTAGAACAGCACCAGGCGCCGCCCGCCCCAGTAGCCCTCGAGCGCGCCGCCGAACATGTAGAGGGCGAACATGTTGAAAAAAATGTGCAGCACGCCACCATGCAGGAAGGCGTAGGTAATCAGCTGCCAGGGGCGAAAGCCGGCGCCGAGCGGCCATAGGGCAAACAGCTGCGTGATGCTGTCGCCTGCGACCTGCTGCAGCAGGAATACGGCGACGTTGATGAGGATCAGGGCCCGCGTGGCGGGCGGTATGGCGGGGAACATGCCCGCAATCTTACCGGTCGCCGACCCGGCGTTGCAGAAAAACCAGATCCAGCCAGCGGTCGAACTTGTAGCCAACCTCGCGCAGGTGACCGACTTGCGTGAACCCCAGGCGCTCATGGAAGCGGATGGAGGCCGCGTTCGCGGCGTCTACTCCCGCGATCATCACGTGCTTGTTGCAGGCTGCCGCCCGCGGCAGGAGCGCCTGCAGGAGCTGCGTGCCCACGCCCCGGCCGCGGCAGTCGGCGCGCACGTGCACCGAATGCTCGACCGTGAAACGGTAACCCGGCCAGGCGCGAAAATCACCGAAGCTGGCAACACCGAGCACGCTCGTCGCCTCGGCCGCCACCAGCACCGGGTAGCGCAGCGCAACCCGCGCGCGCCACCACTCGCCCCGGTCGGCGAGCGTCACCGGCTCGTACGAGTAGATGGCGGTGGAGGTGGCGATGACCTCGTTGTAGATGGCGACGATGCCGGGGAGGTCAGCCTCGGTCGCATCGTGGATTTGAACGGGCCCCGTCACCAGAGGAGTTTAAGATCGACGGGCGCGACCTGCGGGAAAATCTGCGCGCATTGCGTGGGCGTGAGCGCCCACATGGAGCGGAACAAACCGCCGAGCACCGCACGGTAATCGTTCAGCACCGGATAGTCGCGATCCTGAAACAGGTTGGCGCGCTCGAGCCGCTGCTGCGCGCCAGCGATGCGCCCGCCGTTCACCGCGCCGCCCAGCACCCAATACACGCTGCCGTGCCCGTGATCGGTGCCGCGATTGCCGTTCTCGCGGAAGGTGCGGCCGAATTCCGACAGCACCACGACGACGGTGTTGTTCCATTCGGCGCCGAGGGATTGGGCAAAAACGCTGAGGCCGCGTCCGAGGCCCGCAAGGTTGGCGGCGAGTGCCCCTTGCGCCGCCCCCTCGTTGACGTGGGTGTCCCAGCCGCCGATATCCACGAAGCCGATGCGGTAGCTGTCGCGCATGAGCCGGGCCATACGCTCGGCCTCGAGCTCAAACCCCTTGATGCTGAGTGCGTTGCGGCTCGAAGAGCGCATCTCATCATCCATGGTCTGCATGGCCTGCGCCACCTGCCGCCGCAGTTCCAGACCGCTCGCAACCGCTGGTTCAAGCGGATGGCCGGCGTACATGTCGGTGAGGATACGCATCTGGCGATCATCGAAGGGCGGTTTGCCGACGCTCTTCAGGGAAATGTTGGGTATCGGTTCGGGACCCTGAAAGGCGAGCGGCAGGGCGTCCGTGAAGGAGATGGCGGGGATCGGGGCTGCGCCGGCTGGCACGAGGCTCGCGTGCAGGCGCGCCATGAAACCCGAGCGGTAGTCGCGCGCGCCGCCGATGGGCTGCCCAAGCTCGATGCTGTCCTGGGTCTCGAAATGACTGCGCGTCAGATCCTGGGTGCCGGCAAAAGGCACGAACGCGACCTGTCGCTGCTGGTAGAGGGCGCCGACGGAATCGCGCAGCGCGGGCGCGAGCGCCCAATCCGGATCGAGCGCCAGGGCGCCGCCGCTCACGGCCGGATCAGGACGCGGGATCGCGATGTTGGGCCGCGCCTCGTAGTAGAAGCTGCTGGAGTAAGGGATCAGCGCGTTGGTCGCGTCATAGCCGCCGCGCAGGAAGACCAGAAGAAAACGCGGGCCGTCGGGCGGCGCCGCATACAGGCGGGCGTTGACTCCGGCGCTCGCGAGCGTAGCGCCCGCGAGCTGCAGCCATTGACGGCGGCTCACCTTACTCATAGTTCATCTCCGGCGCGGCCAGAAGAAAGGTGTTCCACTCCTGGGGAGAACTCGCCTGGGCGAGCGCGGCGCGGGTTTTCGCGGCGAGGAAAGGTTCGATGGCCTCGTAGTACAGCCGGTTGGAAAGCTGCGGGAAACCGGCGGTCGGGGCGCTGGCGCTGTCTTGCGGATCGAACAGGTGCACGTTGCCGGTGCCGATGGCGCGCGCAATCTCGAAGCGACGGCTCATCTGCCCGGGACTCGCCCAGCTGGCCGCCGTGAGCGGGTAGCCATCGGGCGTCTGGTGGGCGAAGGGTGCCTCGCCGAGTGCGTTCAGCCAGTCGAGCAGCGGCCGGGTGTTGCTGATGGTGCGCCCGTCATAGGCCACGCGTACTGCGGACAGCACGTAGCGCATGGGGTCCTTGAACTTGCCCGCGCCCGGGGCGGTGAATTCGTCGGCGAGAAACAGGGTGCGGAGCGTCGCGGCGATATCGCCATCGGTCTTCTGGAAAGTCTGCGCCATGGCCTCGACCAGGCGCGGCGGCGGTATGTCGCCGACGAAATACGTCGCGAGCTCGCGGGAGATGAAGCGCGCGCAGGCCTTCTGGCGCACGATCAGAGTCACCGCCTGCTGAACTTCTGCGAAGCCCTGCGGCTGGATGTTGTGACCTAACAGCACCTTGGGCGAAAAATCATGCCGCGCGGGATTGAACTCGAACGCGCCGCGCCGCAGGTACAGCTGCTGCCATTGCGGCCTCAGGCGCGGGGCGGGACCTGCGTTGATTCCAACACCGGTCAGTACGCGCGCGAGCTGCTGCACATCCTGCTGCGTGTAGCCGCCGTTGACCCCGAGGGTATGCAGCTCCATGAGCTCACGCGCGTAGTTCTCGTTGATGTGACCGGCGGCGTTCTGGGCGTTGTCGAGGTATTGCAGCATGGCCGGGTGTTCGAGGGTGGCGAGCACCAGCTCGCGAAAATTCCCCAGCGCATGCGGGCGGATGGCGTGTTCCTCGTAGTCCGCCACCAGCCAGCGCAGATCGCTTTTGTACTGAAACACGCTGAAATGATTCAGCCAGAACCACACCATCTGCTCGCGCAGCTGCGCCGGGGAATAGACGGCGCGCAACAGCTGCAGACGCACGGCCTGGTAGGCGGCCCGGTTGCCATCCTCGTTGAGGGCTTTTCTCGCCTGGTCCCTGTCCGGCCCGTCCGTCATGGCGTTTGCGGCTTTGCGCCGTTGATGCAGCCCCGGCAGGATCTGAGCGGGATCATGCGGCTGGGCCTGCAGCAGTGAGTGAACCTGGGCGGCGATGGGTGCCGGCAGGGCTTCGTTGGTCGGCGCGAGTTGCTCATCGAGATAGCGCTCGCGGCCGAGACGCCGCCAGGCGGCGACCGTCCCGCTGTCGAGCCCGAAGCTGACACGCTCGAGCCACACAGCATCGCCGCGCTTGAGCGCGGCGAGATCGGTGGCGGCGGGCGGCGCGCTGGTACGGCTTGCCGGGGCCGCACAGGCGGCAACACCCAGCGCTGCGAGCAACACCACTGCGGCGCGCAGTGCGTGGCGGGGCGCGTGAACCCGTGACAGAGGTTCTGACAAGGCGATCGGCTTTCGGTTACCGCGTGGTAGTCATTGTAACGGCCGGAATATGGCCAGGTTGACCACTGCGGGTGCAGCCGCGGTCAGGGGAGGGACAGTCAGCTGCGGTTCACTTTGCCACCATCGCGACCGCCGTGGCGCCAAGCGCCACCGCCATACTGATATTAAAGATCCGGCGATTGCGCGGCGTGGCGAGCAGCGCCTTCAGGGAACTGCCGAATAACGCCCAGATCGCCAGACACGGAATCCCGAGTGCTTCGATGATCCCGATCATGTAGGCGTTGCGCGCCAGGAAGCTGAATTCGCGCGGCAGAAACACCGCCGCGGCGGTAATGGACATCACCCACGCCTTGGGATTCAGGAACTGGAAGACCAGGCCCTCCAGCAGGCTCACGTGGCGCGCGCCTTCGCGCACCTGCACCGGTGTGCTGCGCAGCATCTGCCAGCCGAGGAACAGAAGGTATGCAGCCCCGACCCAGCCGAGCGTGCGCTGCAGCCCCGGCCAGCGATCGAACAGCGCGCCGAGTCCTGCGCACATGGCGAACGCCTGGATCGCCGCCCCAATGCAGATACCCGCAATGTGCGGCAGCGTTCGCCGGAACCCGAAGTTGGCGCCCCCCGCGGTCAGCATGAGGTTGTTCGGCCCCGGCGTGATTGACATGACGAAGGTGTAGGTCACGAACGGCAGGGGATCGATCATGAGCGTGTCGACCGTTTACTGGCGGCGCCGATGGGCGCGGGCACGGGCGGGATCAGACCCAGTACATCGAGGCTTGCACCGCCTTGATGAGACGATCGATGTCTTCCGGGAAAACATGGCCGATGGTGCCGATGCGGAAGGAATCAATGTTCGTTACCTTCCCGGGGTAGATGACGAAGCCACGGCTCTTGAGTTCCTGATAAAACTTCGCGAACGAGTAGTCCGGGTGCTGGGGCGAGTGGAATCCGGTGATAATCGGACTGTGCAACTCGCGCGGCAGGACGCAACGAAAGCCGAGACTCTCCATGCCGTTGAGCAGTCGGCGCTGGTTTTCGCTGTAGCGCTTGTAGCGCGCCGCGACCCCGCCTTCCGCTTCCAGCTCCTGCATGGCCTGCGCGAAGGCGCGCACCACGTGGGTGGGACTGGTGTAGCGCCACTTGCCGTGACCCTTTTCCATCCCCTGCCACTGGTCATACAGATCGAGCGAGAGGGAGCGGGCGCGGCCCTGGCATTTCATGAGCTCGTCCCGACGCGCAATCACGAAGCCAAAGCCGGGTACGCCCTGAATGCATTTGTTCGCGGAAGAGACCAGGAAATCGATTTTCAGCTCCGCCATGTCCATCGGGATGCCGCCGAAGGCGCTCATGGAATCCAGCAGCAAGGTGCGGCCGCGACCCTTTACGATCGCGGCGATTTCCTTGATCGGATTGAGCATTCCGGTCGTGGTCTCGTTGTGCACGCAAACGACATGGGTAATTGCAGGATCGCCTGCGAGGCTCGCCTCAAGCTTTCCCAGGTCGGGGGCTGCGAGTTCGCCGGTGTCATGGATGAGGTGCGGAATTTTCAACGTGGCGGCGATGCGTCCGAGACGGTTGCCGTACTCGCCGTTGGCGAGGACCAGGAGCTTGCCGTCCTGCGGCACTGTCGAGCCGATCATCGCTTCGACCGAGAAGGTGCCGGAGCCCTGCATCAGCACTGAAGTGAACAGTTGCGGCTGGGAGGCGCTGGCAAGCCGCACCAGTCCGTCGCGGATGGGTGTAACGATTCCCAGGTTGTACTCGTCGTCCCAGGTGCACCAATCCCGCAGCATGACGGCACGCACTGTCGGACTGGTGGAGAGCGGTCCCGGGGTGAGCAGGAGGTAGGGATTCTCCCAGTTGAATTCGGGGGCTTGTCCCGCCGTGACGCTGCTCGTTCGCATCGAGTTACCCTGTCCTGGTGGTGAGTAGATCGGGCAGCGAACGTAGACTGTGAATCGCAAAGTGTCAACTGTTGACAGTACGCAATCGGCCGTGCTTCCATGCCACCCCTTCACGGAAGGTACCGACCCGGATGACGACGCCATGAACGCCCCGATGCCCACCATCCTCCATTTGGTGCAATCGAACACGCTGTCGGGGCTGGTGCAAAGCGAGATCGAGCGGTCGATCCTCAGCGGTGAACTGCGCGTTGGGGAGCGCATCAACGAGAGCGGGCTGGCCACGCGCTTCGGTACCAGCCGCGGACCGGTGCGCGAGGCTTTGCGGGGCCTGCAGGAATGTGGCCTGGTGCGCTCGGAAAAAAACCGCGGTGTTTTCGTACGCGAGATTTCGATCACCGAAGCCGATCAGACCTATGACGTGCGTGAGGCGCTCGATGAGCTGATCGGGCGGCGACTGGCGCAATCGATCACCGTCAAACAGCTGGAGGCGCTGCACGCGCTGCTTGCCGACATGGATGCCGCCACGGCCGGCCACGATATCGCGCGTTACCACGCATTGAATCTGCAGTTCCACGACGCACTGGTGGAGTTTGTCGGCAACGCGCGCCTGTCGGAGTGTTACCGGCGTCTGACCAAGGAGTTGCTGCTGTTCCGTCTGCGCGGCTTGCAGGATGGCGGTGGCTTCGGGGTCTCGAACGCCGAGCACAAGGAGATTGTCATGGCCATTGCCTCTCGCGACCCGGCGCGCGCCGGCGCCACGCTGCGTGCACACGCCGCCGACAGCCGTGCCCGCATGCACAAGGCGCTCGATACCGGCGCTTGAGGAAGCGAATGCAACGCGAAGTTACCGTGAACGAGCGGCGCTACCGATGGATGGACCGTCCGCTCGTGGTGGTGTGCGTCGATGGCTGCCAGTACGAATACATCACGCGAGCCGTGAGCGCTGGCGTGGCGCCGTTTCTCGGCCGTCTGCTCGGCGGGGCGGGCACGGCGTTTACCGCGGATTGCGTGATTCCGAGCTTCACCAATCCCAACAACCTGTCCATCGTCACCGGTGCGCCGCCCTCGGTACACGGTATCTGCGGCAATTACTTTTTCGACCGCGAGCGCGGCGAAGAGGTGCTGATGAATGACCCGCGCTACCTGCGCGCCGGCACCATTCCCGCGGCCTTCGCCGATGCCGGCGCGAAGGTGGCGGTAATCACCGCCAAGGACAAGTTGCGCCGGCTGCTCGGCCACAAGATGAAGGGCATCTGCTTCTCCTCGGAGAAGGCCGACGAGGTGACGCTCACCGAGAATGGCATCGAACGCGTGCTCGATCTGGTGGGGCTGCCGGTGCCCTCGGTGTACAGCGCAGCGCTGTCAGAATTTGTGTTTGCCGCCGGGGTCAAGCTCATGGAGCGCGACCGGCCGGACCTGATGTATCTGTCGACCACCGACTATGTCCAGCACAAGGCCGCCCCGGGCACGCCCGCGGCGAACGACTTCTACGCCATGATGGACAAGTACCTGGCGCGCCTCGATGCGTTGGGCGCGACCATTGTGCTGACCGCGGACCACGGCATGAACGCCAAGCACGGCGCGGATGGCAAGCCCAACGTGATTTACCTCCAGGACACACTCGACGCCTGGCTCGGCGCGGGCCACGCCCGCGTCATCCTGCCGATCACCGACCCCTATGTGGTGCATCACGGAGCGCTCGGCTCCTTCGCAATGATTTACTGGCCGGCGCCCTTCGATGATGCCGCTCAGCGCGCACGCATCGCAGCGCTGCCGGGCATCGAGCTGGTCCTGACACGCGCCTCGGCAGCCAAGCGTTTCGAGCTGCCGCCGGACCGGATCGGCGATGTCATTGTGGTGTCAGAGCAGGACACCGTGATCGGCACCGCCGCCGCGCGGCACGACCTCTCGGCGCTCGACGTGCCACTGCGCTCTCACGGCGGCCTGTCGGAAGAGAAGGTGCCGCTCCTGGTCAATCGTGCCGTTGCGGCCCCGCCGCGCGAACACCGGTGGCGAAACTTCGACGCCTTCGACCTCGGACTCAACCTCGCCAACTGAACGCCTAGCGGAGCATCCCATGTGCGCCGTACTTGCATCGCCCCCGGCCCGAGAGATCATCCACGAGGCGCTGCGCATCGCCGGTGAGAAAGTCCAGCGCGAGCGAGTGATCGAAGTCAGGCATCCCTACACCGGTGCCGTGGTCGCGACCGTACCCAAGGCTACGCTCGCGGACGTGAAGCAGGCGCTGCGCATTGCCCGTGACTACCGGGCGAAGCTGACGCGCTATGAGCGCTACCGGATCCTCATGAAGGCTGGCGAGATCGTCGCCGCGCGGCGCACGGAAATTGCCCGCCTCATCACGCTCGAGTCCGGGCTGTGTTTGAAGGATTCGCACTACGAAGTCGGCCGCGCCTCCGACGTGCTGCTGTTTGCCGCCAACCAGGCGCTCGTCGATGACGCCCAGGTGTTTTCGTGCGACCTCACGGCACACGGCAAGAGCCGCAAGGTCTACACGCTCAAGGAGCCGCTGCTGGGCGCGATCACGGCCATCACGCCCTTCAACCATCCCCTCAACCAGGTGATCCACAAGGTCGCGCCGGCTGTGGCCACTAACAACACAGTGGTGCTCAAGCCCAGCGAGAAGACGCCGCTCGCGGCCTTGGCGCTGGCCGATGTTTTGTATGAGGCGGGTTTGCCGCCGCCGATGCTGTCGGTGCTGACCGGGGATCCGGCGGAGATTGCCGACGAACTGCTTACGAGCCCCGACGTCGACCTGGTCACCTTCACCGGCGGCGTCGCCATCGGCAAGTACATCGCCGCCAAAGCGGTCTACAAGCGTCAGATCCTGGAACTCGGCGGCAACGATCCCCTCATCGTGCTCGAGGACGCCGACATCGAAGAAGCCGCCACCCTGGCGGCCGCGGGCTCCTACAAAAACTCCGGCCAGCGGTGTACCGCGATCAAACGCATGCTGGTGCAGGAGCCGGTCGCCGACCGCTTTGTCGAACTGCTGGTCGAGAAGACCCGCGCCGTGAAATACGGCGATCCCTTCGATGCGCAGATGGACATGGGCACGGTGATCGACGAGCGCGCCGCGGTGCGCTTCGAACAGGTCGTGAACGAAGCGATCGCGCAGGGCGCGAAGCTGCTGGTGGGCAATGTGCGCCGCGGCGCGCTGTACTCGCCCACGGTACTCGACCAGGTGAGGCCGGACATGACGGTGGTGCGCGAAGAGACCTTTGGTCCGGTGTCACCGGTGATTCGCTTCAAAACGGTTGACGAGGCGATCCGCATCGCCAACGGCACCGCCTACGGTCTGTCCTCGGCGCTGTGCACCAACCGTCTGGATCTCATCACCCGTTTCGTGCAGGAACTCAATGTTGGCAGCGTCAACGTCCGTGAGGTGCCGGGCTATCGCCTGGAGATGACGCCCTTCGGCGGCATCAAGGACTCGGGCCTGGGCTACAAGGAGGGGGTGCTCGAGGCCATGAAGAGCTTCTGCAACACCAAGACCTATTCGTTGCCGTGGTGAAGAGCGTCAGCGAACCCTCCCACGCGCGCGTCGTCATCATCGGCGGCGGCATCGTCGGTTGCTCCACTGCCTATCATCTGGCGAAGCTCGGCTGGCAGGACGTGGTCCTGTTCGAACAGGGGCGGCTTTCCTGCGGCACGACCTGGCATGCGGCGGGCCTCGTCGGCCAGCTGCGCTCCCAGGAGAGCATGACCAAATTGATCCGCTACTCGACCCGGCTCTACAGCGAGCTGGAAGCGGAAACCGGGCTTGCGACCGGCTGGAGTAACTGCGGCTCCCTCACGGTGGCGCGCACCCCCGAGCGCATGACGCAGCTGAAACGAACCGCCGCCATCGCCCGCGCCTATGGGGTGGCCTGCGAACTCATCGGTCCGCAGGAAGCCGGCAAGTTATGGCCTCTCATGCACACCGATGATCTGGTGGGCGCGGTGTGGATCCCCGGCGATGGCAAGGCCAATCCAACCGACCTGACGCAGGCGCTCGCCCGGGGCGCGCGCAATCGGGGCGTGCGTATTTTCGAGGGCACCCGCATCACCGGCATCGACACCGCTGAGGGCAGGGCATCCGGGGTGAGCTGGAAACGCAAGGACGGGGAGCAGGGGCGCATCAGTTGCGAGGTAGTCGTGAACTGCGCCGGACAGTGGGCCAAGGCGCTCGGCCGGCTGTGCGGGGTGACGGTGCCGCTGCATTCCGCGGAGCACTACTACATCGTCACCAGCGAAATCGCCGGCGTGCAGCGCGATCTGCCGGTGATGCGCGACCCGGACGGCTACGTGTATTTCAAAGAGGAGGTCGGCGGTCTCGTCATGGGCGGCTTCGAGCCCGACGCCAAACCCTGGGGTATGAACGGCATCCCCGATGACTTCGAATTCCAGCTGCTGCCTGATGACTGGCAGCAGTTCGAAATCCTCATGCAGAACGCGATTGTTCGCGTGCCGGCGCTCGAGTCCACCGACGTCAAGCAGTTCTACAACGGTCCGGAATCCTTCACGCCCGACAACAACTTCCTGCTCGGCGAGGCGCCGGAACTCAAGAACTTTTACGTCGGCGCAGGCTTCAATTCCATGGGGATCGCCTCGGCGGGCGGCGCGGGTCTGGCGCTGGCCGAATGGATCATCGCCGGCGAGCCCACCTCGGATCTGTGGCCGGTCGACATCCGCCGTTTTGCACGCTTCAACGGCAACGATCGCTGGCTCAAGGATCGGGTCAAGGAAACGCTGGGTCTGCACTACGCGATGCCGTGGCCGAATCGCGAACTCGAGAGTGCGCGGCCGCTGCGCCGCTCGCCTGTCTATCATCTGCTCAAGGAGCGCGGGGCGTGCTTCGGCAGCAAGATGGGCTGGGAGCGCGCCAACTGGTTTGCGCCGCCGGGCGTCAAGCCACAAGTCGAGTACTCGTTCGGCGCGCAGAACTGGCTGCCGCACTCGGGTCGCGAACACCTCGCGGCGCGTACCGGTGTGGCGTTGTTCGACATGACGTCGTTCTCGAAGTACCTCCTCAAGGGTCGCGACGCGCGGGACGTGCTGCAGTACCTGGTGAGTAACGATGTCGACGTGGCGGCCGGCCGGACCATCTATTCCGCCATGCTGAACGAGCGCGGCGGCTACGAGTCAGACTTCACCTTGACGCGCCTTACCGACGAGCAGTACCTGATCGTCACGGGCTCCGCCCAGAGCACCCGCGATTTCGACTACATCGGGCGCCGCATTCCCAGGGACAAGCACTGCGCGATCGTCGACGTGACCGGTATGTATGCGGTACTGGCCGTCATGGGGCCGCGCTCGCGCGAACTGCTGGCGCGGGTGTCGCGCGCCGATTTCAGCAACGCGGCGTTTCCCTTCGGCACCAGCCGGGAAATCGACATCGGCCATTCGACGGTCCGGGCCACGCGTCTGACCTACGTGGGCGAGCTCGGCTGGGAACTGTACGTGCCGGTTGAATTTGCGGTGGCCGTGTATGAGGCGCTGCAGGAAGCGGGCGCTGACCTCGGGCTCTGCAACGCCGGCTACTACGCGATCGAGTCGCTGCGCATCGAGAAGGGCTACCGCGCCTGGGGACGCGAGCTCACGCCGGACTACACGCCATTTGAGGCGGGGCTCGCTTTCGCGGTCAAGCTCGACAAGGAAATTCCGTTCCGGGGCCGCGAGGCGCTGCAAAAGCTGCGATCCCGTGGCGTCGCACGCCGTCTGGCGATTCTGACCGTGGACAACCCGGATACCGTGCTGTGGGGCGGCGAGCTCATTGTGCGCGACGGCAAGCCCGCCGGTCATCTCACCTCCGCCGCGTACGGGCACACCGTCGGCTGCGCCGTCGCGCTGGGCTACGTCGTCAATGACGCCGGAGTTGCGGACAACGCCTTCATCGAAAGCGGCCGCTATCAGATCGACGTGGCGGGGGAGCTGGTGAACGCAAGCGTCGGGCTGCGTGCGCCCTACGATCCGAAGTCGGAGCGCGTCAGGGCCTGAGCGCCACTGCGCCGGTCATCCACGGCAGCCGGTCCAGATCGAGGTTGCCCCCCGTGAGCACGAGACCCACGCGCTGGCCGGGGAAACTCAAGACCCCGCTGGCGATGGCCGCGTACGGCACGGCGCCCGAAGGCTCGATGATGATTTTCATCACCTCCCACAGCTGGCGCATCGCGGCGATGATCGCCTCGTCAGGCACGGTCACGATGTCGTCGACGCGGGCGCGAATCGCCGCGAACGGCCGCACGCCGAGCGTGCCGCGCAGGCCATCCGCGATGGTGTTGGGCTTGAGGCTCGGCTGGATCCGGCCGCTGCGGAACGAGTGCGCGGCATCAGCGGCGCCCGCGGGTTCGACGCCGATTACCCGGATCGCGGGTTTGAGGGTTTTGGCGGCGACCGCGTTGCCGCCGAGGAGGCCGCCACCGCCTACCGGGCAGAGGATGACATCCAGATCCGGCACCGCCTCCAGCAGCTCGACGCCGGCGGTGGCCTGGCCGGCCATCACCGCCAGATCGTCGTACGGGTGTACCAGCACCGCGCCGGTCGCGGCGAGGATCTCCCGCGCCGCTCGTTCGCGCGCGGCGAGCGTCGGCTCACACCAGCTGATTTGCGTTTGCGCGCCGCCGTAGCGGGCGACTGCGGCGCGCTTTACCTGCGGGGTGTTGTCGGGCATCACGATATACGCCGGAATGCCGCGCAGCCGCGCCGCACGCGCCAGGGCCGCCGCGTGGTTGCCCGAGGAGTGCGTGGCGACTCCGCGCCGCGCCTCCTCGGCAGACAGCGCGAACACGGCATTGGTCGCACCGCGCGCCTTGAACGCGCCGCACTTCTGGAAGTTCTCGCACTTGAAGTAAAGGTGCGCGCCGCTTTGCGCGTCGAGGCTGGCGCTGGTCAGGACCGGGGTGAGGTTCACCTTGCCCGCGATCCGCTCGCGCGCCTCGGCGATGTGATTCCAGCTCAGCTCGGGAGAGGCGTCTGCCATGCGCGCGAGAGCATGGACACGGCTGGCGGGGCGGTCAAGGCGCGAGTCGCACTGCCAATGGTCTAACGCGCGCTCAGCCGTGCCCCGGCATCCTTTGCATCGAGCCGCGACAGCGCGGCGTTTACGTCAATCGATGGCGAGCCCGCCTCATGAGCGCGCAGCAGTGCCGCGATCGTCTCACCCGACAGGCGCCCGTGCGACGCGGACATGAGCAGCGCAATGACACCCGTCAGCTCCGCGCATGCGACCGAAGTGCCGGATTCAAAATCGTATTGCGCGTTCGGAAGCGTCGTCAGCACGTGGACCGAGGGCGCGGGGAAGGCACCTTCCGGCAGGGGTTGTTCGCTGCCCGCAGCGCGCAGCACCCCGGGGATGGAACCCGGGAAGCCGGCATCCGGCGCGGCCGCCGCGACGAAAACCACACCGCGCTTGAGTCCATTCTCGACGAGGGCGGTGAGGAGAGGATCGGAGGGGCCGGCGAGACTCAGGTTCACCAGCGGC
Organism: Steroidobacteraceae bacterium; assembly: GCA_025451375.1. Taxonomy (GTDB): domain Bacteria; phylum Pseudomonadota; class Gammaproteobacteria; order Steroidobacterales; family Steroidobacteraceae; genus 13-2-20CM-66-19. Next base: position 19,473 of record JANWKL010000013.1, read on the forward strand.
GTACCGGCGGCGAGCGCTGCGGCGAGCGCCTGGGCCAGAGTGAACGTGTTGCACGCCGCCCCGTCGTCCGCGGCGTGCAGCTGCCAGCAGGCCTCGAATACCTCCAGCCGCGCGAGCGGCGCAATGCCGACGATACCAACATGATTGTTCGCGACCGCCGTGATCAGTCCCGCCATGGCCGTGCCGTGACGCAGATCCGCCGGCCGCCGTGGCGGCGCGGTAATGAAAGATGACGTGTGCGCGATGCGCCCCTGCAGGTCCGGGTGGGCGCTGTCGACACCGGTGTCGATGAGCGCAATGCGTACGCCGGCACCCTGGGCACGCCCATGTGCACGGGCGATGCCGAGCGCGACGAGGTTGGTCTGCAGGTCGTACAAAGGATCGTTGTAGGCCGGCGCATCCGTGAGGGTGTGGAACTCCTGCAACGGCTGCGCCAGCACCACGTGCGAGTCGCGCGACAGCGAGGCGAGAACCTCTGCCGGCGGCCGTCCGTCGGCAATCTCGTACACGACGCAGTGCATTCCTAACGCCCGGATCGGCCAGCTCGCCACCTGCCGCAGTCCGTAGTGCGCCGCGACGCGCCGTGCCTGGGCGTGAGCATCCTGCGACACGCGATAGCCGTCACCGCTGTAGCGGTTGCCCGTGGCGCCGGCCGGACCCGGCAGTGTGTGGGGGGCATTGGCAAACCCCACGACGATCCGCGGCGTCGTCGCCACGGTGGCGTACGCAGACTGCGCGCTGAGCATTGCCAGCCACAGGAGGCACAGGCGCGCGAGCGTGCGCACCTTACTCAGGGTTCCGTGAGCGGCTCGACCCAGCGCACGCGCGTGTCGGTGCGCAGGCGCGTCTCGAGCCTATGCAGTTGCGCGGGCGTCGCGGCCGCGAGCGGTGCAATTCCGAACACGCCGCTCGCGTCGGGTCCGGTGACCACGTGCGCGCCAGCCGTGCGCAGGATGTCGGCCACTTCCCCCACCGGCACGCCGCGATCGAAGGCAACATGCAACACACCCGGGGCGGAGCTGGCGCCAAGTGTGTGGGTGGAGTAGAGCGGCTGCGACCAGCGATAAGTGGTCGCAACGATTCCCGTGAGCCCAACCGCCAGCACGACGCTCGCCGCCCAGGCAAGTCCCGGTGGCCGCCACGCCTGGCTTGATCCGGAAACGACCCGCGTGGGACGCGCGGTCACGCAGGGGCTGCGCGGCGCGGCTTCCGCGTGGCCGTCGATGCGATCCAGCAACTTGCGGAACGAGGGGCCTGGTGCCCAGGTGACCCGATCCGGCTCACCAAGCGCCTGGCACATCCGGCGCTGCAGTGCGAGCTCTTGCGCACAGGCCGCGCAATTCCCGACGTGCTCTTCCGCGCTCGCGCGCTCGTGCGCCGGCAGCCGGCCGTTGGCCAGCCACGGCAGTAGCAACCACGTCGTGGCGTGTTGGGAAGAGTCGTTGGCTGTCATGGTTTTAGGGACTCGCATGGCCCGCGAGTTGCGGCAGGAATTTCTGCAGCTTCGCGCGGGCGTGGAACAGGCGGGTTTTCACGGTGTTGACGGGGCAGCGGGTGATGGCGGAAATCTCCTCGCAGGAATATCCAAGTTCGTAGCACAGCTGCACCGCCAGCCGCTGTTCCGGCGGCAGCTGCGCGAGCGCCTGCTGCAGCCAGTCGCGCAGTTCCTCGGCCACGAACGGCTCGCTCGCGAGTGGGGCGGACTGCGCCTCGAGGCTGGCGTGTGCCGCCAGGCGCGAGACGGAGCGAAACGAGTTGCGGGCCTTGCGGTATGCAATCCCGAATATCCAGGTCGAGGGCTGCGATTCGCCGCGAAACTCACGCGCCTTGCGCCACACCACCCAGAACGTATCGTTGATGATCTCCTCGGCCAGGTCATAGCGGTGCGTGAGGCGCATCAGGAAACGCGCCATGCGGCGATGGTAGAGGTTGTAGAGCTCCTCGAACGCCTTACGGTCGCCCGCGCCGATGCGCGCGATGAGCTCCACTTCGCGCGCGGCCGAGGCCGCGCCACGGTAGACCGCATCCGCCTTACCCGTCTCGTTACGACTCGTTGGCTGTACTCCCACGCTCACATGCCGTAAGTGTCCGCCGCGCCTATCCGGGTTCAAAGCGCTCAAAAACGCCAGCTTACCGTGCCCGCCACCTGCCGGTTCGCCGCCGGGTAGGGGAACAGCTGCTGCGCCCGGTTCTGGGCCAGAAAGTACCCCACATCCACCCGCCATTGGCGCTCCTCGTAGGCGAGGCCCACGTTCCCGTAGGCGTAGCCAGCCCCGGCCTGCTCGCCCGCTCCTGCGCTGGTCGAATAGTAGTACCCGATAGCCCCGGTCACGGAAACGCCCCGCCCGAGCAGCCATTGACCGGCCGTATCGGCAACCCAGGCCGGACTGCGGTTCAGTCGGACATACCCGTACCACCGCACCGCGTTCGGAATCGCCGCCAGCGTGAAGGTCCAGCGGTCGAGCCACGCAACCGAGGCGGAGAGCTCCTGGAAGTCCGCAGAGGTCTGGCTCGGGCGCAGAAAATAGTGGCTGCGCGCGCTCAGCGTGGCGCTCCAGGTGTTGTCCAGGTTGAAGCGGTGGCCCAGATAGGCTTCCAGTTCGCTGGACGCGCCCGGTGGGAAATCCCGGTCGCGAGTGGACGCCCAGGCCCCGAGGAACCACCCGCCGGCACCTGCGTGCACATCGGCCTGCAGGGCGGGGTGGCCGTCGCTCTCCGACACACCCTGATAGATATAATCGCTGGTTATGGCGACATTCCCGCCGGCGCTGAAATTGTCCTGTGATTCCCCTGCATAAGCGGCGCCGTGTGTCGCGGCGGCAAGCGCCGCGCAGGCCGCCAGAAGCCCTCTGGAGAGCGTTCGGCGCGGTCCACAGTCAGCGCGGCGGTACGCAACGCGCCGCCCCGCGGAGGGCGTTTTCATGTCCTGCGGCTGTGCGGGACGTATACTGGGAATTACATGCAGACGCTGGTGCCAGAGACGGACGTAGTGAAACGGATTGTGGCGGAACGCCGGGGGCGCCCCGGCCCGCTGCTCGAAATCCTGCATGCGATTCAGGGCGAACTGGGCTACATCCCCGGCGGGGCCGTGCCGGTCGTGGCGCAGGGTCTGAATCTCTCGCGTGCCGAAGTGCACGGGGTGGTCACCTTTTATCACTATTTTCGCCGCTCGCGTCCCGGCACGCACACCGTGCAGATCTGCCGGGCCGAATCGTGCCAGTCCATGGGCGCTGAAGCGCTCGCGGAACATGCGCGCGCGCGCCTCGGGATCGATTTCCACGAGACCACCGCCAACGGACGCTTCTCCCTCGAGCCCATCTATTGTCTCGGTAATTGCGCCTGCTCGCCCGCCGTCATGATCGACGGGCAGCTTCACGGCAGAGTAACGCCCGAGCGCTTCGATGCGTTGATCGCCGCCGGCGAGAAAGCCAAATGACCACTATCGTGTACGTTCCTGGGGACGCCGGGGCGCTGTCTTTGGGCGCCGGCGAGGTCGCCGCGGCGATACTTGCCGAGGCAAAGCGGCGCGGGGCCGACGTCACCGTGGTACGCAACGGCTCGCGCGGCGCGTACTGGCTTGAGCCGCTGGTAGAGGTCGTCACTGCCGCCGGGCGGGTGGCCTACGGACCGGTGAGCGCCGCGGACGTGCCGGCGCTCTTCGCGGCGGACTTCCTGCGTGGCGGTGTGCACCCCAAAGCGCATGGCGTGACGGACTCCATCCCCTGGTTGCAAGGCCAGCAGCGTCTCACCTTTGAGCGCGTCGGAGTCATCGATCCGACCAGCGTCGCGGACTATGTAAAACATGGCGGTTACCGCGGGCTCACGCGCGCGCTGTCCATGTCGGGCGCCGACATCGTCCAGGCGATCACGACTTCGGGGCTTCGCGGGCGTGGCGGCGCCGCCTTTCCCACCGGCATCAAGTGGAAGACCGTGCTCGACCAGCGCACGGCGCAGAAATACGTTACCTGCAACGCCGACGAGGGCGACTCCGGCACCTTCGCAGACCGCATGCTCATGGAAGGCGATCCGCTGTCACTCATCGAAGGCATGACCATTGCGGGCATCGCCGTCGGCGCCACCCAGGGCTACATTTATCTGCGCGTCGAGTACCCGCACGCGCTACGCACCTTGCAGGCCGCGATCGCGGCGGCAACCCAGGCGGGTTACCTCGGTGCGGACGTCGCCGGCAGCGGCAAGCGCTTCGACCTCGAAGTGCGCGTGGGCGCTGGGGCTTACATCTGCGGCGAAGAGACCTCGATGCTCGAGAGCCTGGAGGGCAAGCGCGGCGAGATTCGCGTGCGGCCGCCCCTGCCGGCGATCAAAGGCCTGTTTGGACAGCCGACCATCGTCAACAACGTGATCACGCTCGGCAGCGTACCGTGGATCCTCGATCATGGCGCCGATGCTTATGCGAATTTCGGCACCGGCAAATCCCGCGGCACCCTGCCGATCCAGCTCGCCGGCAACATCCGTCGCGGCGGGCTCATCGAGCGCGCGTTCGGACTCACGTTGCGTGAGTTGCTGTATGACTATGGCGGCGGCACCGCCACCGGTAAGCCGATTCGCACCGTGCAGGTCGGCGGCCCGCTCGGCGCCTACATTCCCGCGTCGCAGTTCGATACCGCGGTGGACTATGAGGCCCTGAGTGGCATCGGCGCGCTGCTCGGGCACGGCGGCATCGTGGTGTTTGATGACTCGGTCGATATGGCGCGCATGGCGCGCTACGCGATGGAATTCTGCGCGATCGAATCCTGCGGCAAGTGCACGCCGTGCCGGATCGGTTCCACGCGCGGCGTGGAAGTGATCGAGCGCATCATCCAGGGGATCGATGCGGAGCGGAACGTGCAGCTGCTCGAGGAGTTGTGCGACCTCATGGTGCAAGGTTCCCTGTGCGGCCTGGGCGGCATGGCGCCGTTTCCGGTGCAAAGCGCATTGAAGTATTTTCGCGAAGATTTCCGCGCGCGGCCCAGGTAGCGCGAGCGAGGAGAAACATGTATTCGATTGACTACAAAGACCTTGGTACGCCGGCTGCGGTGATCCCCCGGGACCCGCACGGCGCCAATGGTGCCAATGGTGCGGCCGCCGTCGCCAGCGTGACGCTCGAGATCGACGGTCATCCGATCACGGTGCCGGATGGTACGTCCGTCATGCGCGCTGCCGCACTCGCCGGCGTCAGCGTACCGAAGCTGTGTGCCACCGACACGCTGAAGGCGTTCGGCTCGTGCCGCCTGTGCCTGGTCGAGATCGAGGGCCGCAAGGGCTACCCGGCCTCGTGCACGACCACGGTCGCTGCGGGCATGAAGATCCGCACCCAGTCCCCGAAGCTGCTGCAGCTGCGGCGCGGTGTGATCGATCTGTATGTGTCGGATCATCCGCTCGACTGCGAGGGGTGTCCTGCCGAGGGCCACTGCGAGCTGCAGGACATGGCAGCCGCCGTCGGTGTGACCCACAGTTCGTACGCGCCCGGCGCTGTGCACCGTCCGGCGCTCAAGGACGAGAGCACTCCCTATTTCACCTTCGACCCGGAGCTGTGCATCGTGTGCTCGCGCTGCGTGCGCGCTTGCGATGAGGTGCAGGGCACCTACGCCCTGACCATCCAGGGCCGCGGCTTTGAGTCCAAGGTATCGGCAAGCCAGGACGAGTCATTCCTGGAATCCGAGTGCGTGTCGTGCGGCGCCTGCGTCGAGGCTTGTCCCACGGCGGCACTGACTGAAAAATCGATCATCGGTCTGGGCAAGGCGGAGCGCGCCGTGAAGACCACCTGCGCCTACTGCGGCGTGGGCTGCAGCTTCCAGGCCGAGCTGCGCGGGGACGGCGCAGATGTTGAAGTGGTGCGCATGGCGCCCGATCGTCACGGCGATGCCAACCACGGCCATGCCTGCGTGAAAGGGCGTTTTGCCTGGGGCTATGCCACGCACGCGGATCGCATCGTGAAGCCCATGATCCGCAAGAGCATCCACGATGACTGGCGCGAGGTTTCCTGGGAGGAAGCGATCAGCTACGGCGCGAGTGAGCTGCGCCGCATCCAGGCAAAGTACGGCCGCGACTCCATCGGCGGCATCACCTCTTCGCGCTGCACCAACGAGGAAACCTTCCTGGTGCAGAAGCTGGTGCGGGCGGCCTTCGGCACCAACAACGTCGACACCTGCGCGCGTGTGTGCCACTCGCCGACCGGCTATGGACTGAAGAACACGCTCGGTGAGTCCGCCGGCACCCAGGCTTTCGATTCGGTGATGCAGGCCGATCTCATTTTCATCATCGGGGCAAACCCTTCAGATGGCCACCCGGTGTTTGCATCGCAGATGAAGCGACGCCTGCGCCAGGGCGCGAAACTCATGGTCGCCGATCCGCGTGAGATTGGGATGGTGCGGGCGCCGCATGTTGCCGCGGACATTCACCTGCCCCTGAGGCCGGGCACCAACGTGGCGCTCATGAACGCGCTCGCGCATGTGGTCGTGAGCGAAGGGCTCACCAAGGATGCCTACGTGGCCGCGCGCTGCGAGGCAGACAGTTACGCGAAGTGGAAGGCGTTCGTCGCCGAGGCACGTAACTCACCGGAGGCCTCGGAAGAGATCACCGGCGTACCCGCCGCCGACGTGCGGCGCGCGGCGCGCCTGTACGCGAGCGCCGGCAACAGCGCCATTTACTACGGCCTGGGCGTGACCGAGCACAGCCAGGGCACCACCACCGTCATGAGCATCGCGAATCTGGCGATGGCCACGGGCAATCTCGGCCGCGAAGGCGTGGGCGTGAGCCCGCTGCGCGGTCAGAACAACGTGCAGGGCTCGTGCGACATGGGCTCCTTCCCGCACGAATACACCGCCTACCGGCACGTGTCGGACCCGGTGGTACGCAAATCCTTCGAAGATGAGTGGGGTGTGCCGCTGCAGGGTGAGCCAGGCCTGCGGATCCCCAACATGTTTGAAGCGGCGCTCGATGGCACGTTCCGCGGCATGTACGTGCAGGGCGAGGACTTCGTGCAGTCCGATCCCAACACGCATCACGTCAGCGCTGCCATGGCCTCCATGGAATGCGTCATCGTGCAGGACCTGTTCCTCAACGAGACCGCGAAATTCGCGCATGTGTTCCTGCCCGGGTCGTCATTCCTGGAAAAGGATGGCACTTTCACCAACGCCGAGCGGCGCGTGTCGCGGGTGCGCAAGGTCATGGAGCCGCTGGCCGGCTACCAGGATTGGGAAGTCACGGAGCTCCTGTCCAACGCGCTCGGCTACCCGATGCACTACAACCATCCGTCGCAGATCATGGAAGAGATCGCGCGCCTGACGCCGACCTTCTCCGCGCTCACCTATGAGAAGCTCGACGCCCTCGGAAGCATCCAGTGGCCGTGCACGGACGCCGCCCCCGAGGGCACCCCGACCATGCATGTCGATGAGTTCGTGCGTGGCAAGGGCAAGTTCTGGCAGACCGAGTACGTGCCTACGAGCGAAAAGGTCACCAGCCGCTTCCCGCTGATCCTGACCACCGGTCGCATCCTGAGCCAATACAACGTCGGTGCGCAGACGCGGCGGACCAACAACGTGGTCTGGCATGCCGAGGATGTGCTGGAGATCCATCCGCATGACGCGGAAGTGCGTGGCATCAGCGACGGCGACTGGGTGGGGCTCACCAGCCGCGCCGGCGACACGGTGCTGCGCGCCACGGTTTCCGCCAAGATCGCACCGGGAGTGGTGTACACCACGTTCCACTTCCCGGAGACCAACGCCAACGTGGTCACCACCGAAAACTCCGACTGGGCGACCAACTGCCCGGAGTACAAGGTGACCGCGGTCGAGGTGGTGCTCGTCAATCAAAAGGACGCCTGGAGCAAGCGCACGCAGGCCGAGCGCGAGCTCACGCGGCCCACGCGCTACGCGAAGCACAAGCCAACGCATGCCTGAGCCGGTACCGGAGGCGGTGAGTGCGACGCTTACCGTCGAGCGCTGGACGCGCGGTACCCTCACGCATGCCACCGACCAGATCGCCGAGGAAATGCCGGTCGCGCTCGTCTACCACGAGGTGCCGCACGTGGTGATGCTGGCGACGCCTGCGGATCTTGAGGACTACGCGGTCGGGTTCACCTTGAGCGAGGGGCTTGTCGCCCGCGCGGACGAAATCCGCGGCGTGGAAGTCATCCAGGGCGCGGCTTCCGCGGATGTGAAGATCACCGTGGCCTGGGAGCGCTTCACGCAGCTCGTGCAGCGTCGCCGCAATCTCGCGGGGCGAACCGGCTGCGGGCTGTGCGGGGCGGAAACCGCCGCCGATGCCATCCGCAATCCTGCGCCGGTGCCGGCCGGGGTGAGCATCACGGCCGCCGAGCTGCACGCGGCGATCGCACAGCTCTCGGGACGACAGCCCATCAATGCCCGCACCGGCAGCGTGCATGCGGCGGCCTGGGTCATCCCGGGCGCGGGGATCCAGGTCGTGCGCGAGGATGTCGGCCGGCACAACGCCCTCGACAAGACCATCGGCGCGTTGTCGCGTGCCGGGAGCAATTTTTCCGCCGGCTACATGCTGATCACCAGCCGTGCGAGTTACGAGATGGTGCAGAAGTGCGCGACGCTCGGGATTTCACTGCTGGTGGCGCTGTCCGCGCCCACGGCCTTTGCCGTGCGACTGGCGCGCCAGAGCGGCCTTACCCTGGTGGCGTTCGCGCGCGCCGATCAGCACGTGGTATACGCGAACCCTCAGCGCCTGAAATAATGGATACCCATGAACATTGACCTGCTCGTCAAGATGGCCAACGAAATCGGCGCGTTCTTTGCCGGTACCACCGATACGCAAGGCGCCTCGGCCGAGGTCGCCAGGCACCTCAATCGCTACTGGGAACCGCGTATGCGTGCACAGATGCTGAGCTACTATGAGGAGCGAGCGGGGGCCGGTCTTACCGAGATCGCCAAGGGCGGCGTCGCGCTCATGCACGCCGCCAGCAAGGCCACCCCGACCGCCGCCGCGCCCCCGGCAGGCGCCAGGGGATGACGCCGGAGCCACGGCCCGGGCGGGCACTGATCTGTGGCTCCATGGCGTACGACACCATCATGGTGTTTGGCGACCGTTTTGCGAATCACATCCTGCCGGACAAGATCCATCTGCTTAACGTGTCGTTTCTCGTGCCGCAGCTGCGGCGCGAGTACGGCGGCTGCGCGGGCAACATCGCCTATAACCTGACGCTGCTGGGGGAGGACGCATTCCCCATGGCTACCGTCGGGCGGGACTTCGGTCCTTATAAGGAGTGGATGGCGAGCACCGGCGTCGCCGCCGACTACATCCGCGTGATCGAGGCGGAGTTCACCGCCCAGGCATTCATCACCACCGACCTGGACCACAACCAGATCACCGCGTTTCACCCCGGCGCCATGCAGCACTCACACGAGAACTCGGTGAGTGATACGCGCGGTGTTGCCATCGGCATCGTGGCGCCCGCCGGGCGCGAGGGCATGATCCGGCACGCAGCACAGCTGGCGGCGGCGCAGATACCTTTCATCTTCGATCCGGGCCAGCAACTGGCGATGTTCAATGCCGAGGAGCTCGCGCGGTTCGTGTCGCAGGCGTCCTGGGTGACGGTGAATGAATACGAGTGGCAGGTGGTGAGTGCGCGCACCGGCTGGAGTGAACGGGAGCTGGCGCAGCGGGTGCGGGCGCTGATCGTCACCCGCGGCGCAGCGGGTTCCTCCATTCACACTCGAGAGGGCGAGCTGACGATCCCGGCCGCCGCGGTCCAGCAGGTGGTCGATCCGACCGGATGCGGGGACGCGTACCGCGCCGGTCTCATCCATGGCCTGCTGCGGGGCCTGGACTGGCGCACCACCGGGCGCATTGCCTCGCTCATGGGCGCCATCAAGATCGAATCGCGCGGCACCCAGAATCATCGCTTTACGCGCCCGGAATTCGACGCCCGGCTGGCGCGGGCTTTTCCCGGCAAATAACACCCGGCCGGCGCGCAGCCCGGCGGCATGCTGCCAGTTAGGCTAAAATAAACGTCTTTGGGCGGAACGATCTACATGGCGCACGAGTACCTTTTTACCTCCGAGTCTGTCTCCGAGGGTCACCCCGACAAAGTGGCGGACCAGATTTCGGACGTGATACTCGACGCGATCCTCAAGGACGACCCGCGCGGCCGCGTCGCCTGCGAAACGCTGGTCAAGACCGGAGTAGTCATTGTCGCCGGCGAGGTCACGACCAGCGCCTGGGTGGACGTCGAGGCGCTGGTGCGCAAGACCGTACTCGACATCGGCTACAACCACTCTGACATGGGTTTCGACGGCGCCAGCTGCGGCGTGCTCAACATCATCGGCAAGCAGTCCCCGGATATCGCGCAGGGCGTCGACCGCAAGGACGAGCGCCGCCAGGGCGCCGGTGACCAGGGACTGATGTTCGGCTACGCGAGCAACGAGACCGACGTGCTCATGCCGGCGCCGATCACGCTCGCTCACCGGCTCGTGAAGCGCCAGGCGCAACTGCGCAAGGCCGGCAAGTTGAGCTGGCTGCGGCCGGACGCCAAGAGTCAGGTCACCCTGCGCTACGAGGATCACAAGCCCGTCGGGCTTGAGGCCGTGGTGCTGTCCACGCAGCACAGCCCGGACATATCAACGAAGAAGCTGCGCGAAGCGGTGATGGAGGAAATCATCAAGCCCGTGCTGCCCGCCAAGTGGCTGGACAAGCGCACCAAGTACCACATCAACCCGACCGGGCGCTTCGTCACCGGCGGACCGGTCGGTGACTGCGGTCTCACGGGCCGCAAGATCATCGTCGACACCTATGGCGGCTATGCGCGTCACGGCGGCGGCGCATTCTCGGGCAAGGATCCGTCCAAGGTCGACCGCTCCGCGGCCTACGCGGCGCGCTATGTCGCCAAGAACATTGTCGCGGCGGGCCTTGCCGAGCGTTGCGAAGTGCAGGTGTCGTACGCCATCGGCGTGGCCGAGCCCACCTCCATCATGGTGGAAACCTTCGGCACCAGCCGCCTGTCGCGCGAACGGCTGACGCAGATCGTGCGCAGGCATTTTGATCTCACGCCTTACGGGCTGCGCGAAATGCTGGATCTGGTGCGGCCGATCTACCAGAAGACCTCCAACTACGGTCACTTCGGGCGCAACGAGCCGGAATTCACCTGGGAGCGTACGGATATCGCCGCCGAGCTCGCCGCGGAAGCCAAGGGGATGCGCGCCGCGTAATTCATCAGCCGCATTTAGCGGCAAACACGCTTGCTGAGGAGCGTTGCGACGGACCGGGTGGGAGCACCGCGGTTCGCCAGGCTCAGCGGGTCGTGTCAAACACTACGGCGCTCGCTTCCGACATTTCGGAGTATCGGGTATGAACGCCACACTAAAAGCCACTGCCAACACCGCCGACTTCAAAGTCGCGGATCTCGCGCTCGCCGACTGGGGACGCAAGGAGATCGCGATCGCTGAAACCGAGATGCCCGGTCTCATGGCAATCCGCGAGGAGTACGCACGCACCCAGCCCCTGAAGGGTGCGCGCATCTCAGGCTCGCTGCACATGACGATCCAGACCGCCGTGCTGATCGAGACGCTGCAGGCGCTGGGAGCCCAGGTGCGCTGGGCTTCCTGCAATATTTTCTCGACCCAGGACCACGCCGCCGCCGCCATCGCCGCGCGCGGCAGCGCGGTGTTCGCCTGGAAAGGCGAGTCGCTCGCCGATTACTGGGACTACACGCACCGCATCTTCGAGTGGGCGGACGGCGGCTACTCCAACATGATCCTCGACGACGGCGGGGACGCGACGCTGCTCTTGCACATTGGCGTGCGGGCAGAGAGCGATGCGAGCGTGATCGGCAAGCCTTCGAGCGATGAGGAGGCGGCGTTGTTCGCCTCCATCCGCGCCCGGCTCAAGGCGGATCCCAAGTGGTATTCGGCGCGCATCGGTCACGTCCGCGGCGTCACCGAGGAGACCACCACCGGGGTGAAGCGGCTTTACCAGATGGCGAAAGAGGGCAAGCTCGCCTTCCCCGCCATCAACGTCAACGACTCGGTGACCAAGAGCAAGTTCGACAACCTGTACGGCTGCCGCGAATCACTGGTTGATGCGATCAAGCGCGCCACGGACGTCATGATCGCGGGCAAGGTTGCGGTGGTATGCGGTTATGGCGACGTCGGCAAGGGTTGCGGCCAGGCGCTGCGGGCGCTGTCGGCGCAGGTGTGGGTGACCGAGGTCGACCCGATCTGCGCGCTGCAGGCGGCAATGGAAGGTTACCGCGTCGTCACCATGGAGTACGCGGCCGACAAGGCGGACATCTTCGTCACCGCGACCGGCAACTACCATGTGATCACCCACGATCACATGAGCCGCATGAAGCACAATGCGATCGTGTGCAACATTGGCCACTTCGACAACGAGATCGACGTCGCGAGCCTCAAGCAATACAAGTGGGAAAACATCAAGCCGCAGGTCGATCACGTCATTCTCCCGGATGGCCGGCGCATCATCCTGCTGGCGGAAGGCAGGCTCGTGAACCTCGGCTGCGGCACCGGTCACCCGAGCTACGTCATGAGCTCGAGTTTCGCGAACCAGACCATCGCGCAGGTGGAGCTCTTCACGCAGACCGCGAAATACCCGGTCGGCGTCTACGTGCTGCCGAAACACCTGGATGAAAAAGTGGCAAGGCTGCAGCTGAAGACGCTCAACGTGCAGCTCTCGCAGCTCAACGACACCCAGGCGGCCTACATCGGCGTGGACAAGACCGGTCCGTACAAGCCGGATCACTACCGCTACTGATGAATGCTCCCGCCACGGTTGCGGGAGCGGGCGCGCCGGCACGCGTGAGCGGCGGCGCGATCCTCCTGGACGGCAAGGCAGTCGCGGCGAAGGTTCGCGCCGAAGTTGGCGCGCGCGCGGCGCGTTTCGCGGCCAACCAGGGTCGTCCGCCGGGACTTGCGGTCGTGCGGGTGGGGGAGGATCCGGCCTCCGCCGTTTACGTGCGCAACAAGCTCAAGGCCGCGCGCGAGGCCGGTATTGCCTCTTTCGCGCACGACCTGCCGGTGAGCGTGAGCGAGACGCAGCTTCTGACACTCATCAATGAGCTCAACCAGGACCCGCGCGTGGACGGCATCCTGGTGCAGCTGCCACTGCCGGCGGGTGTGAATGCCAATCGCATCATGGACGCGGTCGATCCGGCCAAGGACGTGGACGGATTTCATCCGGTGAACACGGGCCTGCTGGCGCAGAAGCGACCCCGGCTGCGGCCGTGCACGCCGTACGGGGTAATCCGCCTCGCGCAGGAGTACGGCATTGCGCTGCCGGGAATGCGCGCCACTGTTGTGGGCGCGTCGAATATCGTCGGGCGGCCGATGGCGCTCGAGCTCTTGCTGGCGCGCGCGACAGTCACCGTCTGTCACACGGGCACGCGGGACCTGAAGGGGGAGGTCGAGCGCGCGGAGCTGGTGGTGGCTGCGGTTGGCAAGGCGGGGTTTATCCCCGGGGAGTGGATTCGCCCGGGAGCCGCGGTTTTCGACGTCGGGATCAACCGCACGGCCGCCGGGACGCTGACCGGGGACGTCGAGTTTGAACCGGCCGCACGGCGCGCCGGCTGGATCACACCGGTTCCGGGAGGCATAGGCCCCATGACCATTGCCATGCTGCTCAGTAGCGCGGTCGACGCCGCCTGCGCGCGGGCCGGCCTCCCTAGTCAATGGGCCGAAATCGCTTAGCAGCGATTGCGGCGGACAAAGGCTCCGTTGCCGCCGGCCAAAGGCGTGGCTCGACGCCCACCTGCCGCGATCACCTCAGCAGCCGAGCACTTCGCGGTGGGGTGAGCGGACGGACTTTGGCCGGCTGCGGCGTTGGCCGGTTGTGTACGGGCAACATGCCCTATGGGAATAAAATCCGGGTGCGGTGAGTCTTTACTGCAGGGCTTAGGGCCGCACCGCGTGAAGCTTGTGTCGGGTTCCCCAATGGATGACAAACGCGGTCGTTTCGAGGCGCAGGTGATGCCACACCTGGACGCGGCGCACCGCTTTGCGCGCTGGCTGGCGCGCTCACCCGGGGAGGCAGACGACATCGTGCAGGAGGCTTTCCTACGCGCCTTCCGCGGCTTCGAGGCGCTGCGCGGATCAGACGTGAAGGCCTGGCTCCTGACGATCGTGCGCAATTGCCATGCGACGGCTCGCACGCAACAGCAACGGCGCGCCGAGTCGCCGCTGCCGGACGCTGACGAGGTGCAGTTTGACGCGGCCGTCGTTGCCAGCGAGCCGGGTCCGGAGAGTGCCTCGATCGAGCACGATGACCAGCGCCAGCTTGAGCGGCTGATTGCCGCACTGTCACAGGAGCATCGCGAAGTGCTGCAGCTGCGCGAGATGGAGGAGATGACTTACCGGGAGATTGCGGTGGTGACACAGCTGCCGATCGGCACCGTGATGTCGCGGCTGGCGCGTGCGCGCGCCGCACTGAAGCTGCAGTGGCTGCAGGAATGCGCAGGAGAGCCGCATGCCGTGCGTTGAAGCGCTGCGTTTGCAGGCCTGGTTCGACGGCGAACTCGATGCGGTCGCCGCCGCGGATATCGAACGGCACACCGAGGGCTGTTCCGAGTGCCGCGCGCTGCTCACAGACCTTACGGGAACGCGCCGTTTGATTCGCGACCGGCTTACGTTTGGCGCGGCTTCCCCCGCACTGCGCGAGCGTGTCACGCGGATGCTTGATCAGGAGATGCCAGCGCCGATCCGGCGACCGGATCTTGCGCGACAGGCGGCCTGGCGCACGCGGCCGTTCTGGTTCGGCGCCCTGGGAGGTGTGACTGCCGCTGCGGCCGCGGCCACGATCGGCTTCCTGCTGCTGTCCGCCAGGGTTCCGGATGTATTCCTCGATGAGCTCGTCGCCGCCCACGTACGCTCGCTGATGCCTACGCATCTGACGGACGTCGTTTCCACCAGTCAGCACACGGTGAAGCCGTGGTTTGCGGGCCACGCCGATGTCTCGCCCGTGGTCGCCGACTTCGCACCGCAGGGCTACACCCTGGTAGGGGGACGGGCCGACTACATCGAAGGCAAGCGTGTCGCCGTGGTGGTGTACGAGCACGGCCCTCACGTTATCAACGTGTTCAGCTGGGCGGGTGGACCGGCTTCGTCACGTCTGACCACCCGCAATGGCTACCACGTGGTCTTCTGGAAGGCGGGCAACCTCGATTACGGCGCCGTTTCCGATGCCGGGTGGGAGGAACTGCAGGGGCTCGTGCGCCTGTTGCGCGAGCGGAGCGAGCAGGACGCGCGGGAATAAACCTTGCGGACCTTAAGTCTTCTCCTGCAGGAGAGCACCTCCTCAGGAGACCGACATGCCGGACAAGACCTCGACAAGAACGCGTCGCGAAGCGCTGAAATGCCTGGCCTTTGGCGGGGCCGGCACGCTCTTCACCCTGGCGGGCGGGGTGCTGACGCCCATCGATCTGGCGGTGGCGGCCGCCGACCAGCGCGCTGCAGCTCGACAAGGAAAACCGCTGTTCGTGCAGATCAGCGATACCCACATCGGATTCAACAAGGAGGCGAACCTGGACGTCAGCGGCACGCTGGCGCAGACCATCCGGCTCGTCAACGCGATGCCCGAACAGCCCGCGCTCATGATCCATACCGGCGATATCACGCATCTGTCGAAGCCCGCCGAGTTCGATCTGGCCCAGCAGCTGTTCGCGGGGCTGCGCACGAGCGAGATGCACACGGTGCCGGGCGAGCACGACACCACCGATGCCACGGTCACGGAATACTTCGATCGCTTCGGCAAGAATTCGGATCGCAAGGGTTATTACAGTTTCGATCACGCGGGCGTGCACTTCGTGGCGCTCGTCAACGTGCTGCAATTCAAGCCCGGCGGTCTGGGCACGCTTGGCACGGAGCAACTGGCGTGGGTTGCCGCTGACCTCAAGGGACGCACGTCCAGTACGCCGCTCGTGGTCTTTGCTCACATGCCGTTGTGGACCATCTACGAGCCCTGGGGCTGGGGTACCGGGGACGCGCCGCAACTCATGGAGGAGCTGCGCCGCTTCGGTTCGGTCACCGTGCTCAATGGCCACATCCATCAGATCGTGCAGAAGGTCGAGGGCAACGTGACCTTTCACACGGCGCGTTCGACCGCCTACCCGCAACCTGTGGCGGGGGTTGGGGCCGGACCCGGCCCGCTCAAGGTGCCGGCCGATCAACTGGCGGGCATGCTCGGCGTCACCAGCGTGTCGGTTGTAAGACATCCGCGAACGCTTGCGCTCAATGACGCGACTCTCGCCTGACACCATCGTGAAGGACTAAGAACATGGGAAAGCGATTGCTGCTGACGGCGGCGGGCGCCGCGGCCTTGTGCTGGGCCGCGGCCGGCCCGGTCGCGGTGGCGGCGGGTGCTGCCGCTGCCGCTCCCACGATCGTGGTGGCGAAGGAGTTCATGTTTGCACCGCTGTCGTTGAACGTCACCGTCGGCTCGACCGTCACCTGGACGAACCAGGACGATGAGCCGCACACCGTGGTCAGCGACACGGGAATGTTTCGCTCGGGCGCGATGGACACCCACGAAAGCTTTTCTTTCCGGTTCGACAAGCCCGGCACCTACCACTATGCGTGCTCGATCCATCCGCGCATGGTGGGAACGATCATCGTTCAGTAGCGCGCGTGAACCGCATAGCTTCAGTGGCCGCGGGCGTGGCCGTTACGCTCGCCGTCTTAGGTGTAGGCGCCGGTGCGTTCATCCCGCCGAATCTCGGGCAGGAGGCCCCGCCGGACGCGCGCCGGGCGTTCTGGACCATCAAGCACGGTATCAAGATGAGCGCGATGCCCGCCTGGGGAAAAACTCTCGACGCTGCGGCCATCCGGGATCTCGTCGCGTTGGTTCGCGGACTCCCGGACCTAACCCCGCAAGCGTACCAGCAGCTTGCGCACTGAGTGGGTAGCGCGCGGTTGTCGGCTATTGCCGACGCCGTCAGCGGCGCGCGCTGTTACCGCAAGTTGGTGTTGGCCGCTACTGCGCGGTGCGCGCACTTCCAACATGTTACCGATCGTTTTGTCTGGGGACTTTCAGACGGGCATGGGTGTATGATTCCCAGCCGCCCTCACGGGCAATTTCTTTTTGGAGTAACAAGTAATGGCAAAACGTCCCCCCAATGATGGCGCCGGCTGGAGCGCGCGTGAGCTGAAGACGCTTAAGGCGCTCGCGAAGTCGGGAACGCCGACCGGTCAGGTGGCGAAGAAGCTCGGTCGTACTGCAGCTGCGGTGCAGCAGAAGGCCATGCGCTCGGGAATCTCCTTCCGGGCAGCGAAGCGCTCTGGAGCGCGGAGAAAGAAGTAACCGCATCTGGTTTTATGGGCCGGGACGCCCGCCCGACGGGCGGCGTCCGGCTCGTGTTTCCCGCGCTCCGGCGCGCAATTTTCCCTTTCCGTTCCACGGTTCTCGCGCCGGTAAGCCTGGCGCTGCTGCTGTGCGCCTGTGACGTGCGGGTAGAGGACACGACTCCGAGTGCCTACCCGGCCGAGCACGGCATCGGCATGTACGAGCTCTCCGCGCACATCACGGCCGATCCACTGGTCACCCCGCACTCGGTGGTGCTGTTTGCAATCAGCGATGGCCAGAAGCTCACGCTCACCCCTGACGCTGACTTCCGCCACTACCGCGGCTTGTATTCGGTGCGCTGCCACGACAGCTTTCCACTGCAACTCTACGCGGTGTGGCGCCTGCAGGGCCTCACGACTGCGCGCAAGCTCCTTCCCGCACAGCCGCGGCAGATCCGTCTCATCGAACCGCCGCAGCCACGCGAGGCGAGGTTTGACGCCTCGGGCAAGGCGCCGCATGGCGGCTGGCAGGGCGGGGTGCCGTTCAGGTTTGTGACGGTGCCGGGCGCGCGCATCACCGCAGCGCGCATCGAGCCTGCGAGCGGCTCGGCGGAGGATGTCGCCGCGGCGCGCGCCATCTCGGTCACAACTGCTTTACCGGTGGATGCGGACTGCGGCACGGCCGTGCAGGTGCGACTGGCGGCGAGCGATCCGCACGCGCACGGGACCCTGGTCATCGACACCGATCACCCGGCCGTGCCGCACTGGCAGACGCGGGTAGAGTTTTATGGTTCATCGCCGGCTGCGGTGCATCTAGAATCTAGACTGCGGGGGGCGGAAAGGAAGCGCACCGGCATGCGCGGGCTCAAATCCGAGCGTGCTTTAAAAAGTGCCCGTCCTTGAATTGTTGGGCCGCTCGGGAGCACGTCAGCCGGTGCGTGGGTGAGTATCTGCCCGCGAACCTGAACGTGTGGTGAATGCCGTTCAGTTTCGCAGCCGCGCGCGCAGCGCCGCGATTTCCTGCGGCGTAAGCCCCAGCTTTTCGAGGTAGGCGTGCACGCCTCCGGCGGCGTCGAGGAACTCCAACATGTTGTACGCGCCTTCCTCCGGACAGCGCAGCGCCTCGAGAATCCGCGCGCGATCAGCTTCCGGGTAGCGCTTCAGGTAGCCCTCGCGCAGGTCCTGTGCGCTCTGCGCGTAGTCACGCGCGATTGCCGCAGGCGTGGCATCGGCAAGCGCCAGCAGCAGAGCCGCTACCAGCCCGGTGCGGTCCTTGCCGGCGAGACAGTGAAACAGGAGCGGGCCGGGCGTTGCGCCGGCGATTACCTGCAGCACCTGCTTGAGTTCGCGCCCGGTGCACTCGAGCGCCGCGCATTTCCACAACTCCTTGACGACGTCACGGCTGCGCAGGCGCCATTCGTCCTCGGTGTTGGTGAGGAGCGAGACCCGCTGATAGCGGACCCGCGGCAGGGCGAGAGGCACCGGACTTGGGTGCCGTGCCGCCTCCTCGGGCCAACGCAGATCGAGGACAGTCTCGACGCCGTAGGCATCCAGGGCAGCAACTCCGGCGGGCGTGAGTTGCACCAGGTCATCCGCGCGCAACAGCGAGCGGGTGCGCGTGCGCCCGCCGTCCAGTGTCGGCAGGCCGCCCAGGTCGCGCGCGTTGAGGAGCGCCGGAAACTCCAGCCGGCGTTGGGTCTCGTCCATGTCCTAAGCCGGGCGCTGCTGGCTCAAGGCGACTCCGGTGAGGATCAACGCGCCGGCAACGCCCATGGTCAGCGTCAGGGGTTCACCCAGGATGAGCCAGGCCCAGATGACCCCGAAAAACGGGATCAGATAGGTGACCGTAGAGGCGCGCATCGCGCCAATCCGGGCGATGAGCCGGTAATAGAAGACGAATGCAATGCCGGTACACAGCACGCCGAGCAACGCTGCGCTTCCCCATGAGGCGGCCGCGATCGCGTGCGACGGCCAGCTGTAAACGGCCAGTGGTGCGAGCACCAGCGAGCCGGATACCAAGGTCGCGGCCGCGATGGCGACCGGCGGATAGGAGGTGAGGTGGCGGCGCACGAGATTGATGCCAATTCCGTACAAGAGCGCCGCCGTCGTGCCGGCGAGGGCCGCCGGCCAGACGCTCGCGCCGGCGACCCGCCCGCTGGCGAGGAACACGACTCCGGCGAAGCCGGCGGCGAGTCCGAGCATCCGCCGCCCGCTGATGCGCGCACCGTAGAAGATGAAGGCCACGAGCGCGGTGAACATGACGGTCATGGCGTTGCTGATTGCGCCGATGCCGGCCGGCGCCCGCTCGGCCCCCCAGGCAAAGAGCGCAAACGGGACCACCGAGTTGATGGTGGCGATGCCGGCGATCATGAGCCACAGCCGCAGGCTGAACTGCGCGCGGGCCTGCCACAGGAACGGCAAGAGAATGAGCGCGCCCAGACTCAACCGCACCTCTACCAGCGGCAGGGGACCAAAGTCCGCAGCCGCGACTCGCATGAACAGGAACGAACCGCCCCAGATGGCTCCGAGTACGGCCAGTTCCAGCAGCGTTCGCCAGGAGCTGACGGGTGCCGCGTGCGCCAGAGGCGCGGCGGGCGAGGGTAGCGGTGTCGGCGCTCTATCCGCGGTGGTGCATTCACTTGGCATGCGCTCATTCTAAGGGCGAAGCTGGCGGATGCCACCCGATCCTTGCGGCGCATTAGAGAGAGGACAATGAAAAATATGACCGGGCCCACCGAGCGCTTCACAAACTGCGCGGACGCTTACGCCCGCTATCGACCGAGTTACCCTCCCGAGGCGGTCACGCTGCTGCAACAGCGTTGTGGTCTGTCAGCGCAAGCGGTGGTTGCAGATGTTGGATCCGGCACCGGCATCCTGACCGCGCTGCTGCTGCAAAGTGGCGCCGAAGTCTTCGGTGTCGAGCCGAATGGCCCCATGCGCGCGCTAGCTGAGGCGGCGCTGAGCCACTGGCCGCGTTTCCACAGCGTGGACGGCACGGCGGAAAACACGAAGCTGCCGGGCGCGAGCGTCGATCTCGTCGTGGTGGGCCAGGCATTTCACTGGTTTGACCCCATGCAGGCACGGCGGGAGGCGCTGCGCGTGATTCGTCCGGGTGGCTCAGGAGCGCTCTTGTGGAATGAGCGGCCGAACGCTGCGACCCCGTTTCTTACTGACTATGAGGCCATGCTCAGGCGCTATGCCCCGCAGTACGCGACCATCACGGCCAGCCGCGCCAACGAGGCCACCATGCGCGAGTTCTTCGGGGGCGCCATGGAGTGCGCTACGTTCCCGAATCAGCAGGATCTGGATTTCGAAGGTTTGCGCGGACGCCTGATGTCCTCGTCATACGCCCCCGAGCCAAAGCACCCCGGGCACGCTCCCATCATGGCGGCCTTACGGCGGGTGTTTGACACCCATGCCCGCGAGGGGCGGGTGGTGCTGCCTTACCAGACGCTGGTGTACTTCGGCCCTCTCAGGTAAGCCCTACCAGACCGGCACCCGATCCGCGGGGGCCAGATAAAGCCTGGCTCCTGGCTTCACGTCGAAGGCTTTGTACCAGGCGTCGAGGTTGCGAACGGTGTCGGCGCGATACTCTTCAGGGGCGTGACTGTCCGTGACCAGTCTTTGCCGCGCGGCCGGTTCGCGTAACTTGTCGCGCCAGGACTGGGCGAAGCTCAGGAAAAACAACTGCTCGCCGCTGAATCCCGCTTCCCCGACTGCGGGTTTGCCATTGAGCGTCAGGCGCCACGCATCATAGGCAGCCGACAGTCCGGCGACATCGGCGATGTTTTCGCTCAAGGTCAACTTGCCGTTGACGGCCACGTCGGGGAAGGGACGGTACCGATCGAACTCGGCGGCGAGCTTTTTTCCCGCGGCCTCGAAGTGCGCGAAGTCCTCCTTGGTCCACCAGTTGCGCAGCCGCCCGGTGGCATCGAACAGCGCTCCCTGGTCATCGAAGCTGTGACTGATTTCATGTCCGATCGTCGCTCCAATGGCCCCGTAATCCAGTACCGCGTCGCGCCGCGGATCGAAATACGGCGGCTGCAGGATCGCTGCCGGAAAGTTCAGCGCATTCATCGCCGGGAGGTTCACCGCATTCACCAGTTGCGGCGTCATCACCCACTCACCGCGGTCCACCGGGGTGCCGAATTTCTTCAGGTTACGGTGATACTCGAACAGTTGCGCGCGCTCGGCGTTGCCCATGGCGTCGCCACGCACGACTTCAAAACCGGAATAGTCGATCCAGTGATCCGGATACCCGAGGCCCACTTTCAGGGCCGCAAGTTTCGCCTTGGCCTGCACCCGGGTCGCCGGCGACATCCACTTGAGGTGATCGATGCGCGTGGCGAAGGCAGCCAACAGGTTCTTCACCATCGCCTGGGCACGGGCTTTTTCCTCCGGCGGAAAGTAGCGCTCTACATACAGTTTGCCGACCGCCTCGCCGAGGGCGAAGCTGGTGTCGTCCACGGCGCGCTTCCAGCGGTCGCGCTGCTGTGGCGTGCCATTCAGCGTGTGTCCGTAGAATTCGAACGCTTCGGTTACGTAGGCCTTGGGCAGGTAGCGCGCATTCACGTCCAGCAGGTGAAAGCGCAGGTACTCCTTCCAGGTCTCCAGAGGCTCGCTCGCGACGAGGGCGCTCAAGCCGGTGAGGGCGGCCGGCTGCCACACCACGAAGGTTTTCTGCTGCTCAAGTCCGGCCGCTGCGAAGAACACCGTCCAGTCGAGGCCGGGTGCGCGCCGCGGGAAATCGGCGGCCTGCCAGTGATTGTTGCCCTTGAGCACATCCTCGGACTCGGCGCGGCCGCCGTGCACTTCGGCCATCCGGTGTTCGAGCGCGAAAATGCGCTCGGCGGAGCCCTTCGGGTCCGGCTGATGCGCCAGCTCGAGCATCGCCTGGATATGTTGCTGGTACTTGGCGCGGATGGCCGCCATCGGCGCGGAGGCGTCCAGGTAATATTCGCGGTCGGGGAGCAGCAGGCCGCCCTGCAGCAGGAACGGCGCGTAACGGCCGGGATCATCCAGATCCTGCGCCACCCACAGCCCAAACAGATTTGGAGTCTGGAAGTTGGTGCTGTTGAGCACATCCACGTCCGCGCGCAGCGACGCGCCGAGCGCGCGCGCGAGGTCCTTGCGGTTCTTGATGGCGTCGATGCGCCTCAGGGCGGGTTCGAGCGGCGCGAGGCCGCGCTTTTCAATGGTCGCCTCATCCATGAAGCTCGCGTAGTAGTCACCCACTTTGCGCGCGTCCGAGCCGGGCGCCGACGCCGCGGCGGCTGCGCGGATCAGGTCTGCCGTGCGCTTCGCCGTCAGCTCCGTGAGCTGTGCCCCGGTGCCGTAGGAGCTGCGGTCGGGCGGAATCTCGTGCGTCTTGAGCCACGCGCCGTTGGCGTAGCGGAAGAAATCATCCCCGGGCGCAACGCTGCGGTCGATGCCGGCGACATCCAGGCCGTGGGACGCTGGGGTGGCCGTGTCCGGGGTGGCTGCCGCAGCGGCGAGATTCAAGGTCAAGGCGCCGGCAACGGCGCAAACACGGACGAGAGTGCTCAAGGAAAACGCGGCGCGAAGCATGGTTTTTCTTCCGTTCGGAGGTGGCACGCGAGGTCGGCGAGTCTACATGAAGGTTGCACGTTGGATATCGGGCCGCGGTGCGTGAATACTGGGCGTTCGGATCACGCCTTGAAATACTTGCCGGAGACGCGCCGCGCCCATGAATATGAGAAAGAGTAACGCTCTGGCCGTCGTACTGGCACTCGCTTGGGCGTACGCCCCGCTCGCCCTGGCGTGGGGTCCGCAGGGCCACCGCACCGTTGGAGCCATCGCTGACCGGTTGCTGACTGCGCAGGCCCATGCGGCGGTCACGCAGCTCCTGAGCGGCGACCTGGACAAGTTCGGGAACCTGTCCGGGCGCACGACGCTCGAGGCGGTCTCGGTGTGGGCGGATGAGCTCTACGGCACCCCGTCGGCCCACGCGACCTGGCACTACGATGATGTGCCGATATGCGGTACGCAGCCCAAGGCACGTTACTGCCCGGACGGGCAGTGCAACACCGAGCAGTTGAAGCGCCTGATCGGCGTGCTCGCCGATCGGCGCGCGGCACCGCGTGATCGCAACGAGGCCCTGAAGTGGGTCGTGCACCTGGTCGGGGACATCCACCAGCCGATGCACGCGTCCGACAACGACGACCGCGGCGGCAATCGCGTGCAGGTCGCACTGTGGGGTGTGCGGACCCGCGGGCGCGAGAACCTGCACCGCGCCTGGGACAGCGATCTGGTCCAGCTCGCACTGAACACTCGCAATCGCCAGCAAACCCCGGATGACATCGAGGCTCTTGCGGTCGAAGCCCGCGGACTTGTGAATGACGCGGGTCAGGGCTCACCGGATCAGTGGGCCTTTGAATCCAACAACCTGGCGCGTAACGTGGCCTATCACTACCCGGGGGTCGCCTGCGACAGCGTGCCGCAGAACATCGTCGTGCTGGACAACGGCTACCAGAGCGACGCCGAGCAGATCGTGCGCGAGCGGCTGCTGCTCGCGGGCGGGCGCCTCGCGAACCTGCTGAATCAGGCCCTGGCCAGCCGCTGAGCCCGCAGAAATCGCAGTGTTGCATCCGGACGACACGCGGATGGGCCCCTTGTCGCTGCGCGGCGGGACTGCATGCTAAATTAAGCGTTCCCGCATGGAGGGCTGCTGCCGTGAATGCCTGCGACGAGAGTCTGGTATCCGGGTCCAAGAGCACCGCTGAAACCGCGCGTCCGTCGGCCGCGGCGGATGTTACCGCGCAGCCAGCAGCGGGCAGCGGCAGCGTCACCGATCGCTGGTTGCTCATGCGCCTGCGGGGCGTCCTCGGCAACCCGGCGGTGGATTTCGCGGTGCGCGGCAGCGCGCGTGTTACCTGTTCTGCGGCACCTGTGGCCAGTGTGACTTTCGCAAGCCGCGCGACACTGCTCTCGATCCTCACGGATCCGTGGGTGCGTTTCGGGGACGCCTACAGCGCCGGGGACGTGCAGATTGACGGCGACCTGGTGTGGCTCCTGGAGGCGGTGTACCGCGCCAGCGGCATGGGCAAGAAGCGCCCTTCGATGCTGCGCCGGGCGCTGGCGCTGCGGCATCGGAACACGCTCGCCGGTTCACGCGACAACATCCATCACCACTACGACATCGGCAACGATTTCTACGCCCTGTGGCTGGGCGAGACCATGGCCTACACCTGCGCCTACTATCCGACGCCCACGGCGACTCTCGATGAGGCACAGACCGCGAAAATGGATCACGTGTGCCGGAAGCTGCTGCTGAAGGCCGGTGAGCGCGTGGTTGAGGCGGGCTGCGGGTGGGGCGTGTTTGCCTTGCACATGGCGCGCCACTACGGCGTGCGCGTGCGCGCCTATAACATCTCGCACGAACAGATCGCCTATGCGCGCGAGCGCGCGGCCCGCGAGG
This sequence comes from Steroidobacteraceae bacterium, assembly GCA_025451375.1. GTDB lineage: Bacteria > Pseudomonadota > Gammaproteobacteria > Steroidobacterales > Steroidobacteraceae > 13-2-20CM-66-19. The sequence continues at coordinate 44,160 of JANWKL010000013.1, forward strand.
GACTTGCCCGGCAGGTCGAGTACGTCGAGGACGACTATCGCAGCATCAGCGGTGAGTACGACGCCTTTGTCTCCATCGGCATGCTGGAACACGTGGGCGTGAAGAACTACGAGACGCTGGGACGCATCGCCTCAAATTCCATGGGCGACCATGGTCGCGGACTCATTCATACCATTGGGCGCAATAGCCCGGCGCGCCTGCAGCCGTGGATCGAGAAGCGGATCTTCCCGGGCGCGCATCCACCTGCACTGTCGGAGATGGCCGAGATTTTCGAACCCTGGGAGCTGTCGATCCTCGATGTCGAGAATCTGCGGCTGCACTACGCGCAGACGCTGCGGCAGTGGCTCGCGAACTACGAGGGCGCGAGTGAGCGCGTGCGCGCGATGTTCGATGAGAAGTTTGTGCGCATGTGGCGGCTGTATCTCGCCGGCTCGGTGGCGGCGTTCTCGACCGGCACGCTGCAGCTGTTCCAGGTGCTGTTCGCGCCCCGCGGCAACAACGACATCGCCTGGACGCGCGCCCATCTGTACACCCCCTGATCTGGCGGCGCGCTTCCCACGTGCGCAGCTGTGACGTCCTCGTTGTCGGTGGCGGCCCCGCCGGTTCCACCGCCGCCGCGAAACTCAAGCGCGCGGGCGCTGACGTGCTGGTGCTGGACCGGGAGCGTTTGCCGCGCCTGAAGCTGTGCGCGGGCTGGATCACCCCGGAGGTGGTGCACGACCTCGGGATGGACCTCGCCTCCTACCCACATCGCCTGCTGACATTTCCGCGACTGCGGGTGCACCTGGGAAGAATGCATATCCCGGTGCCGTGCGTGCAGCATTCCATCCGCCGCTTTGAATTCGACGCCTGGCTGCTGGAGCGCTCCGGGGCGCCGGTGGAGCAGCACAACGTCCGCCATATTGCCGCCGACGAAAAAGGCTTCGTGGTCGATGAGGCGTACCGCTGTCGTTATCTCATCGGTGCGGGCGGCACGCGTTGCCCGGTCTATCGTGAGCTCTTCCGCGAGCTGAATCCGCGCGCCCACGAGTTGCAGATCGTGACGCTGGAACACGAGATCGAGTATGACTGGCAGGATCCGGACTGCCACCTGTGGTTCTTCGAACACGGCCTGCCCGGATATTCCTGGTACGTGCCCAAGGAAAAAGGCTGGCTCAACGTCGGTGTCGGCGCCCTTGCGGCGCGCCTCAAGAACAGCGGTGAGGACATCAAGGCGCACTTCGCGCGCCTGGCCGCCCGACTGGGCGCCGGCCTCACCCCTGGCGCGCAGTTTGATCCGGGTGGCTTCAGCTACTACCTGCGCGGGCGCGTGGATGTGGTACGAGCGGGCAACGCCTTCATCACCGGGGATGCGGCGGGCCTGGCGACCCGTGACCTGGGGGAGGGCATTGGACCTGCGATCAGAAGCGGCATGCGCGCGGCCGAAGCAATCCTCGAGAACAGGCCTTACCGGATCGAGGACGTGACGGGTCTGAGCGTCACGAGCATTGGCCGCAGCCTGCTTGATCGTGCCGCGCGCGCCCGGGTGTTTCCCGGGGAGCGCCTGCGCGCAGCGGACCGGAACTGAGCGCCTAGCGGATACGCACCGCGGCGACGTCCACCTCAGTGCTGCCGCGCGTGGTCACATTGATCTCCGCGCGCCCGGAGTTGGTGAGCGTCCAGGGCAGCGGCAGGTTGTCCGGCTGCACGCTGATCACATGGTGGCCCGCGGCCACCGCCGGGAAGGTGAACCGGCCGCTGGTATCGGTCTGGATGGAGAAGCGCCCATCCAGTACTACCGTCACGTTGGGCGCGCCGGCCTCGCCGGCATCGAAGATGCCGTTGCTGTTGGCATCCAGGTAGACCATTCCGGTGATGGCACCGGATCCGCCGCCGCGCACACCGCCCAGGGGTGCGAAGTGTGACCCCGCGGCTCGCTGGTAGCGAAACGTCAGAAATACGCCGCGCTCGGCGGTCGAGGGAACCACCGTCGCCATCGGCGGCGTCAACGGGGAGACCACCGTCGGCGGCGTCCAGGATCCGGTCTGGGTTTCGTAGTAGGTACCCAGGATCTTCCAGTGATCAGACAGCTCCCAGGTCAGTGAAACGTCGGCGGACACGATCGGTGCGGCGCGGCCCTGGATGGCCGCCGCCCATTGCACATTGCCATCGAGGCTCAAGCGCGACGTGAATTGACCGCCGCCGTTGGCAGCCAGCCCGAGGATGGTGCTGTTCTGCTGCAGATCGTTGAAGAGGGCACCGCGGATGAATTCGACGAAGGCCGAGGTGCTGAGCCGGATGCCGGTCGTGGCTGACCAGTTCTGATTGAGCGTCAGCGTGGTATTGCGGCCGGTCTGCGTATCGGCGAAGTCCGCCTGCGCGCGACCGGTACCCCAGGCATTGACATGATCGACGTAGCCTTCCAGCGACCAGTTGTTGCCGCCGTC
>JANWKL010000014.1 GCA_025451375.1 Steroidobacteraceae bacterium
ACGTCCGCCGGGACCCCTGTGTGGTTGGTGCCGTTCAGACCCCAGGGGTCATACGTCCCGAACTCCTTGGCAACAACCGGCGAGGACAGGCGCGCATAACCGAAGGCGAACCCGAGCGTGTGATCGAGGTACTGGTCCACGTAGGAGAAGCTGGCGCGATAACCGTTGTTGTGGGAATCGCCGCCGAGATTGGCATCGGAGTTCTTCTCACCGCGCAAGTCCATGACCACCGCTCGCTTGCCATATTCGAGCGGTCGGATTGTCTGCAGTGCGATGGTGCCCGACAGTCCCTGGCCAATGAGGGCGGCGTCCGGGGTCTTGTACACCACCACTGCGTTAACGAGTTCCGCAGGGTACTGGTCGTACTCGATGGCGCGGTTGTCGCCGGTGCTCACCTGCTCGCGTCCGTTCAGGAGGCCAGTGGCGAACTGCGGGTCGGTGCCGCGGATACTGATGTCGGAAGCACGGCCGTCAGAGCGCTGCGAGGTCAGTCCGGGCAGGCGCGAGATGGACTCGGCGATGCTGGTGTCCGGCAACTTGCCAATGTCTTCGGCGGAGATTGCCTCGACGATGTTGTCTGAGGTGCGCTTGACGCTGATGGCGGACTCGATGGCCGCCCGCACGCCGGTGACCGTGACGGTCTCGAGCGTCCCTTCCGAGCTGGGTGTAGTCCCAGTCTGATCCTGTGAATAGGCAGGGCTGGCAACGGCCAGCAACATCAACAGGCCAAAGCCTGCTGTCCCGAGCAATTGAACACGGTTAAACCGATGCATGCTGATTCCCCCTTAAGTACACGCAAGACGGGCTCGCGTGTGAGACTCAGATCAGCTTATCGGTCGGACCTGCCGCATCGGAAGGCTCGGCATACGTATTCATGCCTGTTGCGCCTATACTACTTACGAGCGAGGGAGTGAAGGGGGAGCGAAGTGAGCGTGGAAAAGCTTCCGGGGCGCACGCCGGGCAAGGCCACATCCTTTGATATCGCCTATCGGGCCGGGGTATCCCAGCCGACGGTCTCGCGAGCGCTGCGCGGCAGCCCGCAAGTCAGCGAAGAGACCCGCAAGCGCATCTTGGCGGTCGCGCAACAGCTCAACTACACGGTCGACAAGAACGCCTCGAACCTGCGTTTCCAGCACTCCAACACGCTGGCGCTGCTGATCTTCGAGGACCCGACTTCGGACGACTCAGCGATCAACCCGTTCTTCGTCGCCATGCTCGGCTCGGTTACGCGCGCCTGCGCGCAGCGTGGCTACGATCTGCTGGTGTCGTTCCAGGAGCAGGCGGGCGATTGGCACGAACAATACGAAGACAGCCGCAGGGCCGACGGGCTCATCCTCTTGGGCTACGGCGACTATCTGCAGTACCGGGTGCGCCTCGAGCGGCTGATCGCCCAGGGGACCCACTTCGTGCGCTGGGGTGCGGTGGAGGCGGGACAGCCCGGACTGTCGATTGGATCGGACAATTGCCAGGGCGGCTACGATGCGACGCGGCATCTGATTGCGCTCGGCCGGCGCCAGCTCGCCTTCATCGGCGGAGCCTCCCGCGGCTGCCCCGAATTCCTCGATCGTTATAGCGGCTTTCAGCGGGCGCTCTCGGAAGCCAGCGTCGCGGTCACTCCGGAGCTGCAGGTCGACGCCATCACCACCGAAGAAGCCGGCTACGCGGCGACCGAGGAACTCCTGCGGCGCGGCGCGCCGTTTGACGCCATCGTCGGCGCGAGCGATCTCATCGCACTCGGTGCCATGCACTGCCTGCAGGAGCATCACATCGACGTGCCCGCGCAGGTCTCGGTGGTCGGTTTCGATGACATACCGGCCGCGGGGCTCGCCAACCCGCCGCTCACCACCATCGCGCAGAACACTCGCCGTGCGGGCGAGGTGCTGGTGGAAACCCTGCTGCGCCAGATCCACAACGATCCGGCCCAGGGGCAGGTGCTGCCGACGCGCCTGGTCGTGCGGCGCTCATGCGGCGCGAACGCGCAGTGCCCGGTTCCGCCGCATCCCGCGGCGCGCTCAGCCAGCCGTTAAGTAGCGGGCAGGCGCCGACACGCGGCGCCCATCTTGTCCGCGAACTGCTCAATGGCGATGTTGGCATCCGCCCACGGATCAAACGAACGCGAGCGCCACTTGAGCGATGCCGGGAAGTAGCGGTGCTTGACGGTGGCAAGCACCTCGCTCTTGCTGTCGCGCAGTGAGCCGGTGAGATCCGCGCCGCCAAGATAGCGGGTCGATACGGGATCGAGCGCCGGATCCGCATTCAGCTGCTCGCGGGTCGCGTGAGTCGGAACAACGTCGAGAACGGTGACGGCGAGCGTGACGCCTACGGGAACCTTACCCTTGTCGCAGGCGCTCGCCACGGCCGCCTCTATCCTGGCCTGCAGCACTGCGCCCTCCTCCTTGCCATAGCGCCCAAGCTTGACCTGCACGGGTGCTGAGAAGTTGACCGTCACTGGCGTGGGCTCGGCGGCATGCAGCGCCGCGGCTGGCGCGAACGAGCCGATGAGCGCGGCGATCATGAGGATTCGACGAGTAGATGTGATCATGGTGAGACTCCTGACCCTTAGGCGGCGGAAACTGCGCGAAGTTCAGCGCGACGCAGCCCCATCAAGTCTGCGGCTGCGGAACCCGCAACACCAGTAGTCCCGCCACCGCGAAACACACCCCGCCCAGCACCAGGGCGTACACCGGCTCACCGCCAAACAGCACGCGCAAGAGCAGGCCCAGCACCGTCGCCGCGACCAGCTGCGGGATAACAATGAAGAAGTTGAAGACTCCCATGTAAAGGCCCATTTTGGCGGCCGGCACACTGTCCGACAGCCGTGCGTACGGCAGCGACAATATGGAGGCCCACGCAACCCCCATCCCCACCCTGGACAGCAGCAGCCAGTTCGGATCCCGGATCAGGACAAACGACACCAGCGCCGCACCGCCGAACCAGACATTCACGAGGTGCGTGAGCCGCAGGCCAAACCTGCGCACCATCAGCGGAATAATGGCGGCGGCCAGCGCCGCGAATCCATTGTAGGCGCCGAACAGCACGCCCACCCAGTTGGCGCCACGGTTGAAGGCATCCGAATGCGGATCGGTGGTCCCGAAATCCACCTGCGCCACGGCGGCGGTGGTGTAGATCCACATGGAAAAGAGCGCCAGCCACGAGAAGAACTGCACCGGTGCCAGACGCCGCATCGCCAGCGGCATGGTCGCCAGGTCCCCCATGATGGTGGCGAAGAGACCCGCGCGCACGCCGCGGCCATGCACCCACTGCGCCACACCCCAGGCGAGCGCGCCCGCGCATAAGAGGTATAACTGCTTGTCGAGTTGCCAGCTCGCGACTGCGGCAATCGCGAGAGCGCCGGCGACACTCCAGATGAGGCCCCGCCGACGCTCGCGCAGGGGATCGAGCGCCAGGCCCGCCGCACCAGCGGTGGAGGGAACCGCATCGTCAAACGCCAGCAGCTCGCGCGGCGCATATTCGCGCGAGCGCAGCACGGTCCAACCGATGGCGAGGAGCAGCACGGCGGCACCGATCTCGAACGCATAGCGCACCGTGTCCGGAATGCCCGCGCCGCCCGCGCTCGCCACCGCGTGGTTGCTGACGCCGCCGCGCTCGAGCAGCCAGGGCAGCATGCTCGCCACTACCGCCCCGACGCCGATGAAAAAACTCTGCGTGGAGTAGCCGGTGGGTCGCTGACTGGGGCTCAGCTGATCGCCCACGAAGGCGCGGAATGGCTCCATGGAAATATTGATGGCGCCGTCCAGGAGCCACAGGAATGCGGCCGCCATCCACAGGTTGAGCGAGCGCGGCATGGCAATGAGGGCAATGGCGGCCAGTACCGCCCCGGCCAGAAAATACGGCCGGCGCCGACCGAGTCGCGTCCAGGTGCGATCCGAGAAATAACCGATCAACGGCTGCACCAGCAGTCCCGTGAAAGGCGCCGCGATCCACAACAACGGCACCTGCTCGAGTCCGGCGCCAAGGGACTGGAAGATGCGGCTGACGTTGGCGTTCTGCAGCCCAAAGGCAAACTGCAGTCCGAGAAACCCGAAACACATGTTCCAGATCTGCCAGAACGACAGCTGCGGTTTCGCGTGCTGCATTTACGCGTACTATGCGCGGACCATGCCCCGGAATCGAGAGCGCGGCGATTTACCCCCGGCACCTGCGAGGTGGTCAATGCCCGCAGCGCGCATGTTGTTATGTCTTTGTGCGTGCGTGGCAGCCGCTGGCGCGCGGGCGGCTGCTGCGAAGCACGCGGACCCCTGGTGGCAGCACGCGGTGATCTACGAGATCTACCCGCGCAGCTTCCAGGATTCCAACGGCGACGGGGTCGGTGACCTCAACGGCATCGCCCAGCGCCTGCCGTACCTGCAGGAGCTGGGCGTCGATGCGATCTGGATCGCACCTTTCTACCCCTCCCCGCAGGTTGACTTCGGGTACGACATTTCCGACTACCGTGCGGTGGATCCGCAATACGGCACGCTGGCAGATTTTGACCACCTGCTGGCGCAGGCGAAGCAACACAACATCCGCGTCATCCTCGACATGGTGCTGAACCACACCTCCGACCAGCACCCGTGGTTCATCGAGGCCTCGAAATCACGCACCGCCTGGAAGCATGATTTCTACTGCTGGAACGACGGCAAGACTGATGCGGCGGGCAAGCACCTGCCGCCAAACAACTGGGTCAGCCTCTTCGGTGGCCCGGCCTGGCAGTGGGTGCCGGATGTGGGGCAGTTCTACTACCACATGTTTTACCGCCAGCAGCCGGACCTCAACTGGCGCAGTCCGCAGGTCGAGCAGGCGATGTTCGCCGCCATGCGGTTCTGGCTGGACCGGGGTGTTGCCGGCTTTCGTCTGGATGCGATCACGACGCTTTTCGAGGACCAGCAATTGCGCGATGAGCCGCCACTCGGTGGCACCAACGCCCAGGGCGATCCGAAACTGAGTGATGTTTACACCAACAATCTCCCCGAGGTTCATGGCGTCATGCGCCGGCTGCGCGCGATGACGGATACCTACCCGGGCGAGCGCGTCCTGATCGGCGAGACCTACGTGCCGAAGACTGCGGACCTCGCGGCGTGGTACGGGAGCACCGGGCACAACGAGCTGCAGTTGCCCATGGACACGCTTTTTGGCCTCGGCGCGAAGCTTGATGCCAACACGTTCCGCCAGCACATGACCGAGGCCGCTACTGAACTTGGCGGCGGGCAGCCACTCTTTGTCTTCGATAACCACGACAACGTGCGCAGCTGGGACCGTTATGGGGACGGCGTCCACAACTCAGGCATTGCCAAGATCATTGCGGCGCTGCTGCTCACCTCGCGCTCGGCCGCACTCCTCTACCAGGGCGAGGAGATCGGGCAGCCGACCACGACGCCGACTCGTGTCCAGGATGTGCGCGACCCCATCGGCATCACCGGCTGGCCGAAGGAGAAGGGTCGTGACGGTGAGCGCACGCCGATGCAGTGGGACGCATCCAACGCCCAGGCGGGCTTCAGCGAGAATCCGCACACCTGGCTTCCGGTGCCGGCCAGCTACCGCTCGATCAACGTAAAAGCCGAGCTCGCTGATCCCGCATCTGTTCTTAACTGGCATCGGCGGCTGATCGCGCTGCGCCGCACCCGGGCCGCGCTGCGCGACGGGCGGGTCGTCATGCTCGATCCGGGCAACTCAAGCGTGTTGAGTTACGCGCGGGTGGCTGCTGATGGCACCGCGATCATCGTGTCACTCAACATGTCGGGCGCCACCCACAAAGTCTCGCTCGGACTCAAAACCGCGGGCGTGACGGGCTCACGACTGACGACGCTCTTGGCGAACCCG
>JANWKL010000015.1 GCA_025451375.1 Steroidobacteraceae bacterium
CATATGAGCCAGGACCTCAAGACCTGCAGCAACAAACTGGTGCTGAATCTGGAGGACGACGCGCCGGTGACGGGCCCGCGCGCGGTGTTTCTCATCGACATTATGGATCCGTGCTGGATGTTGCCTGCAGCCGACCTGTCGCAGGCCGCCACCCTCACCGTGGCGGTAGGTCAGGTGCCGTTCAACTTCCAGATCGGCAAGGATGTTGAATCCATCCATTTGAATCCTCCCCACAGCGCCGCCGGTGAACTCGAAGTGCGTGTCGATCAGTGCGATGGCCCGCCGCTTACGGTGCTGCCGCTCGCGGCCGCCGTGGACAACGACGCCGTGACGGTGCTGCCGGCGGTTTCGCTGCCGCGCCTCAGCGGTACGCATCAGCTGTGTTTCAAGTTCGCGCAGCACGGGCTCGATCCCATGTGGGCGATCGACTGGGTCAAGCTCGCGCCATGAAGGATGAGGGCACGTCCGGCTCCATTGCCCTCCTGGCTCCGCTGGCGGGTTGGAGCACGCCGCTCGGGGAGGTGCCGGATGAGGTGTTTGCCGCCCGCCTGCTCGGCGACGGGGTCGCTATCGATCCGACCGCCGGGACGCTCTACGCGCCATGCGACGGCGAACTTGCCGTGGTCGCGGCAACCGGCCACGCGGTAACCGTGCGCACGCCGGGTGGTTGCGAGGTACTGCTGCACGTCGGCATCGACACCGTTGGGCTCGCGGGTGAGGGATTCCAGGTACACGCAGCGCAGGGCAGCCGTGTGCGCGCCGGCGATGCGCTTCTCAGTTTCGACCTGGACCTGCTCGCGCGCCGCGCGAAAAGCCTCCTCACCCCCGTGATCATCACCGGCGGGAGCGGCTTCAGTGTCCGGCGGCGCAGCCTTGATCGCGTCGTCGCGGTCGGGGACTTCCTCATGGAAATCGGCTTTTCCACCGACGGCACGGCAACCGCAGCGGCGCCGATCCCGGCGCCAGCTGTTGCGCCCTCCCTGACACGCCGCGTGCGGGTGCGCCTCGAGCACGGCATTCACGCACGGCCCGCGGCGCTCGTGGCGGCGGCGGTGCGCGATGTTGCTGCGGACGTGCGCGTGGCCGTGCGCGGCAAGCAAGCCAACGCGCGCAGCACGGTGGCCCTCATGGGGCTGGGCGTGCAACACGGGGACGATATTGAGATCAGTGCCTCCGGAGCGGATGCGAGCGCGGCGCTGGCGGCGGTGGCTGCCGTACTGGCCTCACCGGTGGCAACGGTGGCGCCCGCGATAGCAGTTGCCGCACAGCCCGCGCAGCGCGAGGCGGTCGCTGCGGCGACCATACCCGCTGACGGACTGTTGTCCGGGGTGATTGCGGTTGCGGGGCTTGGCGTAGGTGAGGCCGTGCACCTGAGCCGTCCGGAGCCGCAGGTACGTGAGGCGGGGAGCGATCCTGCAACCGAGGCGGCGCGGCTTGTCCGCGCGCGTGAGTCAGTGCGCTCACGCCTGGATCGCGCGGAGGCGCCGTCTGCGGGGCACGGTGAGGCCGCACGCGAGATCGCGGCGGCGCATCGCGCGCTCCTTGAGGATCCGGAACTCGTCAGTGCCGCGCAGGTGCTGGTCGCCACCGGGAAGAGTGCCGGATTCGCGTGGCGCAGCGCGCTGCGGGCCGCCGCGGACACGCTGCGCCAGCTGCCCGATCCACGTCTGCGCGAGCGGGCGGATGATTTGCTGGATCTTGAGTCGCAGGTACTGGTGGCGCTGCAGGGCGAGGGCGGCAGTACCGCGCCGGCACTGAAGGCGCACTCTATTGTTCTCGCGCGCGAGCTGCTGCCGTCGCAACTGCTGGGGCTGGATACTTCGCGGGTCGCGGGAATCGGTCTTGCCGGGGGCGGCGCGACCTCACACGTGTCGATTATCGCCGCGGCCATGGGGATCCCGACGCTCGTCGCCCTGGGGCCCGGGGTGCTGGCAGTCGCAGAGGGCACGCCGCTGGTCCTCGACGGCGCGGGCGGCGTGCTCGAAACGCACCCGACGCCTGAACGTCTCGCGAGCGCCCGGAGAGAGATCGCGGCGCTCAGCACCCGCCGCGCCGGCGAACTGGCGGCGGCGCAAGGCGAGTGCCGCACGGCCGACGGTATCCGCATCGAGGTGTTCGCCAACATCGGCTCGCTTGCAGAAGCCGAAGCGGCGGTGAAGAACGGCGCCGAAGGCTGTGGTCTTCTGCGCACCGAGTTTCTGTTCCTGGATCGGCACGACCCGCCGGATGAGCATGAGCAGACCGCGGCCTATGAAGGCATTGCGACGGCGCTCGCGCCGCGACCGCTCACCATCCGCACCCTTGATGCGGGCGGGGACAAGCCGATCCCGTACCTGCCGTTGCCGCCGGAGGACAATCCGGCGCTGGGGCTGCGCGGCGTACGCACCGGCCTGGCATACCCGCAGCTGTTACGGACGCAGCTGCGCGCCGTGCTTGGCCTGCGCGAGCTGACACGCTGCCGGTTGTTGTTGCCCATGATCACCGACATCGAGGACCTGCGCGCGGTGCGCGCCATGCTCGATGAGGTCCGCCGCGAGCTGAAAGTCCTCGGCGAGATTGCAGTCGGGGTGATGATCGAGACGCCGGCTTCCGCTTTGCTCGCTGACTCCCTGGCGGCGAGCGCGGACTTTCTTTCCATCGGTACCAACGATCTCACGCAGTACACCCTCGCCATGGACCGCGGGCATCCGCAGCTCGCCGCGCGGCTCGACGCGCTGCACCCGGCGGTGCTACGCCTCATCGCCCGCACCGCGCAGGCGGCACACGCGCACGGACGCCACACGGCGGTGTGCGGCGGGCTCGCATCCCTACCCATGGCGGCTCCGCTGCTCATCGGGCTCGGGGTGAATGAGCTCTCGGCGGTCCCGGCGGTGATTCCGCAACTCAAAGCCCGCATCGGCAGCGTCACCCTGGCACAGTGCCGTGAGCTTGCGGGCCAGGCGCTCGCGGCGGATACCGCCGCCGCGGTGCATGCACTGCTCGCGAAGGCGTTGCCGCTCACGCAGGTGCGGCCATGATGAAGAGCGTGCTTCCCAGCCTGCAGAAGGTGGGCGGGGCCCTCATGCTGCCGATCGCCGTGCTGCCGATCGCGGGCCTGCTGCTGCGCCTCGGGCAGCCGGATCTGCTCGATTCGGGCTGGATGGCCGCCGCGGGGCTGGCCATCTTTTCCAACCTCGGACTGCTGTTCGCAATCGGCGTCGCGGTCGGCCTGGCGCGTGAAAATCATGGCGCGGCGGGGCTTGCCAGCGTGGTCGCCTATCTCGTCGCCAGCAAAGGGGCTGAAGTGCTGATCGCGGTGCCGCCAGCGGCGCTCGCCGATATGACGGGCCGGGCACGGGACCTTGCCAGCGCCGCTTACAAAGCGCAGGAACTCGCCAAGCTCAGCGTGCCGCTGGGCATTCTCTCCGGGCTGATCGCAAGCGCGCTCTACAACCGCTTTTACAACATCAGCCTGCCGAGCTACCTGAGTTTTTTCGGCGGCCGGCGTTTCGTACCGATCGTCAGCGGGTTCGCCGGGCTCATCATGGCGTTCGCTTTCGGCACGCAGTGGCAGCACCTCGAGCAGGGCATGGATGCCTTAAGCCACTGGGTGCTGAATGCCGGCGCCTTTGGTCTTTTTGCCTACGGGGTGCTCAACCGGGTGCTCATCGTCACCGGGCTGCACCACATCATCAACAACATCGCCTGGTTCCTGCTCGGGGACTATCACGGCGTCACCGGCGATCTGAAGCGTTTCTTTGCCGGTGATCCCACCGCCGGCGCATTCATGTCGGGGTTCTTCCCGGTAATGATGTTCGGGCTGCCGGGGGCCTGTCTTGCGATGTATCACACCGCGCTTCCCGCGCGGCGGCGGGCGGTGGCCGGATTGTTAGGTTCGATCGCGCTGACCTCGCTCCTCACGGGCGTCACCGAACCCATCGAGTTCACCTTCATTTTCCTCGCGCCGGCACTGTACGCGGTGCACGCGGTCCTCACCGGCATCGCCTTCATTGTCATGAACGCGCTGCACGTGCGGCTCGGGTTCGGTTTCTCGGCGGGACTTTTCGACTACGTCCTGAACTTCAACCGCGCCACGCGGCCGCTGTGGCTCGTGCCCGTCGGTATCGGATATTTCGCGCTCTACTACACCTTGTTCCGCTTCGTGATCGTGCGTTTCAATCTGAAGACCCCGGGGCGCGATCCGGCCCAGGGGGAGATGCCCGCATCCGCGTCCGCGCCCGGGACTCCTGCGGCCGATCGCGCACGACAATGGCTCGCAGCACTCGGGGGCGCGGCAAACCTGCAGGCCGTAAATGCCTGTACCACGCGTCTGCGGCTTACCGTGGCCAGTCAGTCCGCGGTCGACGCGAGCGCGCTGACGCGGCTCGGGTCACTCGGACTGGTACGCCCCTCCGCGAATGCGCTGCAGGTGGTGGTCGGGACCGTTGCCGACCAGCTCGCCGGCGAGATCCGGGACGCGCAGCGCGCTGTGTCGGGTGGCGCGGTCGGTTCCCTGGCGCTTACAATTGGTAACAGTCTGCCCGACCGGGTCGCGCTGCTTGCGGCTCTCGGGGGTCGCGGCAATGTGCTGACGGTGCAGGCGGCGGCTGGCCGCGTTCGGATTGGCGTGGCCGATGCGGCACAGGTGGATCGCGGGGCCCTGCTGGGCCTCGGACTACGCGGCGTCGCCATCATGCCCGGCGACGCATGCGTGCACCTGCTCACGGGAACGGCGGCGAGCGCCAGCGTTGCGGATTCGCTGGCGAATCCCGCCTAGCATGCAAAGTCCAACCGGCGACAATCGAAATGCGACCTGAGGCGTTCGAAATGCGACGTCAGAACGCGAAATTCGAGCCGCTTCAGGTGCCCGGGCCGGGGCGGCGCCTGCGGACACGGCGGCTGCAGCGTGGCGGTGGCGAGTTTTCTTTTGCGAGCGCTTTCGGCGTAGCATCGACGCGCAATGGCAGAATAGAACAATGGATTCAGAGGAATACACATGCTCATTCTCACGCGACGTGTCGGTGAGACAGTGATGATTGGCGACGACGTCACCATCACCGTGCTGGGGGTCAAAGGAAATCAGGTACGCGTCGGCATTAACGCACCGAAGAGTGTCGCCGTGCATCGCGAAGAGATCTACGAGCGCATCAAGCGCGAGCAGCAGCCTGAGCATGAGGAGTCACCGGGAGATTCTCCGGACAAGCCTCACAAGGCTGCGGAATACGCTCCCGCCTGAGGCTTGAGGGATGAGTGCCGCGGCGGGGACTCGCCGCATCGCGCCTTTCGCCCGCTAAAAAAAGGGCCGCGACCTTGCGGCCACGGCCCCGACTTGTCGTAAGTCTAAGGCCTACTGGGCCTGACCTTCCTTGTGGATGGTCGCCTCTCCCGGGTTTTCCAGCACATGCATGACGACGCGGCGGTTGTGCGCGCGACCTTCAGCGGTTGCATTGCTCTGCACCGGTACGGTCTTGCCGTAACCCTTCGCGGTGAGCTGCCCGGCCGGAACATCCTGGCTCACCAGATAGTCACGCACCGCGTCGGCGCGGCGCTGCGAGAGCCTCATGTTGTAGACCGCCGACCCGGTACTGTCGGTGTGACCCTGCACTTCGACCTTGAGACGGTGGTGGGCCTTGAGTCCCTTTGCGACATCATCCAGGACGGGTTTCGAGGCAGCGGTCAGGACCGCGGAGTTGGTTTCGAAGGTCACGCCCTCGAGCACTACATCGATCTTGATCGGGCAGCCGTCCGCATCAACCGCAACAC